>NZUJ01000069.1 GCA_002701295.1 Ponticaulis sp. | reverse complement strand
TTCACATCGCGCCCTACCAATGGTTCAACTTTTATGACTATTGGGGAGAGTTCGACGATCACGCAAAAACCACAAAGCATTCAGACACTATTCAGGCTGAAAACAGGACACAGAGCTGATGAAGGCAATACTTTCGGCTGAAGCGGAAACACAGATTCAATTTCATCATCTCGATCCGATGGACATCGTCTGGCACGGCAATCACTCGGACTTTTTCGAACTCGCCCGCGTCGAGCTGATGGATATGATCAATTACGGTTACCCCGAGATGAAAGCCTCCGGATATGGATGGCCCGTGATTGAGCTGAAGGTTCGATATGCGCGGCCCATGCGCTGGCGCATGAAGATTATTGTCCGGGCTGATCTTGTGGAATGGGAAAACCGGTTGAAGATCAAATTCACAATCAGAGACGCCGCAACAGGCGACAAACTTTGCTCCGGGCACACAGTTCAGGTCGCCGTGGATACCACGACTGGCGAAATGCAGTGGGAAGCGCCGGCTATTCTCCGCGAAAAACTGGAGCCATTCCTTTGATGAAGCCCCCGACTGGTCTCGTTCTGGCGTCTGTTATTGCCGCGACGCAGGTTGCGGTTGCCGAGACAAGCTGCCCATCACCAGAGACCATGAAGCCCTTGGCTGGCGAGCAGACTTTTACTCAGACACGGACGCTTTCCGGTCTTGATCGACCGCTGGTGTCCACTGGCACAGTGACCATTTCTGATGATGAGGTCATCTGGCTTGTCACCGACCCTGTCGATATCGCGACACGGATTACAGAAAGCGGCATTTATCAATCGGTCGCCGGAGGAGACGAAACGCCCCTTCATGCTGGCGGTGGAGGCAATCCGTTTCTGACAGAAACCGGGCTGCTCTCAATCATGCGAGGGGATTTGGAAGGCGCTGAAGACCATTATGACCGGGCGTCATCAGACATGTCTGAATCAGGTTGGGACTTGGTCTTCATCCCAAAAAGTGAAGCGCTGTCCTCGCATCTCAAAACCATTACGCTCAATGGCTGCACCGCCCTTGAACTCATCACCATCCACCAGTCCAATGGGGATGTTGTCAGCGTCGCCTTTGGAGACGAATAGTTGAAGACGCAGGCGTCAGAGCAAAAACGTGCATTCATAATTTTTGCCGCTCTGATCCTGATCTGCAGCAGCTTTCTTGCCATTCGGTTTTCAACGCCAAACCCCATCTTTGACACAGACATTCAATCCATCCTGCCTCATGCAGATGACCAGCGGCTCGATCAGCAGATATCAGAGGCGTTGTCCTCCACATTTGCAGATCGGGTGGCTTTTCTGATTGATGGCGATGACCCAGAGCAGGTGAAGGCTGCGCGCGATGACCTCAATCAGCGCCTCACGAGTTCCCAAATCTTCCTGGATGATCAGGCCGATGCCGATGTCACAGGGCAATGGGTGTTTCAGAACCGACGAGAGATCCTCTGTGAGGCATCTGCCGATGAGTTTACCGATGAAGCCGCAGCACAAGTCTGGAACTCAGCGGTTGGTCAGGTTTTCGGCGTCGGAACACCAGTCTCTGGCGACATTCTTCGCGCTGACCCTTTTCTTCTGACATTCCGACTTTCCGACTGCCTTTCTGGAGAACTCGGCAACACGTCTCAGCAGGCGGGACTACTGACGGGGCGCCTGACAACGCCTGCGGGGTCCTTTGAAACACAGGCGGCCGTGTCTGATATTCTTTCGGAATGGCAGGCACGCTGGTTGAACGATGACGTCACCATGGCAAGACTGGGCAGCGTTTTTCATGCCGAACACGGCGCGACTTCTGCAAAGCAGGAAATCTCGATTTTCGGAAGCATCAGCCTGATTGGTGTCATCTTCATCTTTCTCTATGCCTTTCGAAGAGTTCGTTCGCTGGTGCTCGTGACCTTGCTGATCGGCAGTTCGATTTTGACCGGACTAAGCGTGACGCTTCTGGTTTTCTCGCAAATCCATTTGCTGGTGCTGGTATTCGCCGCCATGCTTGTGGGAATTGTTGCAGACTATGCCGTCCATGCCATGGCCGCGCGGTTTAGTAACGACTGGCCAGACCCGCGAACAAGCCGCGCTTTCATACGCCGTCCACTCACCGTTTCCATGGTGACCACCGTGGCCGGTTTTGCTGGCCTCTGGTTTCTTGGCGTGGGCATGTTCGCCCAGCTTGCTGTGTTCGCCGTGAGCGGTATTCTTACCGCATGGCTACTCGTTCAATGGGTACTGATCCCATTCGACGCGCCGCCGTCAAACACTCCAAAAGCCAGCGAGTCCTGGCGAGACAGAGCGAACACAGCCGCCCGTATTCTCAACTGGCGCCCTGCCCTTGTCGTGTGTGCGGTTTTGCTGGTTGGAATGACCATATTTGGTCTTTTCAGATATTCTGTTCTGGACGACGTCCGACAGTTCCAACCGAGAGATGCCCAGTTAATGGCAGAAGAGGCACGCGTTTCAGAGGCGATGAACGCCGGACAAGCCGGCCGGTATCTCGTCTCTGTTGGTGACACTCTGGAAGAGGCAAGACAAGCTGAAGAATCAGCAATTGAAGAGATCGGGCGAGACAAGCTGATCGGTTTCAGTTTTACACGATTTGACCCATCAGCGGAGAAGCGCGCTGCGGCGCGCCAAGCCATCGAAACGCGTCTTGAAACCCCTTATCTCAGCCGCGCACAGGCGACTTTTGGCCTGCCCACCTTGTCAGCTGAAGCCCCCACAACCCCTCAACGGCCTGGCTGGCTGGACCAACTGCATGTAGAGCTTCCATCAGGCAAACATGCCCTGATCGCTCAGCTGGCGATATTTGAAACCTCGCCTCCGGACCTCGGGCCCAACGCCCAACTGATTGATATTACCCAGACCTATTCTGACGCTTTCGCGAAATACCGCCATCTGACGAGCCTCTCGCTTGGAATCGCGACTCTGATTGCAATGATCGTAGTCTTTCTGATCTATCGCCGCCCAAGATCGCTGTTAATCGTATTATGTCCATTTGCTGCAGTGCTGGGCGGCATCTTTATCCCATGCCTGTTTGGTATTCCTGTATCCTTCTTCTCCATTGCCGGCGGCATGGTGCTTTTCGGCATTGGTGTTGATTATGCTGCATTTTTCTGGGAGGCTCGATCAACCGGGGAAAACTGGACTCTGCCGTCTGTCCTGATAGGGGCGGCTACAACTGAAGTGTCGATGGGACTTCTGAGCCTCAGCAAGACTTTTCCGGTTCAAAGCTTTGGGATAACGATTGCAATCGGCGTAATTTGCGCTTTTTGTTACACTATCGTGTTGTTAGGCATATCCCGTTTTGGAGAGAATTCGCGTGCAAAGACAAACATGTGACGTATCGATCATCGGAGCCGGACCGTCTGGCGCTATTGCTGCTGCGCTTCTGGCCAAAAAGGGCTGGCATGTAGAAGTTTTTGAAGCCCAGCATTTCCCGCGGTTCTCAATTGGCGAAAGCCTGCTGCCTATGTGCGTCGAGCTGATCGAAGAAGCCGGCATGCTCGCCGATATTGAAGCTCGCGAGTTCCAATATAAAGACGGCGCCATCTTCTGGCGGGATGGCGAAACCGCCGTCATTGATTTCCATGATAAGTCCTCAGCAGGTCCCGCGACAGTCTATCAGGTCCGCCGCGACCAGTTCGATGACACATTGATCGGTTGTGCGGCCCGCGCAGGCGCTATGGTCAATTTTGGCCATAAGGTCACCAGCTTCGCACCGTCGTCAAATCAACCCGTTATGACAGTCGAAAATGAAGCTGGCGAAACCTTCGAAGTTGAATCGAAATTCACGCTGGATGCTTCCGGTTTTGGCCGGGTGTTGCCGCGCCTTCTGAACCTCGACACCCCGAGCGATC
Organism: Ponticaulis sp.; assembly: GCA_002701295.1. GTDB lineage: Bacteria > Pseudomonadota > Alphaproteobacteria > Caulobacterales > Hyphomonadaceae > Ponticaulis. The sequence continues at coordinate 27,446 of NZUJ01000069.1, read as the reverse complement.
AGGACTATCGCCGCTCGTGCTTCAAGCACGTCATCGACCATGCAGATCACCCCGACTTCGACCGCAACAAAATCCTCATCACGGTTCATCCAGATGACCCGCAGGTCTGGCTCTGGCTGATCCCACTCGCCAATGGCATGTCGTCCATCGGTGTCGTCGGCAAGGATGAAACCATCCTCTCTCGCGGCGAAACGCCGGAAGATCGCCTGCAGGCATGGATGTCCGACTCTGGCTTTATGGCCAATGTACTCGCAAACTCTACAGAGGCGCGCCCGGCATCAGAGATCGTGGGCTTCTCCCGCAATGTGAGTGACCTGACCGGTGATGGATACGCACTTCTGGGAAATGCCGCTGAGTTTCTGGATCCCGTCTTTTCTTCCGGTGTGACGATCGCCATGAAGTCGGCCTCGCTGGCGGCTGATGCTGTTGACCGTCAACTGCGTGGCCAGACAGTCGATTGGGCCATTGATTTCAAACAGGAACTGAAGGTTGGCGTTGAAGCCTTCCGTGCCTGCGTGAACGCCTGGTATACAGGCCTGCTCCAGCGCCTGATCTTTCTAGAAGATCGGAACGAAGACATTTCGCGCCACTTTACGTCTATCCTTGCAGGCTATGCCTGGGACCGGAAAAACCCGATCGTGAAAGATCCGAAGCGCTTCTTCCATCTCGTTGACCGACTGACGGCTGATGCCTAGGGCGTTTGCGTCTGCGATTTGTGTATCTCTCGTTTTCATCGCAGCGTGCACGACAACTTCGAAGACTCTCGCAGATCGTCACGACGGCTATGAGGTCCCGATTGCCAGGGACGTCATCCTGACACTGCCAAAGCGACCGGGACTGGCAGAGCCTTTCAGTGAAAGCCAGACGCTGATCGGAAATTATGATGGCCAGACGAAAGCGTTTCAGGCGCACGTCACCAGCGAGCCGGACAAATTCTCAGTTGTGCTGCTCACCGTATCCGGGCCACGGATCATGAATATCGACTGGACCGCAGACGGAATTGAGCAGGAACGATTCATCATTGCGCCTGACGAACTCGATGCCCTCAACATACTGGCTGACATATTTCTGGTGCGTTGGCCGGAAGGCATCATTCGGGCTGCATTGCCTGCGGGAGCTGAGTTGAAGGTCAGTGAAACATCTCGCATGGTCGAACGAGATGACATGACCCTGGTCGAAATCGACTACGGCCTTGAGGACAATAAAGGGCGTAGTTACAACCGTTTGGTTAATCAGGAACGGCAGTACTCCCTGTCGATTTACACGGAATAACGGGTAAGCATGACCAGCATTTACATAAATGATTACGCCGTCATGTCGCGACTGGGGATGAACCGGGAAGAGACACTACTCAGTCTCAAATCCTTAGAGCCACCTCGCCCCGACACGCCATTCAAGCTGAATGACGGCACGCAAACAAAGCTGGCAGCTCTCCCTTCCGAGTTACCGGAAAGCGCGCAAGGCCGCACGCGGACAAACCGGATAGCCTCGACACTTCTGGAACACCTTGCGCCGTCGATCGAACAACTGAAGGCCTCCGTGCCCGCGGAACGGATTGCGGTGATTGTCGGCACCAGCACGACGGGTATCGAAGAAGCGCTCGGTACACTGAAGAATCGGCTGACCGATGGCAGCTGGCCTGAAGATTACAAGTTTGCTGATCAGGAACTTGGCGATCTGGCTGATCATATAAGCCAAGAAATTGGCGCGGAAGGACCAAGCTACACCGTTTCGACCGCTTGCACATCTGCTACAAAAGCCATGATCAGCGCCATGCGTCTGATCCGGACCGGTATGGCAGATGCCGTGATCTGCGGCGGGGTCGACTCACTTTCGGCGCTGACAGTAAACGGCTTTCACGCGCTGAGCAGCGTTTCTGCCGATCAGTGTTCGCCCTATGGCGCGACACGTGACGGCATCAATATCGGGGAAGGCGGTGGATTGTTTATTCTGTCGAAAACGCCTTCAGAATGGAAACTGCTTGGCGGTGCAGAAACATCGGATGCCTATCACATTTCCTCACCAGACCCCGAGGGAACCCAGGCCGAACGCGCCGTGCGCACCGCTCTGGGTGAAGCCGGCCTGTCACCTGAGAACATCGACTTCATTCATATGCACGGCACAGGAACAGAGCTGAATGACCTGGCAGAAGGCCAGGTCGTGATGCGCATTTTCGGCCCGGAAAAGCCGGCTATGTCGACCAAAGGCATGACAGGGCACACGCTTGGTGCGGCTGGAGCGATTCAACTCGCCATCAACCTGCTCGCAATGAAGAATGGGTTTTACCCACCTCACATTTATGACGGCAATCGCGACCCGGAACTGGCAGGCATTCGACTTACTGCGCCTCAGGAGGCCGCAACATCGCGCCTTGAAACCAGCCTGTGCGCCAGTTATGCGTTCGGTGGCAGCAATGCCGTCATTGTCATAGGTCGAGAGTAGCGTGTCGTTTCAGAAATCAGATTTTCCGCCAGCCGGAGAGTTCGTTCCACACGAACCGCCTATGCTGCTCGTCGACGATGTTCTCGAATTTGATCAATCTCACATCAAGACACGGACGGTCATTTCCGAATCAAGCCCGTTTTTTCAGCCCGGCAGAGGCATGCCGAGCTATGTGACTTTTGAAATCATGGCGCAGAGCATTTCCGCTTATGATGGCGCTATCCGCCGCGATTCGGGTGAACCACCCGCGATTGGATTTCTGCTCGGCTGCCGCAAATTTCAAACAATGTGTGATTGGTTGCAAGCTGGCGACAGTGTGATAACTGAGGCTAAGCCTTTGCTTGCTGAAGGTGAAATGCAATCTTTCGACTGTAGCGTGAAAACTGATGCGGGACTGGAGATTGCGCTTGGCATTATCAACGTCTATCGCCCCGAAGACCCGATAGCTTTCCTTTCTCAGGTCTGATTCCGACATGACATCATCCACAAATTCTGCCCGCCGTGTTTTGGTTACCGGAGCTTCCAAAGGGATTGGGCGCGGCATTGCCGAACGGCTGGCGAAGCGCGGATTTGATATTACCGTCCATTACGGTCGAGACGAAGCGGGCGCAGAAGAAACCCTGAAGCAAGTCATCGAAAATGGCGGCACCGGTCGCATCGTCGGCTTCGATGTTCGTGACGGCGATACAGCCCGGGAGAAGCTTGAAACCCTCATTGCTGAACACGGCCCCTATTGGGGTATCGTCGCAAACGCTGGAATCACGCGTGACAATGCGTTTCCCGCGATTGAACCGCAGGACTGGCAGGACGTCACGCGCATTGCGCTGGACGGGTTTTACAACGTGGTTCATCCGCTCATCATGCCCATGGTTCGCGCCCGCAAGGGTGGTCGGGTCGTGGTGATGGCGTCTGTTTCCGGTGTGATGGGCAATCGCGGACAGGTCAATTATTCGGCTGCAAAAGCCGGACTAATCGGCGCTGCAAAAGCGCTGGCCGTTGAGCTTGCCTCCCGCAAGATCACCGTCAACGCTGTCGCTCCTGGTCTCATCGGTACCGACATGGCCGAATCCGTTCGCCCAGAAGTGATGGAAGCGATTCCCATGAAACGCATCGGGACCGTTGACGAAGTAGCCGCAACAACAGACTTTCTGTTCTCCGATGAAGCAGGCTATATCACTCGCCAGGTTATCGGGGTGAATGGAGGACTTATCTGATGCGCCGCGTCGTCATCACCGGATTGTCGTCTCTGACGGCACTTGGTGAACATTGGGAAGACATCGGTCCAGCACTACATGCTGGCAAAGCCGGCATCCGCTATATGCCGGAATGGGATGAAATGTCGGACCTGAACGCGCGCCTGGGTGGTCCGATCGACTCCTTCAAGCACGAAAAAGCCTATCCCAGGCAGAAGTCCCGTTCTATGGGCCGCGTCGCAACCCTCATGGTCTACAACGCGGAAAAAGCGCTGGAAGACGCGGGCCTCACAGACGATCCCGTTCTGAAGTCCGGCCGCACAGGGGTCGCTGCAGGCTCGTCCTTCGGGTCCACTGAGCCAGTCCGGTCGTTTGTCGGCTTCATGGAGACCGGCAAATCCAGCGGTCTTAATGCGACCAGCTATATCCGTATGATGAGCCATACAGGCCCTGCAAATATAGCTGTCTTTTTTGGCCTTCAGGGCCGTGTCATCACCACCTCTTCCGCCTGCACGTCCGCATCTCAGGGGATCGGTTATGCCTTTGAGGCGATTCAATCTGGTGCGCAGGATGTCATGCTTGCCGGTGGCGCAGACGAATTCTGTATCACCATGACCATGGTGTTCGACCGTCTGTACGCGACATCTCGCCGGCAGGATGATCCGCAACACGCCGTGCGTCCCTTCGATGAAAGTCGCGATGGCCTTGTTATCGGTGAGGCCTCCGGGATTTTGATCCTGGAAGAGCTGGAGCACGCCCTCGCGCGTGGAGCCAAACCGATCGCGGAAGTTGTCGGCTATGCCACGAACTGCGACGGGTCTCATATCTCACAACCAAATCGCGTCACTCAGGAATTCGTCATGAGACAGGCGCTGCAATCGGCCAACATGTCGTCGGACGACCTCTCCTTTATCTCTGCACACGGCACCGGGACGGTAGCTGGAGATATTCAGGAAAGTCATGCAAGCCGGGCTGTATATGGCGACAAACTTCCCTTCCACACACTGAAGGGAAATTTCGGCCACTCACTGGGCGGGTGTGGTGCGATCGAGGTTCACCTTGGCATCGAGATGCTCAAAGAAGGCCGCATTTCGCCGATTGCGAACCTCACCAATGTTGACCCGAAATGTGCTGAGCTCGACTATGTTATGGGCGAGAGCCGTCAGGTTTCCAGCAACGCTTTCGCGTCGAGCAATTTTGCGTTTGGCGGAATTAATACTTCCCTCGTTATCAGCAATTACGACTAATCATCTGTTTGAGGGGGAATAAGATGTCTTCAACACTCAAAGCCGTCTCGCTCGGCCTGTCGATACTCTGCGCGACTGCCCTTCCGGCATCTGCTCAGTCAGATGAAACTCGAAATGCAAATACGCCTGACGAACCCTTGTGGGAGTTTCGCATTGGCGGATCAGTGCTGAATGGGCCAGACTATCCAGGCGCATCTGATACCAGCGTTCAGGGTGTCGCCGCCCCACTCTTCATCTATCGCGGAGAACGCATCCGGTTCGGCGAATACGGCGTCGCACGCGCGATTGCTGCCAAGGAAAAGCGGTTCGAACTCGATGTCTCTCTGGACGCGGCCTATTCGGCGAATTCAGACAATGACGGCGCGCGTCAGGGCATGCCTGATCTCGATTATCTCTTCCAGATTGGTCCGCAGGCCATTATTCGCCTCTCTGACACCGGATGGCAGAGCGATGGCCGAAAAGAATGGCGGATCCACGTGCCTGTTCGCGCAGTTGCTTCAACGGATTTCACATCGATTGACCATGCGGGCTATATCGCCGAACCACAGCTCATCTATCAGCGCAAATACGGCGGCGAGCTGCGGTCGAGCTGGTCAGTCACGCTGTTCTCAACCTTCGCAGACGAGAGCCTGGCGGATTACTGGTATGAAGTCCCGACGCAGTTTGCGACCGCGACACGCCCTGCCTATGACGCCTCAGCGGGCTATATTTCGACCGGGCTTCGTGCATCCTGGACAAAAGAGCTGACCGACAAGTTTCAGATTTTCCTGACCTATCAGGGCCGCAGTTTTGCAGGCGCTGAGAACAAGGACGGTCCACTTCTGACCGAAGACTTCACGCATGCGGCCAGCATCGCCTTCGTCTGGAAGGCCGCACAGAGTAAGCGCCCTGCGCAGAACGACGACTTCTGACAACAAAAAACGGCGTCCTGATCTGTCAGGACGCCGTTAGAATATTCAGTACCGGTGAGCTGCGATATTATTTCACGATCTCAGCTTCGAGATACACACGCGAATTGGTCCAGCCAGATTTACACTGAAATTCCGTCGTACTCGAAAACGGCTGACCCGTGACATTGGACTTGATCCCCTGAACGGACGTGCCGCCTTTGGAAATGGCCTGCTCTTTGAACGCAATCAGGGCAGACAGAAGTGCCCACTCGCAGGCTTCCTTGTCGCTTTTATTGATTCCATTGGTCGCTTTGCGCGTCGATGTCGACATAATGCGCTGACCAGAAACGCTGTCACCCCACACAAAAGTGAAGTCACCCAGACGGTCCTTGAAGTTCTGAGAGTTCATAGCTTCCTGGATTGAAAAGGTATCGATGCTGTCAGCAGCCATTGCTGCGGGCGTGAATCCAATTCCGGCTGCTACGGCAAGCATCAAAATCTTCGACTTCATTTACCCCTCCTACAAGTAGATTTAAATCTTGAGCCTCGACTCAGGCTGGCCCTTTTCCTAGACGGTTTTGACAGAAGAAAAAACAGCAAATAACAGCAAATTCTGCGACAGCTCGCCTAAGCATCACAAAGACAAAACGATGAGCGATTTCAAGATCGGGGTGATCATCCCAACCTATAAGCACACACGGGCTCTTCCCGGATTGCTGGATCACCTGCAAACCTTATCCATGCCGGTGATCGTGATTGATGACGGCAATGCGCCCGACATCTCTGCGCAAATACGGGATATCTGCACCGGCCGCGAGACTGTGAAGCTCTCCAGAACGACTGAAAATCAAGGCAAGGGCGGCGCTGTAAAGTCTGGATTTCGTCTGGCGGGCGAGCTCGGCTGGTCTCATGCCATCCAGCTCGACGCAGATGGTCAGCATGATGTGACAGCCCTACCGGAAATCGCCCGACTCGCGGCCGAACATCCGCACAGCGTGATCTGCGCGGTGCCCGTCTATGATGAAAGCATTCCGAAATCCCGCAAAATTGGCCGCGAAATAACGCATTTCTGGGTCCGCCTTCAAACCATGGGAAACGAAATTTCAGATTCCATGTGCGGCCTGAGGGCCTACCCGCTTTCTGAGACGCTGGCCGTGATTTCCGGGGAATTCATTGGCAATCGCATGGATTTCGACACTGAAATTCTGGTGCATCTGAACTGGCGAGGCCTCAGAAATATCGAACTGCCCGTCAGCGTGACCTATCCGGAAGAGAATGTCTCCAATTTCCGGATGTTGGCCGACAACGTTCGGATATCGCTCATGCATACCCGACTAGTCGTCCAATCGCCGGTTCGTGTGCCGATCCGAATGCTCAGACGCCTTAAACTGCCTCGATATCAGCGGGTTCAGCAAACACATAGCTGATCTGTGCGCCCTTGCCTTCTGCCGTCCAGTAGACGGCCATCGGAAAACCGCCCGCCAGCATGGTGAATTGCACGCTTGCGCCACTCAACAAAGTAATTGGCGTGCCTTCAGGCAGGTCAGCATGAAGGATCTCCATCACATCCGCTTCAACAGGATAGGCCTGCTCTGCTTTGTAGAACGCCTCAATAAAGGTCCAGGCTTTCGCCAACATCACCATATCTGGTGACCGGTCTGGCGCAGACGGTGCGAACATGGAGATAATATCGAGCCACCGCCTGTCAGGTGACATCCATTCAACATCTATACCCACAGCCATGGTGTCTGATGAAACCGCAGCTACCGACACACCCCGGCTATGCGAACGCGACTTCGCCAGAACGCTTCTGCCTTCAACAAGACGTTCGCTCGCCAAGGCTTCAGCAAGGTCTGCCAGCGCAGATTGATTCGGTCGCCGCCAGCGTTGGTAAAGGGGATGCCGAACGGCAACACCTACAACTATTTGTGCGGGATTTTCCCTAAAACCAACGATATTTGTGCCCAATCTCATTTGCCAGGTTGATTTTACCGTCTAAATCCGTCGAGGATAAACGAAAGTTTAGACAAGGGGAAACGGGTGGCGGGACATCCGGAACAATCGCACGGGCACATAAAAATAAACGCGCTAGCGGCAATCTCTGACAGAGATGGAGAACCAAGGCACTATCACTCTGCCTTACCCCTGAAAGAGCTGCCGAAAGCGACGACCCGCAGGCTGTCGCGCTTCGAGAAGTGTGTGATTGCCTGCGTGATGGGCCTCGGAGAAGAACTGGGCGATATCCCGATGGTATTGGGCTCGCGCTATGGCACAGTTGCGTCCAACACCCTGCAGCTTCTGAAACAGCTAAACGGCGAAGACGTTCTATCCCCGACACGTTTTTCCCTTTCCGTGCACAATGCGTCAGTTGGACTGGCATCTCAGCTGATGAAGATACATGCCGACTATTCAGCAATCGCTGCAGGAGCACGCACGCTCAACGCGCTCTATACCGAGGCTCTGGCGCGGCTCAGGGACGGCGCGGATCAGCTGATCATCATCTATGCTGATACGCCTCTGACCGAAGAGTACGCGCCGTTCAATACAATTGACCACGAATACTATTTTGCAGCGCTGATCAGCGCCAACGGCCAGGCCGACGCCAACGCTACTGAGTTCACAGCCCTTCTGCGCGCATCTGATCTCGATGGCGTGTTTGCGCTTTTCGACGCGATGGAGAAAGGTGTTCCGGCATGAGCAACACCGCGACAAGCGTGCGCATCATCGAAGGCGGAAAATGGACGCTCAGCCGCGCCTGGCGACTTGTCGGAACCGGTTTGTCTTTCGCCTTGTTCGGTATTGCCGGTCTGGTCATGGCACTGATCTGGTTCCCGCTGATCAATCTCATCATTCGCGACAAATCAAAGCGTGCCGCCATCGCGCAGCTCTCGGTCCACAAAGCCTGGCGCCTCTATATTGATATCATGCGTGGGCTGGGCGTTCTGACCTACGACATCGATTGCGCGGAAAAGCTACGAAACTGCCGCGGGACGGTCGTCGTCGCGAACCACCCCTCCCTGATAGACGTGGTCTTTCTGATGGCCTTCATGCGCAATACCCGCGCCGTGGTCAAAAAAGGCGTCTGGAACAACCCATTCATGTCTGGCGTCGTGAAAGCCTGCAACTTCATTCCGAATCTCGGCGATCCGGAGAAACTGGTTTCCGACTGCGCAGACACTCTGAATGACGGCTTCAATCTGTGTATTTTCCCTGAAGGCTCGCGTACGCCCGTTAACCAGACTGCGGTCTATCAGCGCGGCTTTGCGCACTTCACTATGAAAGCTCATGCGCCGGTTATGATGATCAGCATTGAGGTTTCGCCACCGACACTCCGCAAACACGAACCCTGGTATTCAATTCCGGTCACTAGACCGCATTGGAAAATTCGTTTTGTAGATGTGATTGAGACCGCTAATAACCCAGCCTATGAACAGGGTCCGATTGGTGTTCGGAAATTAACCGACGATGTTCAGCGTCGGATCGAAGAGGAAATACAAAAGTGACCACCGCACTTGAAAACGAAATCCGGGAAATGATCGTCGAGGTTTTGAACCTTGAAGACGCAACGCCCGAAGAGATTGGTGTAGAAGAAGATCTCTTTGACTCTGACGGCCTGGCGCTCGATTCCATTGATGCGCTTGAACTGGGCGTTGCCATTCAGAAAAAATATGGCGTGAAGCTCGACTCCAAAGACGAAAAACTGGCCGAGTTTTTCAAGAATGTACGCTCCATTGCTACAATGGTCGAAACGCGCAGGAGTGCATAACGTCATGGACCGTGCAGAAGCATTCAACATGATCAAAGCCGATCTCATCGAGCTGTTCGAGATTGATGAGGCAGACATCACACCCGAAGCGGACCTGATGGAAGATCTCGGACTGGACAGCATTGACGGTGTGGACATGATGGTTCGCATTCAGGAGCGCACTGGTCAAAAGGTCAGTCCTGAGCAATTCGAAGAAGTCCGGACAATGAGCAATCTGATTGACCTGATTCAGTCTCTGAACAGCTAGGAGAAGTCCGGCTGATGGCCTTGCGTCTGGTCAATGTGCTGGTCGGATTGGCCGCAATCGCCTACCCGCTGATCGCGCTTTTGCTGATCCGCTTTCTCAACCCATTCTGGATCGTCATGCTGCTGGTCATCGCCTTGCTTGTCCGCTCCTTAACCAACTGGACGAACACGCCGCGGTCTTTGCTGATCGCAAGTCTGGTTGGCGTCGGGCTGCTTTGGGTCACGAGCCTGATTGATGCTGATCTGGGTTTGCGGCTTTATCCTGTCTTCATGACGGGCGCTATGCTGACCATGTTTGTTGTTAGTCTCTTCAATCCGCCGACCATGATTGAACGATTTGCACGCATCGCCGAACCCCACCTTCCAGAAGACGGTGTTCGCTATACGCGCCGCGTCACTGAAGTCTGGTGCGGGTTTTTGTTTTGCAACATGCTGGTCGCACTCTGGACGGCGGTCTTTGCGAGTTTCGAACTCTGGGCGCTTTACAATGGCTTCATCAGCTATGTCCTGATGGGCGCTCTGTTCTCGGGTGAGTTCCTGTTTCGCAAACTGGTGATGACCCATGACCGCTGATCACACATCTGAAACGACGCTGATCGGTCAACTCTGCGATGCGGACGCTGACCGCACGCTGTTCATCACCGCAAGTGGTAGCGCCATTACGGCCGGTCAGATCCGGGAAGCTGCTGCACGTCTGGCGCCATCCTTAGAGGGTTCAGCCGACCCGCTTTTTGTCTTTACCGCATCGGCTGCAAGGATGTGTAGCGCACTTCTGATCGCCGCGCAGACCGGACGCAAGCTCATCTTGCTGCCCCAGGCCGGTGCCAGTTTTTGCGCCGAAGTCGCCGGGCTGACCCCGGAAAACAGTCTGGGCGAATTCCAGAGTGGCTCTCACCAGATTGAACTGTCCTCTGACATTGCGGCTGATGCCGACCTGTCCGGCATCAGACATGCTGCCCCTGTCCTCGTCATCTACACATCCGGCTCATCTGGAAACCCAAAGCTGATCGAGAAGCCCATCAGCGTACTCGAGGCCGAGTCACGCTATTGGAGCAAGCGTTTCGATAGTCAGTTCAACTGGGTTTGCGGGTCGGTTTCACACCAGCATATTTATGGATTTCTGTTCCGTATCGGCTTTCCGCTTTTGAGTGGCGTCATCGCGGCTGATGCAGCACCTCTGGCCTGGCGGGCCCTTCTTGAGTCCACGCGCTCCAGACAGCCGGCATTGATCGTTTCCAGCCCTGCGCATCTGACCCGTATTGCTGCTGAAGAAATCGACGACGTGTCAGGTATAGGGGCCATCCTGTCATCTGGTGGTAATCTGCCGACTGAAGCCGCACATGGCGCTCAGGCCCTGCTCGGTCAGCTGCCAATCGAGATTTTTGGCAGCACTGAAACGGGCGGCGTTGCCTGGCGCCAGCAGACACCTGAAGGAAACGGCATCTGGACACCTCTTTCTGGTGTCCAGGCGCGCTGCAGCGAAAGCGGCACATTGCAGATCGTATCTGACTACATACCCGATCAGGCCATGATTGAGATGGGAGATCAGGTCGAAATCGAACCCGATGGCCGATTCCGCCACAAAGGGCGCGCCGACCAGATTGCCAAGATCGAGGGCAAGCGAGTGTCGCTGAGCCGCGTCAGCAGCAAACTGACGGAAAGTCCGCTCGTTAAAGAGGCTGCCGTCATCGTTACCGAGACCCAGGGGCGCGAACGCCTTAGCGCTGTTCTTGTGCCCTCCGATGCAGGTCGTGCCCAATTGGTAAGCCTTGGCGCATTTCGGTTCTCCCGTCATCTTGTCAAAGCGTTGTCGGGCATGCTGGAACCGGCTGAACTCCCTAAAAGATGGCGGTTTCTCTCCGATATTCCTCGAAACGCCCAATCCAAACTTTCGGCCAGGATGCTGGCCGATCTATTCGAAGGTCCGAGAATGCTCGACATCCTGAACGCAGAAATCGATCAGAAGGAAAACATGGAGGCCGATCTTCGCTTCGATGCTGACCCTGCCTTTCCATGGTTTGAGGGGCATTTCCGTGATCACCCGGTTCTTCCCGGTTTGTCTCAGGTCCACATGGCTGTCACCGCAGCTGAAGAATTGTGGGCTGTTCGTCCGGGAACACACAGTATCAACCGTCTGAAATTCAATCGGGTCATTCAACCGAATGAGTCCATTCTTATGAAGCTGAAATTCAATGACACCAAAAAGCAGCTGAGTTTTAGTTTTTCGACCAATGGCACAGCCGTTGCCTCGGGCACGATCGGCTGACCTGAACCCCATTATTCGCCTCTTCCACAAGCTCTGAAATCAAAGAGAAACCTGTCATGTTCCAGTTCGGAGAACACTCTCTGGATCTCGCCTCACTCGAGCGGATCGCCTTCAAGAAAATGCCTGTCGCTCTGAGCAGCCATCCGGGCGTTATTCAGCGGATTGAGCGATCAGCAAAACATGTCCGCGATATGCTGGCGAATGACGGCAAGATTTATGGCGTCACAACAGGATATGGCGACAGTGTGGTTCGCGAAGTACCGCCCGAACTTGTTGAAGAACTGCCACTGCACCTGACGCGGTTCCACGGTTGCGGCCTCGGGCGTTTCCTCTCTCCTGAAGAAACACGTGCCGTGATCGCGGTGCGTCTGTCATCGCTCCTTCAGGGCTGGTCAGGCGTGAGTCTCGAACTGGTCGAACGACTGACGGACATGTTGCGCCTCGACATCCTGCCGCAAATTCCTGCGGAAGGCTCGGTTGGCGCGTCTGGCGACCTGACGCCACTATCATACATCGCCGGCGCCCTGGCCGGTGAACGTCGCGTTCTTCACAAGGGTAGCGTAAAGCTCTCGTCTGACGCTTTTGCTGAAGAAGGTCTGACGCCGATTAAGCTCAAGCCGAAAGAAGCCCTGGCATTGATGAATGGTACGTCTGTCATGTCGGCGCTCACCACGCTTGCAATCCGTCAGGCCCATCGCCTGATCGAGCTCTCAACACGCATGACCTCCATGACGTGCCTCGCCATTCTTGGCAATCCGAAGCACTTCGACGCACGCCTGTTCAATGCAAAACCCCATGCCGGACAGATGGATGTTGCCGCGCGCATCCGATCAGACCTTGCGCCTTTCGCAGAGCGCCATCAGGCGCAGCGCATGCAGGATCGGTATTCCATCCGATGCGCACCTCATGTGATTGGCGTGCTCTCTGATGCTCTGCCATCGCTCGAAAGCATTCTGACGACTGAAATCAACTCCACCAACGACAACCCGCTATTTGACCCGGAAACAGGCGACGTTCTGCATGGCGGCCACTTCTATGGTGGCCATGTCTGCTATGTCGCCGACTCGCTGAAGGTGCAGGTCGCCAATCTGGCTGACCTTATGGATCGTCAGGTTGCAACGCTCGTGGACACACGTTTTTCCAACGGCCTGCCGTCCAACTTGTCAGGTAGCACGGGCGAACGTGCGCCGATCAATCACGGCTTCAAGGCTGTACAAATCGGTGTGTCCGCATGGACGGCTGAAGCCTGTAAGCTTACCATGCCCGCAAGCGTCTTCTCCCGGTCGACGGAGTGCCACAACCAGGACAAAGTCTCCATGGGCACGATTGCCTCACGAGACGCCCTTCGTGTGAATACGCTGGTGGCTCAGGTCGCAGCCGCTCATCTTCTCGCGACAACCCAGGCCCTCGAAATTCGGCTTCATCGCGGCGAACTGACCGATCAGGACATCGGTCCGGATATCGCAAAGACAATTGCTCGGGTTCGCGAGCGTGCAGAGTTTGTGAGTGAAGACGCACCGATGGATGATGTGCTCAGAGCATTGACCACAGACATTCTTGATGGCGCATTCACGATCTGACCGTAATGCCTGTTTTCAGAACCACCGAAAGCAAAGCAAGCCGGCGCCACATCACGCAGCTTTCAGCTCAGTCCAAAGGCATGAATGCAGCCCGCTCATCGGCGCACCGATAAAGGAAAACCTGCGACATTACAGTGGAACTTAACGTATTATTTGCGGGACCGGGCGACACTTCGGAGCAGAGCTAGCATTCATTTGTCGGAGACCGGTACATCCTGTCATGAGATTCCGCACCAGGCTTCTTTCCTTCACCATCGTCATCCTTGGCATGACGTGCAACGCCTATGGCCAAGCCTCATTTGATGATGGACTGACCGCGAGATATGCCGGTGACCTGGAAACCGCAGCGCAGATTTTCTCCGATCTCACCCAGGAAAATCCTGAAAATTCGGATGCCTGGGTCCAGCTGGGGCTTACGCATCTGACCCTCGAAAATTACGACGAGGCCGAGGCGGCACTCAAGCGCGCAATTGAAATCGCCCCAGACTATTCAGATGCATATCTCGGACTTGCCCGGCTTGAATGGTTCAGAGGCAATCGTGAGCCGGCTGAAGAGTATTTGTCACTCGCCGGAGATACAGAAGACACTCGCGCGCTGAGACGTCAGATCAATGCCACTCCGGATGTAAAAAAATGGCGAGCAGACATCGGCCTTGGATACAGTGATCTCTCGAACAGCCTCCCCTCATGGGAGCAGGTTGATGTCGCACTCGGCTATCAATTCTCGGAAGACACCAGCGCCACAATCGGCCTTCAGTATGCCAATCGGTTCAACATTTCAGACGTCTATGTCGATGCCGGCCTGACACATACGCTCAAGAACCGTACTCTCCTGTTTGCCTCAGTCGGGACGGCACCTGATGGCGATTTTCGTCCGGAATTCCAGTTCAGAGCAGGATCAGAATTTCCACTGGTCTCGTCCAAAGATAGGGGCGTTGAACTCTGGACACGCATTGACGCCAGTACAGCCAGCTTTTCTTCAGGCGATGTACAGTCGCTTGGTGCAGGGCTTCAGCTGCGTCTTCATAATGACCGGTATCGGATCGGCGCAAACCTCATCGGGCTGTCTGACGAAGCCGGAGAGAGCCGATCCGGTTTCGCACTGAATGGTGAATGGCAGGCGACCCGCATTGCCCGACTTCTGATTGGCTATGTCGATGCGCCAGAAACCTCTGAAGGGATCACAGTCGACGTCCGAACGGTTCAGTTGGGTTGTCGGTTTGATTTCGAGGATCGCGGTTTTCAGGTGTTCGCGCTTTCAGAAGAGCGCGGCGCGTATGATCGAACAGGTGTCGTGTTTGCCACGAACTGGCGTTTTTGATGTTCCAGGCTGAACTGACGCTTCTCTGGTATGGTTCGATTGTGATGGCGCTTTTTTCGATCGTCTTCATGCTAGCGCTGATTCTCAGCCGGATAGCGAATAATCGTTCCACACTTGAGCGAGAAGAACGGCGCAAACAGTTGGTTGAACACCTGCTATTGCGAAAACGATCGGAAGACGATGCCAGCGTGTTGGCTGATCTGACCCGTTCGATTGTGGTTGTCGCGCAAACAATCGTCGAAACCTCAACAATGGTCCGAGGCGCGGCGATGACCGAGTTTCTGGACCGCCTTGCAGGCTTCGATATCAAGCGTCGGCTGATAAAACTTCTCAACAGTTCGAATCCGAGGTTCAGAGTGCTGGCGGCTGAGGCCCTCGGGCATTTTCCAGACGAGCAGGCGCGTGGAGCGCTTTGGAATGCCCTGTCACGACCGAAAACCATGACCGGACACCGCGTGATATTTTCTCAGGCCCTCTTGTCTGCCGGAGAAGACCCCGATCTCGGCAAACTTCTTGATCAGTTCGGTCTCGAACAGGACAAAACCTCGACTGATATGGCCGGCCTTTTTGAGGCCATTGTTCGGATTGATCCCCATATTCTTATCGACCGCGCAGAGATCGCATGTGACCCGCCTTATGTGCGCGCCATGATGCTGAAGACGCTTGGAAACTTCGCTATTACGGACAGCATCGACGTGCTTGTCAGAGACGCCCAGCATTCCTCGAGCCAGTTACGCGCGACGGCAATTGACGCCATAGGGCTTCTGGGCGTGACGCCGGATGACACGTCATTTCTCGAAACCGCACTTGAAGACCCGGCAGCCGAAGTCCGGGCTGAAGCCGCCGAAGCAATCGGACTCCTGGACCTTCAAGAGTTCACGCAGGCAATTACCAAACTCGTCTCAGACAATGATTGGGATGTTCGATTCCGGGCATCAAAAACCCTTTTGATTTTTGGCCATAACGGGCATCAGATTCTTCAACGTCTTTCTGACGACGAAACCAACCCTATTGCCGCCCGCACCGCTGCCCTAACACTTGATGAGGAGGCGTTCGCTTGACCGATACGATCTCTAATAATCTCATTCAGATTGCCGGCTGGACGACCCTGTTCATTATTGTGGTCGGGCTTTTGCAAAACCTTATCTATCTAATTCAGCTCGCGCTTGCCGCGCGCGAATTGACTACCAATCCGCCCGTCCGGCGGCTGGCGCTCCTGTGGAAACGCTATGCGGACCTGGCGCCCCCGATTGCGCTTTTATCGCCTGCTTACAATGAAGAACTCACTATTGTGGACAGCGTGCGTTCAATGCTTGCGCTCGAATATCCCACCTTCGAAGTCGTCGTCATCAATGACGGATCAAAAGACAACACAATGCAGACGCTGAAGGATGCATTCGGACTTCAACCTCTTGCACGTGCCTTCCCAACAGATATCGACCACAAACCCATTCGCGGGATCTATGGCGCACCGGGCATTCCGCGTCTGATTGTTGTCGACAAGGAAAATGGCGGCAAGGCAGACGCGTTAAATGCTGGCATCAACGTGTCACGTTCGCCTGTGTTCTGCTCCATGGATGCAGATTCCATTCTGGAATCTGACTCGCTCATCCGGGCGGTAAGCCCGTTCGTGGACGATCCGGCACATGTCATTGCCGTTGGGGGAACGGTGAGGCTCGCCAATGGATGCGACATTGAAGACGGGCGCGTGACCGGAGTGCGTATGCCCAGAAATCCATTGGCACTCTTTCAGGTTGTCGAATATCTCAGAGCCTTTCTGATGGCGCGGTTGGCCTGGAGCAAACTTGGAACGCTCACCATCATATCCGGCGCATTTGGCCTGTTCCTGCGAAGCGCTGTTATCAAGGTTGGTGGATACAGTCGCAACACGGTAGGCGAAGACATGGAGCTGGTGATCAAGCTCCACAAATATTGTCGTCAGGCCAAGCGCCCCTACAGGATCGCTTATGTGCCGGAACCGGTTTGCTGGACGGAAGCACCCGAGACCTTGAAAGTCCTCAAACGACAGCGCGCACGCTGGCACCGGGGATCGCTCGAGACTTTTTTCAAGCATATCGATATGTTTATGAACCCTCGCTATGGGCGCGTAGGTGTGGTTGGTTTTGGCAATATCTTTTTCGTCGATGTGCTGGGCCCACTCGTCGAGGTGCTGGGTTACCTTCTGATCCCGGTCTTCTGGTTTTCGGGCCTGCTCTCGCTGGAATATTTACTCGCCTTCCTGGCGGTCAGCTTCACATTCGGCATTTCCGTCAGCGTCTGTTCGCTGGCACTTGAAGAAGTCCAGTTGAAACGCTTCCCTCGAGCGCACCACCTGTTGTTGTTGACGGTCGTCGCAATCCTGGAAAATTTCGGCTACAGGCAACTGAACAATTTCTGGCGCATTCTCGGCACCTGGCAGTTCCTGAAAGGCTCCGAAAGTTGGGGCGACATGACCCGTAAGGGCTTCAAGACAACTTCCAAAAAGGCCTGATCTGTTAAGGCAGGGGGGCAAAAACCTTGAAGCGACCAAGACACCAACGCCGTGCAGAAATCCAGTAAATTTCACCTATCGACTTAACCGAGGCTTGAAGTCGGTACGGTAGAATTCGGGCAGTCGCAATAACAAGACGACAGGCCAGGATCATGAAAGTTTTAGTCGTCGAAGACGATAACACCGTTCGAATGCTGATCTGCCATTTGCTGGAGTCTGCGGGCTTCGAGCTCATTCAGGCAGACAATGGTAAACACGCAATCGAACTCGCCAAAACAGACCTGCCATCCGTTGTCGTGCTCGACTGCATGATGCCGGCAATGGACGGGATTGAGACAGTGAAGCGGATGAAAGAAATCCCTGAACTGAAAAATATCGCGACACTCATGCTGAGTGGCCGTCGGTCCAGCGAGAACGAAGAAAAGGCCTTCCGCGAAGGTGTGGACAGCTACATGACCAAGCCTTTTGACCGCGAAGAGCTGATTGAATCGGTCCGCAAACTCGCCAGCTGACGCGTCCGCAAACCGATTACCTAGTCAGCCTGATTACCGGGTCTTTGCGTAAACCGGGAAATCACTCGCATCACCATAATCCTTGATTGGGGTGACGTTTTTCAGTGTTTCCATGTCGTCGTCCGAAATCTCGAAATCGACTTCTGCATTGCTGGCCATGTGTGCCGGGTTAGCCGATTTCGGATCGAAAGAAGAGCTGTTTTCGCAAGTCCTCTGCTCGGGCGAACGCGGCGTTGACGTGATCGGATCCGAGCTGGATGGCTTACCTGAACGTGTCGCAGACCTGATGCTCGACCCCGCAGAAGAGAAGTCGATGGAAGACATTCTCATCATCCTGAATTCGAGCGCCTCTCCAATTGCCGGGCCGATGGTGCGAGAGTCTATTGACGAACGATTTCATCACCCGTTTGCAGAAGTCATCGGTGGCGAAAACTCGGTTTTGCGCGCGAAACTTCTTGGCGCCATGCTGCTCGGTATTTCGATCAGTCAAAAAACGAGCCAGGGCTTTAAAGTTGACGAAACAGTTCGCGATGCGCTCAAAGGCCGTATCGCAGACATTGTCGCATTGGCAATTAAACCGATTTAGCCGGCTGGGGCCCAGCACAATTGCTCCATCACCCTTCGCTTGGGCATACGAAGACGTCCCCCGGATACAGCAATTGTACTGGGATCGTGACGTGTGAATGAGCGCCACGACGAACCCCGACTTGCTGAGTAAGAACTCAACGCGGACAGACATACTTGAAGCTCAGCGACGCTCCTATGCCCTCAGATAGGGGCATCCGGGTCCACGGGCTGAGACACATTGGCATCTGGCATTGAAATAATTCCGGTACGTACACCTTCAACCACGGCCTGGGCGCGCGTATTCACCGACAGTTTCCGATAGATTGTCTTGATGTATTTCGCCACAGTATGATGAGACAGCTCATACTTTCGGGCGACTTCCTTATAATTCAGCCCATAGGCCAAAGCTTCTAGAACCTGCTGTTCGCGCTGACTGAGCAGCGTTTGAGGTTCAGCTTCAGGCTCAGGTCCCTCCTGCTCTTTCACACGTCTGAGCAGGTGTCGCGCAATCGTAGGGCTCATCGGGGATTCGCCCCGCAGGATCGAATTTATTGCGCTGGTTAGCTCGACCTCAGTCGCATCCTTCTTGATATAGCCGTCCGCACCCGCCTGAATGGCTGAGATCACGCTCGATTCGTCGCCCAGAACGCTCACAATCAGAACCTTGGTGTCGTACGCGCTGACTGCTGTCGAGATGAAATCATAAGACAGGCCATCGTCCAGAACGAGGTCCACAAGGGCAAAGTCCGGATTCGTTTTCAGAAGCGCCAACCCGCCCTCAATGGTCGCGGAGCTCCCCTCAAGGCGCAAGGATTCAATGCTCTCGACGAGCTCCGAAATTGACGCACGCATGACGTCATCATTTTCCAGTATGATCACAGAATGCATTGAGACTTACCTGACTTTTTCGACGATAACCGCTGGCCAAACCCGAAGTCACTCCCCCCTAAATAGGGCCATCTTGCTGGCGGCACGTCAATCTAACGGTCCCATCTGGGGTCGTTGAAGGCAAGGTCCCCGCCGGTATCTTTGCGCCTACTTGGGAAGAGTAGGAGTAAATAATGTTTTCACCGAGTACGTTTGACGTAACACTTGGCATCGACGACACCATTGTCTTCGACCAGAACGGCACGATCAGTAACCCATACAATCGATATAACGGGGCCCCTGAAAACTACGGCTATACGCCAGAGTACACACTCGGCTATTTGCACTGGATGCTGGATGGCGTCGGTTATGATGTCGACTATGTCGATATGCTGGCCAAATATGGCGCCTCAACATTCCATGCCGGCATCAACTCTGCCGTTGTGGTGGGTGGCGTGGTCACAAACTACATGGATAACGGCATAGCCGGCACAACGGGGTCGGACGTGATCTATGACGGATCAGGTGACAACATTATTGACGCTGACGCCGGTGACGATTTTGTTCTGGTCGGCTCAGGAAATGACGCCGTCGCAGGCGGGAGCGGCAATGATGAAATCTACACGGCAGGTGGAAATGATATCGTCGATGGCGGATCAGGCGACGACCAGATCTTTCTCTGGGATGGCGATGATCAGGCAGCCGGTGGCCGAGACAATGACGAGATTTTCGGTGAAGCCGGGAACGACAGACTCTGGGGCCAGCAAGGCCATGATTATCTGGAGGGCGGTCTCGGAAACGACATTCTGCGCGGCGGAGGCGGACGAGATGAACTTGTTGGCGGCGAAGGCGATGACACGCTCATCGGAAATGGCGGACATGATACTCTGGCCGGCAATGAAGGCATGGATACTCTGACCGGTGGCGGCGGTCGCGATACGTTCGTATTCTCGCTCGGTGATGACAACGACACCATTACCGATTTCGACTCGTCCAAGGATACAATCGATCTCGATTCCGATCTTTTCAACGTCTCCAATCCGAACACGCTCGGCTTGTCAGATGTCCAGAATATTGCGTCCCAGGTCGGCAATGATGTGGTGATCGACTTCGGCAATGGCGACACGCTGACGCTTGAAGACTTTCAGCTGAATACCCTCGATTCAAACGACTTCTCGTTCTTTTGAGGTCAACGACATATCTTATGAATGCGGCGGTCAAATTGAATTTGATCGCCGCTTTTAGGCTTCAGAGTGCTCCCGCGGCAATCGCAAGCACATCTCAACGCCTGGCCCGATATTTTGAAGCGAGAAAAGCGCGCCAATGCGTCTCGCGCGCATCGCCATGTTCTTGAGCCCTTTGCCATTGGGATTGTCACCTTCCCGTAATCCGCAGCCATCATCCCTGACGGTGATCTCGATCGGATGATCGCCCTCGACACGCCTCAGGGCGAAAGCGACATTTGAAGCCTTCGCATGACGGATAATGTTCGTGCAGCATTCCTGCAGAATTCGAAAAATCTGCAACACTTCAGACGCCGAATATCTGGCCGAAACAGCACCCTCATCAATCGACCAATCCAGTGCAATTCCGGCCGCGCAGAACTGCTGCTGAATACGCTCGCGGAATGCACCAAGGGCAATGGCCAGCGTATCACCAGCACTATCAAGACTATCAATAATGAGACGGAGTTCATCCAGACTTTCCTGAACAGCACCAGGCACGTCTGAATAGGGAAGCTTTCGAGTTCGGGTCTGCAGGACAATGCCTGAAAGCCGAGCGCCAAGGCCGTCGTGCATATCACTCATGATGCGACGACGCTCATCGAGTACTGCGCGGGATTTGGCTTGAGTCCGTATCTGCTTTTCGCGCTCCGCAAGACGCTGCTCAAGCACCTCATTCATCTCGAGCACCGCCCGCCGACTTCGCGTTGCCTGCGCCGCAATGGAGGCCGTCATCCCGAGTCCCAGAAACGCTCCACAAAGTGGCGCGAAATAGAAAGTCAGATAGAGGTTGTCATTGAAGGGCACATGCAGGCCAAACTGATCGTCTACGGCATCGATCAAGAGCGCTGACGCGCAGACGATGAACAACAAAGCGACAATCGTTTCCCTCGGGCGCTTTGTGGCGAAATCCCAGGCGAAGATCACGATGACGATGGGCGCAAGAATATTGGTCAGCCAGACGTCGATCAACCATCCGGCATCCGTCAGCTGCCATCTGGTCCAGTGGTTGATGACCAGAACGGCCGGTAAAATCACACAGACGAGATAGCCGCCCCACAAGACGCGTCGCACCCGATTGAACAGTCCGGTCCAGGCGAGTGAAAAATCAAGAAGCGCAAGCGTCAGAGAATAACTGACCGCATGATAGAGCCACCAGCTCAGACGTGGGCTGAGATTGCGATCAATACCTAGCAAAAGCAGGTCTCGCGCCGACCAGAGGCACAGAAGGATAATCAGTGCTGTGATGCGTGGACGATCCTCCTTCGGCCAGTCCATCACAAAACACAACAAAATCACGAATGCCATGAGCGCTACCGCAACCATGGCGAGGTCGGTCGCGAAGATCCTCCCCCACGCCTGCGCCGTCAGCACATTGGCGACATCACCGACATGATAGGTCGGCGCACGCTTTGTCAGATACCCTGCAGATTCGAGGGTTAGTGTGTTTTCACCTGACGTCAGAATATCTTTGGGAATGATATAGGCCGATGGCGAAAAGCCGCTCGCCAACCCCCATGCATCCGCCACTGTGTGCGCCTTGATAATGGTGTTGTTTACGCGGACTTCGTTGATCTGGTAATTATAACCGAGGAACAGGCCAACATCCTCATTCGGGTCAGTGACGGTGAAGGTCGTTTCGAACACGCCGATACGATCTACTTCTTCCTCGGCATCCCGGGCGACGAAATCCCGAAACTCATAATGCGGGTCGCTGACGAGCGGAATTGTGTAGGTCTCGAAGGAGGACTCAATCAGACCATCTGTGGTGATATGAAGCGTAATTTCCTGCGCAGGCGACATGCCTTCCGGACGCGCAGCGCTTTCTGAAAAGTAGAGCGCGGCCCACAAGAAGAGCTGACCGACGGCAATAATGATTGCCATGCGAAATATAATTGATGCTCTTGCCTTCGCTATCGTGCCCACTCTGAAGCCCGCCCATCCACTAACGTGATGACCAGATGTAATTTAGACGCGCGAAACGGTCACTACCCCTATCTGGGGGTAAATCAAACAGCGACCGAAAAAGACCGGGCCTGCGGCGCCAGCCGCAGACCCGATAGAGTGGTGCTACTTGATGTCGAGGTCCGTCATCACCTGACGATAGAGCAGACAAGCGGTCTCATAATCTGACCGACCAAGAGCCGAACCAGCATCATTCATGCGGATCGTGACTCGCTTCACATCGGTGACGCTTTCCTGCGCCTGTCTATTCATGTCGTTATTGTCTTTGTTCTGCATGACGTCCGCGCCAATACCGCCGAGCGCTCCGCCGAAACGGCGGAGACCGCTTTTAGCAGCCGTGCGCTCCGCTGTTGGGCCATCAACCTGTCCGGCCTGAGAGACCACATCCGAATATTGCGGACTGGCCAGAATTTTTTGCATCATTTGTGTCGCATCCTGCTGTGAACACGTCGCCGACGCGGCACCGCACAACAGCATGGATATTGACCCCAGAAGAAAGAACTTTTTCACATGCACCTCCATGAACTGCGCCCAATTTAAGGGCCCAGTTCGAGGCGTGAAATCCCCTCAGATAGGGGGTGTAGATGCTAAACTTTACGACTAAGCCCCCTGCGAGGTCAGCACCACGCCCATCAGCGCACCGTTCATCAGATTGGCCATAATGCCCGCCCACATGCTTTTGAGTCCCAGGTCAAGAAAGTCAGCTCGCCTGTCCGGACACATGGCCGATAGCCCGCCGATCATAATGGCGAGCGCCCCAAAATTCGCAAATCCACACAGCATATAGATCATCATCATCCGGCTGCGGGGCGCCATGTCACTCTCTGGGATCAGTGAAAGCTCGATAAAAGCGAGCAGCTCATTCAGTGTCGTCTTGATCCCGATAAGCCGCCCAGCCTCAAGGCAGTCTTCCCAGGGAATACCCAGCATGTACATGACCGGAGAAAGCAGCCAGCCAAACACCCTGCCAATCGTAATGGCACTGCCACCGACCTCCGGCAACCAGGCGGCGAGCGCGATATCGCACAACGCGATCATGGCGATGGACACAGTCACAAACGCCAACACTGAGATAAAAATGTTCACCCCATCCTGCACGCCACGCGAAAAGGCATCCATCGTCGACTGGTAGAATTTTGGCGGCGGCTTTTCAGCAAGCTTTACATCGCCTTCCTCGGGCGGCTGCATGATACGGGCGATCGCGACAGCTCCCGGCGCCGCCATGAACGAAGCGATGATTACATGTGATGCCGCCTCAGGAATTTTTGTTTGGAGAAGCGCAATATAGAGCGCCATGACCGTACCGGCGACCGTCGACATGGCAGCCGTCATAATCAGGAAAATATCCGCGCGAGACATTCGCTGCAGATAGGGTCGGACGATCATCGGAGCTTCGACCATTCCCAGGAATATGCTGGCCGCTGTGCCAAGCCCCACTGGTCCGGACAGACCGAGCGTGCGCTGAAGGACATACCCAATCGCCCGACAAAGCCTTTCCAGCAGCCCCCAATGCCACAACACGGCCGCCACCGCCGATACGGTAATCATGAGCGGGAGCACCTGTATGGCCAGAATAAAATTGTTTTCCGGCGCAGAGACTTCGAACGGCTCAGCGCCACCGGCAAGATAACCAAATACGAATTCTGTCCCCTGTCGGGTTGCCTCTTGAAGCACCCCCAGTCCGGCAGCAACAGACTGCAATCCCATTCGCAATGGCGGAACGTTGAACATCACCGCTGCGAAGACGATCTGGAGGCCGATTGCAAACCCAACAGTGCGAAGTGGCACACGCTGTCGGTCCCCAGACAACAACCACGCAACGCCCAGCAAAAGCAAAAAGCCAATCAGACTGCGCAAGTTGTCGAAGGAATAGGGCATTGCGGTCTCATTGATCTAATAATTAGAACACATAAGCTCACTCTTGGGCCGGTTCGCCATTCGATCGATAGCAGAACGGCACCAATCGCCTGCCAACAAGTGTTTTGGCCGATTGTTGTGCAATACAACTCGACAATGGACCAATATCCGGCACAGTGAGACGTGGCGGATCGCCTCCGCCATATTGGCTTGAATCAGGCAGGGAACAACTGCTAATCGATCTAATAATTAGATCGAGTGAAGCGGGAGCGCGTCATGACCGGAAAAGTAAGTTTAAACACTGATATCGGCGTTTTTCGTGCCAATCAGCTTGATGAACTGGATGCTTTTTTCAGAGCGCATGGGTTCGCCATTCTGCGAGGCCTGTACGATCCGGCTGATTTGGAAGCGCTGACCAAAGACTGCGTTGCCGCGCAAACCGGCGTGATCGAAGGCAGCCTGGATGAGCGCTACGGAAACTCGGTTTTGCTGGATGATGCGGTCGACGGCAAAACCCGTTTCACGAACTATGTTCAGTACATCACCGAAATCTCCTCCAAAACCCGCAACGCCATTGTCCATCCAGCCATTGTCGATCTCATGGCGCGCTGGGTTCCGGAAGGATACCTGCTCGAGCATTCGCGCTTCGGCGTCGTCTATCAGGATGCGCGTGGCGGTCGGAATTCAGGTTATCGTCGGATTGGATGGCACTCGGACTGGCAGTCCGGCCCCCATCGCGACGTCTGGCCATCAGTCGCCTTCACAATCAATATCGACGCGACTAGTCCGGAAAACGGCTTTTTGCGTGTCGTGCCCGGCTCGCACAAATGGGCCACTCCGGCACCGTTCAAGAATGTAAACAACGTCGCCGTTCCGGCAGGTGCACGGCCAACTGGCGGCTATACAGACGAAGCTCCGCCGTTTGAAATGCCCCTCGCCTTTCAGAAAGCTCCAGGCGAAATCGGCATTTATTGCGACGCAGGAGACGTCTTGTTTCACGACGCCTATCTCTGGCACTCGGCGGCAACCGCCACGAATGACCGCGCCATCCGGCGGCATGTTCGCGGCAGCTGGTATTCCGGCGTGCAGGATGCCGTAAATGACGACTTCATCGAGGATTTTGTCAAAAATGCCGCCAGATAGAACGGACTGGCTGAGCCATTTCCCCAGGCGATGCGAGCAACAATCATGACATCGGGAGGAACTCTGCCACGGGTCCCGAAGCGCTCACTGCCCGTGCTTTCATCGCTTTGCCTTATGGCCGCCTGCACCACGATGACGCCCTCTCCGGACCGGCGATCTCCTGAACTGCAGGCGGCCAGCCTCTTTGACAGCATTGCTGACAACCCAGTCCTTCTACGCCTCTTTTTGCGCGACATGCCGAAAGGAGGCGACCTCCACAATCACGCCTCTGGCACACCGTATGCCGAGGACTATCTTGAATGGGCCGACAAGCGGGATTTCTGCGTCACTAACGATCCTGCAGCCATTTCTTTTCCGCCATGCGATGGCGAGGGCGAGCTCTCGGCTCGTGACCTTATGTACACAAATCCCGGCCTTTATGCCGATATTGTGGACAGCCTCTCTGTCCGCGAAATGACCGCTGGCGTTGATAATGGCCGATCCGGCCATGAGCAATTCTTTGCCAGTTTCAACAAGTTCTTCCCCATCGTCAGTCAGGAATCCGCGAAGACACTCGCCTCTGTTCGCGAACTCGCTGCCGATGACGCGGTTTCCTATGTCGAACTCATGTTCAACCCGCAGGCTATCGATTCCTATTTTTCACAAGTCGTGGATCCTGAATGGGACGAAACCGACCTCGAAGCCGCCTATCAGCGCTTCAGACCGGAAATCGACGAATTGGTCGAGGAAGCCATTGCCGAGCGGACTGAAACTGAAGCCGAAGCCAACGCCCTTCTCAAGTGCGACATGCCGGATGCAGATGATGGCTGCAATGTCACCGTCTACTACAATACTTACGGCCTGAGGCGCTTTCCGAACGAGCAGCTGTTCCGCCAGCTAACGCTTGGCTTCGCACTGATTGAAGCTGACCACCGCTTTCTCGGCATGTCTCTCGTCGAACCAGAAGACGACCCGCGCTCGGTCAAGAACTATGACCTTCATATGAAGATGATCGCCTTCCTGAATGCGAAATATCCGAGCGCTAAAGTCTCTCTGCATGCCGGTGAACTCACGCTGGGTCTCGCGCCCTCAACCGCGCTGCGCAGCCATATCAGAGACGCCATCCTCATCGCAGGCTCAACGCGCATCGGTCACGGCATTGACATTGCGTGGGAGCATAACAGTCGTGACACGCTGGCGCTGATGGCAGCTGAGAAAATTGCGGTCGAGATCAATCTCGTCAGCAATCAGGTCATTCTCGGAGTTTCGGGCAAGGAACACCCTCTGAACCTCTACCGGCAATCCGGTGTGCCTTTCGTACTGTCCACAGATGACCAGGGCGTCCTGAGGACGGACATGACCGAACAATATGTTCGGGCTGCACTAGAGCACGGGCTGGGCTATCAGGACCTCAAACAAGCCGCGCGAAACAGTATCGCATATGCTTTTCTGCCGGGAAGCAGCATCTGGGATGACCAGGTGGGAATACCGAACGATGCCTGCATGACGCTCTCTTCAATGAGCTGCAGGGAGCTTGCCGAAGAGAGCCCAAAGGCGAAACTCCAGATCCAGCTCGAACAGAACTTCATCGCCTTTGAGCAAGACATTGTTGATTGGCCCGGCCGCTAGCAGCTATTCAGCCACCGCGTCAGAGCCTGGAATTTCATCTTCGTATTTGTCCCAATTCTGCGTGATCTCGTCGATCACCGTCCCGCCGACCAAGTACAGGCTTTCAAGTGAAGCCAGCATGCCAGCATAACCTTCGTTTTCGCCAAGCAGGTTTTCCGCAGCCGTCTTTCCGGGCGGCTGCATGGTATAATTGCTGCCCGCACGCAGAACCATGAACCGGTCTTTGTCCACCTTGTCGATATTATCGAGATACTCAATCGCC
>NZUJ01000068.1 GCA_002701295.1 Ponticaulis sp. | reverse complement strand
TTGGTACAGAAGCTCCAAACTTTTGCTTCGCGGGCCACACGGATGTCGTACCGGTAGGTGACGCTGCGGCCTGGAGTGTCGATCCCTTTGCAGCCGATATTGTCGACGGCAATCTGGTCGCGCGCGGCGCAGTGGATATGAAGTCTCAAATCGCCTGCTTCGTGACTGCGGTTGCGCGTCATCTCAAAACGCATGGTCAGCCAAAAGGGTCAATTTCACTCCTCATCACGGGTGATGAAGAAGGCCCGGCCATTAACGGGACGAAAAAGCTCCTCAAAGCGATCACTGAAGACGGCGAAACCCTCAGTCACTGTCTTGTCGGCGAGCCAACCTCTGAAAGCACACTCGGCGACGTCATCAAGAATGGTCGACGCGGGAGCCTCAATGGCAAAGTCGTCGTCACAGGAAAACAGGGGCATGTCGCCTATCCGGATAAAGCCAACAACCCGGTGCCGGTCCTGCTGGATTTCCTGCGAAAGCTTACTGATTGGCATCTCGATGAGGGGGCGCCGGGTTTCCAGCCGTCCAATCTTGAAGTCACGAGTGTCGATGTCGGTAACACCGCTCACAATGTGATCGCCGCGCGGGCAGAAGCCAAGTTCAATATTCGCTTCAACACCCATCATACAGGTGCGCAGCTGGAAAACGAGATTGCCAAAAAGGCACTCGAAATCGACCCTGACTGCAAGATGATCGCACTGGACCTTAAAACGACGGGCGAGGCGTTCTACACAGAACCCGGCCAGCTGACAGATATCCTTCAGGCGTCCATTGCAGACGTCACCGGAACAGATGCAGCCCTCACCACAGGTGGTGGCACCTCGGATGCGCGGTTCATCAAAGACTTTTGCCCGGTCGCTGAACTCGGCCTCAAGAATGACACGGCCCACAAGGTGGATGAGTTCGCTGCCGTCGCTGAAATCGAACAACTCGCGGACATTTATACCGGTGTGTTGAGCCGCTATTTTAGTCAGAGTTAGAGCCGGTTTCATGCCCGAGATCAGACGCGCTTTACCGACAGACCGTGAGGCGATCTGGGATATCATCGGGCCAGTGATCCGCGCGGGCGAGACCTATACCTACGATGCCGACTGGGCGAAAGATGATGCGCTCGCCTATTGGATGGGGGATGACAAACACACCTACGTGGCGTTGGAAGGCGGTCAACTGCTCGGCACCTATTACCTGCGAACAAATCAGATGGGTGGCGGTCGTCACGTCTGCAATTGTGGATACATGACCGCAGAAGCCGCGCGAGGCAAAGGCATAGCGGGTGCCATGTGCGAGCAATCTCAAACAGTGGCGCGTGAACTGGGTTATAAAGCCATGCAGTTCAATTTCGTGGTCTCCACCAATGTGGGTGCGGTGCGCCTCTGGCAAAAGCTGGGTTTTACAATTGTCGGCACGCTGCCCAAGGCGTTCGAACATCCGACCGAAGGCTTCGTCGATGCCCATATCATGTATAAATGGCTTGCTGATCGCGACTGACTATTCCCGGAAAGTTACTCAGTGTCGGTATATTGTATTGCGTTAGTGACCGATGAAACTTTCGCCTGTCGGCTGAACCGTGTTCCGGATCAATCCAGCTACAGTTAATCTCCAGATATCAGGGGGTTGATCCATGCGTTCGACAGGTTTTGCGTCCGGCATTATCAGTGCCGCGATTGTGGCGGTGAGCCTTGTATTCAGCGTGGGCGCTGAACCCGCTTCAAAGATCAGCATGGACTATAAAAGCCCGGCCTTTGCCGGAAAGCTGCCGGCCGACTGGCGGATTGATCGCCTCGATTTCCGGGATTTCTCGATTTATCAGGTGCTCGATGGCACCATCACGCCCGACCATGATATCGAAATCTTCGCAGTCTATGATGGCAGCTCCATCAAGGATTTGAATCTGACATCGTCCAGCATTTCCCGATGCATGGGGAACGGCATGGCGATCACGTTCGGGCGTTCGGAAGCCACAGCTCAGCAATCTGGTATGAGCCATCTACTGATCAGAACCCAGGAAGGCCGCTATCTTCACGCCTTCTCGACCATGCTGGATTTGTCATCACCTGCACATCTGCAAAGCTGGGGCGTTTCGCTTAGTTTCGAAGGTGTACCGCTCTCAGAGCTGACCTGCAGTCAATAGTCGACGCGCGTCAGATACAGCCCATCAGGCGGAGCAACAGGGCCGCAGGCCGCTCGGTCAGCTTGCGCCAGAATATCTCCGACCCAGCTCACGTTCTCTTTGCCGCGCCCGACATCTGCGAGCGAGCCGACCATGCTGCGGACCTGACGATGGAGGAAGGAGAGGGCGCGACACCGGATATGAATTTCCTCACCCATCCGGTTCACGGATATGGCGTTCAGTGTTCGGATCGGACTGTTCGCCTGACACTGGCTATCCCGAAAGGTTGAGAAATCATGCTGCCCGACCAGCGCCTGCGCCGCAGCATGCATGGCCTCATAATCAAGTTCTGAACTCACCCTCCAGGCGAGCCCTGCATCCAGAGTCAGTGGCGCCCGGCGGTTGGAGATACGATAGAGGTAGTGACGCTCTTTCGCATCAAAGCGGGCATGAAACTCATCATCCGCCCGCTCGGATTTGATAATTGCGACGGCCGCGGGTTTCAGGTGAAAATTGATGGCGTCCATCACCTTGTCGGCCGGCAAATCTTTTTGCAGGTCCAGATGCGCTACCTGACCAGTTCCGTGCACACGCGCATCGGTTCGCCCGGCACCCTGAACCGTGACCGGTCCGCCATTGAGACTGGCCGCCGCATCTTCAAGAGACTGCTGCACACTCGGCTGATCGGCCTGGCGTTGCCAACCGGCGAAGGGGCGCCCGTCATATTCGATGGTGAGTTTATAGCGCGGCATTCAGCTCTCAAAAAATGCAGATGGATAGTGCAGCTCAGCCAGTGGAGGACTACCAGGGTTCAGCTCAATTGCCATGAAATGTGGCCCGCCCCACGGCGCTGCCATACCTGCGGTCTCATCTACCGAAAAGCCAAAACGCGGATAGTAATCTGCATGGCCGAGCACAAAAACCTTCTGAATGCCCTGAGCTTTCACTTCTTTCAGTCCCGCGCCAATCAGCTCCCCGCCGATTCCGGCGCCTTGAAAATCCGGATCAACCGACATCGGACCAAAACCGGCGAATTTGGCTGCTCCCGGGCCAGTTGCATCAATCGGGAAGAACTGAATATGGCCGACAATCTTGTCGCCGCTTAAAGCAACCAGCCCGAACAGAGCTTCATCGTTTTCCTTAAGGCGCTCGACAATCTGGCCCTCGTCAGGCTGACCAAATGCCAGATCGTTCAGCGCAACGATTGAAGCCAGGTCTGCATCTTCGGCAAATCGCAGTGTGATGTCTTCGCTCATCAGTAAACGGCCTCGCCAGTCTTCAGAGAATTTCCGCGCAGAAAGTCTTCGGCACTACATGCGCTTTTGCCGGCCTTTTGAACCCGGCTCAAGCGAACCGCGCCACGACCACAGGCGATAAGCAGTTTGTCATCAAGGAGCGTTCCCGGTTCACCAGAACCATCTTCTTCGGCCGACATCAGCGCTTTGACGCGCACGCGCTCGCCATTCTGGTCAATTTCGAACCAGGCACCCGGGAAGGGAGACAGCCCCCTGATCTGGCAGTCCACCTCATCTGCAGGCTGGCTCCAGTCAATGCGCGCGTCGTCAGGCCCAAGCTTATGAGCATAGGTGACACCGAGTTCACTCTGCGGAATTGGAGTGAGCTTGTGATGCTCAAGAATATCCATGGTCTGCACAAGAACATCAGCACCGAGTTCGGCGAGTCTGTCATGTAGAGTGCCCGCCGTATCGCTCTTCGTGATCGGCGTCGTCTGGGTCAGGAAAACGGGGCCCGTATCCAGACCTGCTTCCATTTGCATGGTCTGCACGCCGGTGACGTCGTCGCCGGCCATGATGGCGCGCTGCATGGGCGCGGCGCCGCGCCAACGCGGTAAAAGCGAACCGTGGACATTGATGCAACCATGCATGGGTGCGGCCAGAACAGCTTTGGGCAGGATCAGCCCATACGCCACCACAATCGCGACATCGAGATTCAGCGCGGCAAAGGCCGCTTTCTCTTCAGTCGATTTCAGTGACTCTGGATGGCGTACGTCAATTCCGGCCTCAAGCGCGGCATCATGCACGGGCGTATTTCGCAGGTTCTTGCCACGTCCTGCCGGGCGTGGAGGCTGACTGTAAACACAGACCACTTCATGGCCAGCCGCAATCAGCGCCTTCAGCGATGGAACAGCAAAATCGGGAGACCCCATAAAGGCCAGACGCATGGCGAACTCGTCATTCAATGAAACAGGCGCTCAGCCTATAGTCGGAATATCCGGGCTGATCCAGTGCAGCCTTGCTTGTTCGCGCCCAATACGCCTTTGTTCAGCAGCAAAGCCGACAAACCACATCAGAATAACCAGAATAAACAGGGCGCCCAGAAGAGCAAACAACCAGCGTTTAAACGCCGACACCGCGCTCAGGCAGCTTTGGTTTTAGAGGCGAGGCGCTTGGCCTTCTTCACTTTCTCAACGGCGCGTTGGCGTTTGAGACGAGAGAGGTGGTCGATGAATAGCGTACCTTCCAGATGGTCCATCTCATGCTGGATGCAGACCGCATAAAGGCCTTCAGCCCACTCTTCGACCTGATTGCCATCATAATCCAGATACCGGATCAAACATTTGACCGGGCGATCGACTTCGTCAAACACATCAGGAATAGACAAACACCCCTCTTCATAAGGGGTTGTCTCTTCGACGGTTTCCAGGATTTCCGGGTTTACGAAATACTTTGGCGCGCGCTTCTCTTCAGAGTGCGAGAGATCCATCACGATGATGCGCTTTGGAACACCAATCTGGATCGCGGCGAGTCCAATGCCCGGCGCGTCATACATGGTTTCCAGCATGTCATCCATCAGAGCGCGCAGCTCATCAGTCACGCCGCCTTCGACGGGAGTGGAAACCTGCTTCAGCACAGGGTCAGGAACGGTCAGAATTTCGCGAATAGCCATGATCTATAAGTATGTATCAGACGCGTGATCGTCAATATTCTCTTATTCGGCGGCAGTCTTTGTACCGTCGTCATCGTCGTCAGATTCGACGCCCAGAAGACCACGACTACCGCTGGAGGGAAATTCCTCGAGCAGGGTGACATCAGATAGCGTTGTGCCGCTTTCATTGAGCTGCAGCGCTTCGAATTTGCGCGCTTGTGGCATCA
Organism: Ponticaulis sp.; assembly: GCA_002701295.1. GTDB lineage: Bacteria > Pseudomonadota > Alphaproteobacteria > Caulobacterales > Hyphomonadaceae > Ponticaulis. Next base: position 14,348 of record NZUJ01000068.1, on the reverse strand, counting down.
CCATGCGCTCATAAGAGCCATTCATTTTGTTGAATGCCGCAACAGACCGGCCAAGATGTGTGCCGACCTTTTCCATATGATCGGTAAAGGTCGAGAGTCGTTTGTGAAGGTCACGGCCCATCTGTGCTGCTTCCAGTGCGTTCTTTGCCGCTTCTTCCTGTCGCCAGCCATAGGACACGGCCTTGGCCAGAGCGATCAGCGTTGATGGGGTGACGATCAGAACCTTGTTACGGGCTGCAAAGTCAAACAGATCGCGCTCGACCTGAAGCGCTGCCGCATAAAAGTTTTCGCCCGGCACATACATGGCGACGAAATCGACCCGATTGTCGAAGGCTTTCCAGTATTCCTTGCTGGCAAGACGTTTCACATGATCCTTCAGCTTGCGCGCATGGGCGACCAGAAAGGCCTTGCGTCGTTCTTCATCAGGATCCTCGGCCGCACGCAGAAAGTCATCAATGCTGACCTTGGAGTCGACCACGATTTCGCGTCCACCCGGCATGCGGATGATGACATCCGGTCGTAAACCATCGCCCGCATTACCGACCTGCTCGCTAAAGTCTGCATATTCAGACAGACCGGCCATCTCCATGACATTGCGCAGGCTTTCCTCGCCCCAGCGTCCACCACCTTTAGGTGAGGAGAGGGCGGTCACGAGTTTAGAAGTGACGGCCTGATTGCGCGCCAGCATTTCGCCAACGCTTTTCACCTGTTCAAAGATGGCAGACTTGTCTTCCGCGCGAACTTTTTCCAGCCCTTCAACGCGCAGCTCGAATTTGCCGATGGCCTCGCGGATCGGGCTGACCAGGGCCTTGAGGTTGCCTTCAGCAGCCTCTTTCTGTTTGCCAAAGGTTTCATTCGCTGTTTCGAGGAACAGGCTCTGAGACTGCTTTAGTGCAGAGTTCGCGATTTCGCGGAACCGGTCTTCGACTTCCTTTCGAAGTTCCGTCATTTGCTTGCGCTCTTCATCAAAAGCGCGTGCGCGTTCTTCGCCGCGTACTTCCGCCGATTTGAGGTTCTTCTCTGCTTCTTCGAGGCGCAGCTGAAGTGTCCGCCGGGATTGTTCGAGCTCTTCCAGACGTGCTTCAGCGATTTCGCGACGTACGGCCTCAGACGCAAGTTCCTTCTCGCCTGCAGCCATGTTTTCGACCAATCGGTTTTTGGCGGCCTCGTGCCGGGTCGCACGGGTTCGGAAGGGCCACAGCCAGATGGTCAGAATGACAGAAATCAGAAACAGGCCCACCAGCATGGCGTGAAGGCCATCAATCTGCAGGGTACCAATAGTCGCAATCGGAGAATTCATCAGCGCATCTTATAGAGATTCGCTTGGAACAAATCATAAACATTTGGTGTGTGCAAGCCAGACTTGCCACTTCTCCACATCGAAACATCTTTCCCGGCATGAAGAAAAAAGGCCATCTCCCAACGAAAACCTGTGCTGTCTGTGGGCGACCTTTCACATGGCGCCGCAAATGGTCAGCTGTCTGGGAGGATGTGAAATACTGTTCCGAACGCTGTCGTCGCGCGCGCAAGACATCGCCGTGAATTGGAGCAAGACGCGGATTGTGGCAGAATAGGACGCGCCATCCTACCTTTGGCTGTCCTGCCCGCCATTCGAGTTCATTCACCCCTGATGTCAGAGTTTCCACCCAATACAGTATTTTATGCCATTGGTGATGTGCATGGAGTGGCTGACCGTTTGGTCAAACTGCACCTCGCTATTCTGCGTCATCATCGGGACAATCATGACGGGCAGCAGGCAGTCATCGTGCATCTCGGAGACTATGTCGACCGCGGTCCGGAGTCTCGTGAAGTGATCGAAACGATCATGGGCATGGAACGCCGCGCTGTCGAAAACCCCGATCTCACAATCATTTCCTTGCGCGGCAATCATGAGGAGATGATGCTGGAAGGTCTGACCGGCAGTGCAGCCAATCTCGATAACTGGCTCCGTAATGGCGGCACAAGCACGCTCAACAGCTATCGTCCGGGGCGGGATATCGACGAAACCATGCTCCGGTTTCCGAAAATTCATCATGACTGGCTGTCTCGTCTGCCAACCATTTTCGTCAGCCAGTCGCACAAGCTCATCTTCGTTCACGCAGGCATTGATCCGCGCGAGTATCCAGATGGCAATCCCCAGCGCCACTTATGGACACGGTCCAGCCGGTTCTTCGATACCACCACCTGGACAGACAACCCGGCACTTGAAGGTATGACCGTGGTTCACGGCCACACACCGGTGGATGATGTCGAGGTAAAACAGTCAAATGGTCACCGTCGAATCAATGTGGATACGGGCGCTGTTTTTGGCGGGCCGCTCACTGCGGTGGTTCTAACCAACGGACAGGACCCGGATTTCATCCAGATTGCCCCGTGAACAGGGCGCGTTCATCGGGCTTCTTGACAGTAGGTGCGCGAGTTGGAACAGAACTCTGCACATTTGATTCACATCAGGCAGATCTTCATGACCAAGATTTCACTGCACAAAGGCGATTTGCCGTCCGGGCTCAGCTGGGGCTCGTCCATTGCAATCGACACCGAAACACTCGGCCTGTCCCTTATCCGTGACAAGCTTTGCGTGGTTCAGATTTCAGCGGGCGATGGCACGGCGCACGTTGTTCAGATGGACCGCAAGACCTATCATGCGCCGAACCTCAAGGCGCTGCTGGCTGATCGGTCAGTAGAGAAAATTTTCCATTTTGCGCGCTTCGATCTGGCGATGATCAAGAAATGGCTGGACGTAGACTGCACGCCTGTTTTCTGCACCAAAATCGGTTCTAAGCTGGCCCGGACATATACAGACCGCCATGGCCTGAAGGACGTGTCTCGCGAACTGGCCGGTGTTGATATGTCCAAAGCGCAGCAAAGCTCAGACTGGGGCGCAGAAACGCTCACCGATGCGCAGCTTGCTTATGCGGCGTCTGATGTTCTGCATCTTCACAAGATCCGCGACACACTCACGGCCATGCTGGAACGGGAAGGGCGCTATCAGCTGGCACGCGACTGCTTCGATTTCCTGCCGACCCGCGCGCAACTCGATCTGGAAGGCTGGGCCGAAACCGATATCTTCGCGCACAGCTGAAAAGTGTGACAAGAACGTCGCCGGGCCTGAAAAAATGCGTCTGAAGTCTCAAAGCACTGGATTTGCACCAGATACTTCTCACAATTGCCCTAGTTTCGCCTTGGGTGTTTCGCTAGGTGTAGACAATCGACTTCGGGAAGACCGTCTCTCAGAATGACAAGTACCACTGCCATAGCTGATGACTTCTGGGTGCCGCGGCGACGTTTGTCGCTACGCCAGGCACGCAATCGGTCTGATCTTGTTCGTCTTCTGAGAATGTTGTTCACGTCAGCCGCCGCGATATCAGCGGGCATTCTGATCGGCAGCCTGGGCTATAGCGTTTATTCTGGCCGCGACGCCGGACCGAGAATTGGCGATACTCAGGTCATCATGCAGAACCCGCGCTTTTCAGGGCGCGATGCATCCGGCCAGCCATATGTGATCACGGCTGACACGGCACAGCGTAATGGGGCGAACCCTTCACTGATCGAGCTGTCCAATCCAGCCCTCGATGATGGCCTCAACGGCACGGTTCAGGCGCCAACCGGCACGTTTGATCAGGATGCTCAGCAGCTCGAACTGTTCGAAGACGTTATTTTGACAGATGCTGGCGGGAACCGATTTGTGACCACTCATGCACGCATGTTTGTGCAGGAGAACCGTGTAGTTGGCATGCAGCCACTTGAAGGTGTTGGTCCACTTGGAAAAATTCGTGCAGACACGTATGAAATTGTAGATGGTGGGTCCCGGATCATCCTGAGAGGGAATGTCTGGACTGAGATCGAACCGGGTGGCCGGGAGACAGGAGAATAAACATGTGGAAGTCAATTCTACTGGCCGGCGGCCTGATGGCTGGACTTGCATTCAACGCCTCGGCGCAGATCAGTGCACAGCGTGGCCCCATTCAGATCGAAGCCGACCGGCTCGACTTCCTCGATAAGGAAGGCCAGGCCATTTACATGGGTAATGTCGACGCCATTCAGGGTGATGCGCGTATCCGTGCCGAAAAGCTCACGATTTACTTCGCCAAAAAAACAGAAAATGGCGAAGGTGCCACGGGGCTGGGCGGAAATGTTGGCGATGTTGAGCGCCTGGTAGCTCAGGGCGAGGTCTATTACATGACCCCGAATGAGAAAGCGAAAGGCGACGAGGGCGTCTATGCGCTCGACACTGATACAATCACGCTGACGGGCAATGTCACGCTCACGCGCGGCGAGAATGTGATTGTTGGTGACAAGCTGGTTGTGAATGTTGCTGAAGGGCGTTCGCGTATGGAAGCGAACTCAACGGCACGCGGCGAACGTGTCCGCACAGTCATCATCACCGGCGAAGAGCAAAGCGAATAACCATTCCCTGCGCTGAAGTTTTTCGTTAAGCGCAAGAAGGTTTTAATCATACCATGCAAGAATGAGGCCGCAGGCTGAAATGATCATCTTGCCCGATGGAGTAGTATAGTGAGTTCTGACCAATCCGGTCTCGTTGCCATGAGCCTTGCCAAGACGTTCAAGAAACGTCGGGTGGTTCATGACGTCTCATTGTCTCTCAATCGGGGAGAGGTGGTTGGCCTGCTCGGCCCAAACGGAGCGGGTAAAACAACCTGCTTCTATATGATGATGGGGCTTATCACGGCCGACGAAGGACGCATTACGATTGACGGGGAGGAGGTCACCCACCTGCCCATGTATCAGCGCGCCCGACTCGGGGTGGGGTATCTCCCCCAGGAAACATCTATCTTCCGCGGCATGTCCGTCGAAGAAAATGTGATGAGTGTGGTTGAACTCGTCGAGAAAGACAAAAAGGCTCGCAAACAGGCGGTCGAAAGTCTTCTTGAGGAATTGAACATTACCCATATCCGATCGCAGTCAGCTATGTCGCTGTCCGGTGGTGAACGCCGCCGGGTGGAGATTGCCAGAGCGCTCGCATCAAGGCCGAGTTTTATGTTGTTGGACGAACCCTTCACCGGGATCGACCCGCTGGCCATATCGGATATTTCCGATCTGGTGCGCTACCTCAAAGACCGCGGCATTGGCGTTCTGATCACTGACCACCAGGTTCGGGAGACCCTGGAAATCGTCGATCGGGCTTCAATTATTTATGATGGCCGTGTCCTGTTTGAGGGCGTACCTGAAGACATCCTGAAAAATGAGGACGTCCGCCGGGTCTATCTTGGTGAGCGGTTCGCGGCCTAGGAGGCTCGCGGTGGCGTTTTCACAGCGTTTAGATGTTCGCCAGGGCCAGTCTCTGGTCATGACGCCTCAGCTCCAGCAGGCCATCAAACTGTTGCAGCTGTCGAATATTGAACTGGCGGCCTATGTCGAGCAGGAGCTGGAGCGCAATCCGCTATTGCAGCGCGATGACAGCGAAAACCAGTCCGACGAACATGATCACTCAGACAGTGAAGATTATTCATCCGAGTCGTCTAACGACATGTCTGCGGCCCAGGAAAATCTCGATGCGCCGACTGAAGACGCATACGAAGCCGACAGTCCATCTGAAAGTGCCGTCGAAGCTCATGGGTCTGCTTCGTCTGGCTCGGGTGCCGGATCCACAAATCAGGGTACGGGCAAGGGCGGCGGAGACGATGTTGATTTTGAATCCTTCATGTCCAGCGAGAAAACTCTGCGCGATCATCTGAAGGATCAGCTCACCATGGCGGGCCTCAATGAGGTCGACCAGCTGATTGCCTCTCAACTGATAGAAGAGACTGACGAAGGCGGCTATATGCGCGCCGAAACAACTCAGATCGCCGAGCAACTCGGTGTTTCAGAAACTCATGTTCTTGAAATTCTTGATATATGTCAGGGGTTTGAGCCAACGGGCGTGATGGCGCGCAGTATTGAAGAATGCCTTGCGCTTCAACTGCGTGAGAAAGACCGTCTCGATCCTGCGATGCAGGCACTTCTGAACAATCTGGCCCTGGTTGCCAAGCATGACCTGTCCGGACTGACCCATGCTTGCGGTGTTGACCGGAATGATGTGCTCGACATGATTTCAGAAATCAAACTGCTGACGCCGCGCCCGGGTGCAGCTTTTGCAGGTGATACAGCACAGACAGTCGTTCCGGATGTGTTTATTCGTGAACTCCCAAACGGCGCGTTTGCCGTTGAACTTAACAGTGACACGCTTCCACGCGTCTTGATGGACCGGACCTATTACGCTGAAGTTTCGGCCATCACGAAGCGTAACGAAGAAAAAGAATTCATCGAAGAATGCGCCGCAAATGCGAACTGGTTGATCAAAAGCCTCGACCAGCGCGCGCGCACCATTCTGAAGGTGGCTCAGGAAGTGGTGCGACAGCAAGATGCGTTTTTCGTCCACGGCGTCGCACATTTGCGTCCGCTGAACCTCAAGAATGTTGCCGACGCGATCGGCATGCATGAATCGACCGTCTCGCGTGTGACGTCGAACAAGTATCTCTCCAGCCCGCGCGGCCTGTTTGAGCTCAAATACTTCTTCTCGGCAGCCATTCCGTCGACGGGTGACGGCGAGTCCTATTCCGCCGAAGCCGTGCGGCACCGGATCAAGAACCTCATTGCCAAGGAAACGCTCGACACTGTGCTTTCCGACGATCAGCTTGTCGATGAGCTTCGCGGCTTCGGTATCGACATTGCGCGCCGGACAGTCGCTAAGTATCGCGAATCCCTGCGCATACCGTCATCTGTCCAGCGCCGGCGCGCGATGCGCCAGTCTGCCTAGGGCTGCTCAAAACCCTCTGAAACTCCAAAACTCTTCGTTAGCAGTTTGCTAACGGCTTGCATAAGCTTGCGCGGAATGTCGGGAGAAACCTTCAACCTGAAGGCTGGTATCCTTGACTCTTTGGTGGAGAACGTACATTTGCCCGCCCTTGTCCTTGCCATCCGGTAGCAGAATGCTGCAAAATCAGGTTGCGGGGGCTAATAATAATAAGAGGTTCCATTATGCAGGTTCAAATTGCCGGACGGAATATCGATCTCGGAGATGCGCTCAGAGAGCGGATCGAAAGCGGACTGGAAGATGCCGTAACAAAGTATTTTGACCGAGCGATCGAGGGCAATGTCAGCATGACCAAAGACGGCCATTTGTTTGAGGCTGACTGCCAGGTCGCCTTGCCGTCGGGAATTTCTCTGCAAAGTAGTGGTGAAGCGAACGATCCATATGCGGCTTTCGAAGTGGCTCTGGATAAGCTCGAAAAGCGGGTGCGCCGCTATAAGCGCCGCCTGCGCGACCACCATCAGAAAGACAATGGCCCACTGCCGGCTGAAATGGCGTCATCCTTCGTCATTGCAGCAAGCGATGAAGATGATGCCGAAGATCAGGTCGATTATGATACGGTCGAAGCACCTGCAGTAATCGCTGAAACTGAGACCAACATCAAAACAATGACAGCAAGTATGGCAGTTATGCAGCTTGAACTGTCTGAAGTTCCGGCACTCATGTTCAGAAACGCAAAACATGGCGGGTTGAACATGGTCTATCGTCGAAGTGACGGGCATATCGGTTGGGTCGACCCAGGTAAGTCCGGCTAGTACAGCGTACCAACAGACAATCGAGACATAGCGAGTTGTTTATGCCCAGAGATCTTTCCGATCTTTTGAAGAATGGTCCCGTGTTGCCATCCATCAACTGTTCGAGCGCCAAGCAGGTGTTTGTTCAGATGGCGGCAGCCATGGAAGACTGTACTGGTGTTCCAGAACGGGAGATTGTGAAAGCAATCCTGGAGCGTGAACGGCTCGGCTCGACCGCTGTTGGTCATGGCGTCGTGCTTCCGCACGCACGCCTGCCAGGTATCAAGGGAACGATTGGCGGATACGCTCGTCTCGTAAAGCCAATCGACTTCGATGCTGTCGACGAACAGCCTTGTGACCTGGTCTTGATGCTTCTGGCGTCTGATGGAGATGGCGCAGACCATTTGCGCGCGCTCGCTCAGGTTGCGCGCGTCATGCGCCAGCCCGACCTTCGCTCTGATTTGCGTCTTGCTGAAACGGAAGATGACGTCAGAAGAATTCTGGGATCCACGGTTCGGACATCAGCTGCCTGACACCCCTATTTTAGCGCGTTAAGGTCGATCTTGAGTGACGACATTAATGATGCATTACCCATTTCCATCAAACCGCGTACACTCGCCTGAGCGGTTCTTTAAAAGGTTTATGTTTCAACTGGTCATATAGTGATCTTGGTGGAAGCATGACAATAACACTTCAGGAACTGTTGGCGCGGGCAACTGATCCTCTGACGCTGGCCATCTTTGCGATGGGTACAGTGGCAATGTTTGTGTTGTCATTCTCATTTCGCGCGAACCAGAGGTCCGGTGCGTCGATCGACCGGCCCATTCCCGTTATTCTGACTATTCTGTTTGCGAACAGCATTCTGTGCCACAGCATGCTGTCAGTGCTTATCCTGCATGCTGACGAGAAAATCCGCCTGACACCGATTGAGATTGGTTCATTGGTCGCCGTCAGTCTGCTCATTTCGGCTGTCACCTTCCTGATGGCCAATCAGACGGTCAGGCCATGGCTCCGTCGGCTGACGGGTGTCTGGCTCAGCTCGGCTTACTTCTTTCTGGGTGGCGCGACGATCCTCATGGCCACGCCAGCAGGTAGTCTGGCGATTGATTTTGCAAAACTCGTCCCGAGCGCAATCGCCATCATTGCCATTTCAGGCTTTGTGCACTGGAAGCTCTATCTGGAAGGCGATGCCAGAACTTCGGTGGTTGGCTTGCTTGCCCTGATGGTATTGTTTGCTGCGGCACAATGGGTGTTGTCCGCCAATTTCGCGGTGGAAACAAACGAGCTCGCCAGAATGACCCATGAAGGCAAGAATGCGCTCTGGCTCAAAGTCTTTCTGGCCGTCATGTCAGTTATGTCGCTCGGTTTGTGCGCGGTCATGGGTAACAACCCGCGCCAGCACTGGCGCCGCTATGCGGTTTCGGCGGTTCTTGTGGGCGTGATGTCCGGGTCGATCTTTGTCGCTACTCACGTCTCTTTGCGCTATTCCAACACGCATTTCGAACTCGCGCGCCTTGTTGAAACCCTCAACGCACAGCGCTCCATTCTTTATCTCAAGGCGATGGACCAGGATCGAAAGGATTCCCGCCGATCCACCGTTAAGGCTGTCGAGTCCGATGTCTTCCGGAACATGCAGGTCTATTATGATACATCAGTTCAGATAGACGATCTGGTCCGCTCGTCGAGCGTCGAAACCGACATTCGCGACACCTATCTGTCTCTCACATTCTCGACGGATGAACTGAGCTCGCATTCCCTTCAGGATGATGTCGACCTGTTCTATGAATATCTGAAATCCGTTTTCGGCTTGAGCTCAAAGATTGTCACTCTGTCCGAGGTCGAACAGGTGCGGTTCGAGCGCCGTCTCAATGCGTTTTCGAACCTGATCATCAGTCAGGCGCGGAACGCGTCATCATATCAGATCCTGATCAAGGATATGGTGCTCCTGGGTGGGGTCTTTATCGGCGCGTTTCTCACCTTCGGTGTATTCCTGCCGGCGCATCGCTCGACGATTCAGGCACTCGATGCTCTGGAGTCCGAGAAGGCCCGAATCTACAAGCTCGCGCTTTGCGCTGAACACACCACGAAAGGCATCGTCCTCACGAATGCGCGTGGCCAGATCACCTGGTGCAATGACGCCTTCTGCGAGATGACGGGTTTCCGTTTCAGCGAGCTGGATGGCCGAACCATCCTGCAGGCGACGCGCAATCCGGCCGCAGATCAGACAGAACTCAGCCGCGTGTTCGCCGAACTTCGTGCTGCGCGAACGACAGACATTGAGGTTCTGGCCTGCCGCAAAGATAAGTCAGATTTCTGGCTGAGCGGTTCGATTACGCCAATCGTGGAAAGCGGCAGCATCAAGCAGATTGTTCACGTCTTCAACGATGTGACCGAAGCTCGCGAGATGCAGGATCGCCTGACCGCCGCGCGTACTGAAGCAGAGCGTCTGGCCGTTATCGCACGCCATGCGACTGACGGTATGGCGATCACCGACGCTGGCCTCAATGTCACCTGGGTGAACCCGTCTTTCGTCAATATGACAGGGTATGATCTGGAAGACTTCCAGCATGAGTCCATGATCTCACTGCTTAGCGGCCCGGAATCCATTCAGGATGATATCGACGATCTTATCGCCAGCCTTAAGGCGCGTGAGCCGCATCAGGCTGAGATGCTCACCTATCGCCGGAATGGTGAGGCGCACTGGGTAGAAGCTCAGCACACGCCACTCTTTGCCGAAAATGGCGACTTCCTCGGCTTCGTGATCGTGCACCGGGATATCTCTGAGCGTAAAGCGCTTCAGCTGGAACTTATTGCCAGCCGTGATGACCTCGCCGTCCGGGTCGAGGAACGGACGCAAACCATCGTCAACCAGTCTCTGGAGCTCGAAAAAGCGCTTGCGGCGGAACGCGAACTCAATCGCATGCAGACCGAGTTTGTCTCGATGGCAAGCCACGAGTTCCGGACGCCACTGACCATTATTGACGGTGTTGCGCGTCGACTGGAAAAGCGTGCCGAGCGCTGGACGCCAGATGACATCCGCGAAAAGTCCGCCAGCATTCGGTCGACTGTGAAGCGCATGACCATGCTCGTCGAGCGGACACTCGATGCGTCACGCCTGTCTTCAGGCCGTATCAAGCTGACGCCAGAGCCGTTCTGTGTTCATGGCCTGCTTAAGGAAATCTGTCAGCGACAGCGCGAAGTGGCACCATCTCATAAAATTCACATCGATCTCGACAACCTTCCGGAAAACCTTTTCGGCGATGCTCGACTGATGGATAATGTCTTTTCAAACGTGGTTTCGAACGCCGTTAAATATTCCGGCGAACGCAAAGAAGTCTTCGTCAACGGGAGTACTGACGGTGGCTGGGCGGTCGTCAAAGTGCGGGATACAGGTATCGGCATTCCGAAAGACGAGCTTCCGAAGATATTCCAGCGCTTCTTCCGCGCCAGCACCTCAACCGGCATTCCAGGTACGGGCATTGGCCTCAACCTGGTGAAAAGCCTCGTTGAAATGCACCACGGAAGGGTCGAACTCGACAGTGAAGAGGGCGAGTGGACGGAATTTACCATCAAACTTCCATTGGAGTCTCCGTTGGAAACCGGCGTCATACAGACAGCGGCGGATATGGATGAAACATCTGATGCAGACAGGGGGGCTGCATGATGAATACGAAATTCGAGAACAATTCAGACAATGATCCGATTGAGTCGATTGAACTCGGCTCAACAGCGGAGCTCGCCTATAAAGAGCTGAGCCAGCTGAAGGAGCGACTGTCCAGTGTGACACGGCACTCCTTCCGTACGCCTTTGACCGTGATTGATGGCACAGCGCGACGTCTGGACCGGACAGCCGGCCGAATGTCTCCGGACGAAGTCCGTGAACGGGCGCATCTCATTCGTGCAACCGTCGAGAAAATGGTTGATCTGGTCGAGCACTCTATTGAGCTGAGCCAGATGGCGGAATGCGTTCGTGACAATCGCACGGATGCGCAGGCGCTCGATCAAATGATCACCGACATTGTCGAGGAACATCGTGCACTGCGTCCTGAAATCAGCATTGTTGCCTGGCTCAACGAATGCCCGCACGTCTATGTGACTGACTGGCGACTGATCGAACTTATTCTGGACAAGCTTCTCGATCTGGGCGTTCAGCTCATCGACCAGCGCGGCCGACTGGATCTGGTTTGCTGGTCGGATACCAATTCAGTGAATATTTCGCTCAAGGCTGTGTTCGAGGCCCGGTCGCTCAAGGATGTAAAATCCCTGTCAGAACGTCTCGACTCCTCTGCTGAAAGCGAAATGCGGGCGAACTTCCTCGATGATGGTCTGAACCTGAAGATCATTCGCCTGCTTCTCGAACAGCATGGCGGTGAGTTGGAAATCGACGACGCCGATGACCGCATCGAATTTGAAATCTGTTTGCCGCTGGATGAAAGCACATCCGGAAAGAATGGGCCGCTGCTGCGGAAACCCGTGCATACCAATCCCGAAACCCCTCAAGGAGAACCAACATGAGCGCGCGTATTGCGGTTGTGGAAGATGAGGCGGAGATCCGTTCTCTCATCGTCGAAGAGTTAGAAGACGAAGGTTACGAAGTCGCCAGCGCCATCAATGGCCAGGAAGGACTGGAACTTGTCCAGTCGTTCAAGCCTCAACTGGTTCTGTCTGACATCACCATGCCGGTTCTCGATGGGTATGGCATGCTGCAGGGGCTGCGGGAGCTGAAAGCCTTCCACTCGACGCCTGTCGTGTTCTTGAGCGCCCTGGCGGATCGCCGTCACATCATTGCGGGCAAGAAGATGGGTGTTGATGACTATGTCACCAAGCCGATCGATTTCGAGCTCCTGCTGGCGACGGTCGAAGCGCGCCTTCGGGAAGTCGAGCGCATGACCAAGGAAAAAGAAGAGCAAATGGTGAAGCTCTATAATTCCTTCATGTGCAAGCCTGAGCACGAACAACGCGTCAAACCTGCTCTGGTGGTGGTTCAGGAATGGCTGGATATTGATGCAGTCGAGACGGTTCTCAAAAAGCTCGGCGTGCCATTTATCGTCCACCATCGCGGGTCTCAGCTGGACACCTATCTGCGTGAAAAAGCATACTCCATGCTGATCATGTCTCAGAATACGAATGACCAGTCGGCGCCTCTGTCGATCAAGAAGTCTGAACTCTTCGATGATCAGAAAATGCCGTTCTTCCTGCTCATTGAAGATTCCAAAGCCGCTCAGGACATGAGCTATTGGGATAAGTTCACACGCGTGATTTCACTCGACCGCGCAACGGAAGAAGACATTCACGAAGTGATTTCGCCGCACGTCTAATGTGGCAGCATTCGGGATTAAAAAAACGCGTTCGGATGACCGGACGCGTTTTTTGTGTCTGCTTTAAAGTCTGATCTGACCTAGCGGTCTTCCGGATCGACGCCATCATTCAGGCGTGCCCGAAGTTCCTTGCCCGCCTTGAAGAAGGGAACGCACTTTGCGTCAACTTCTACCGACTCGCCGGTGCGTGGATTGCGCCCTGTTCGTGCGTTGCGCTTGCGGACAGAGAACGCACCAAAGCCACGGAGCTCGACGCGTGTGCCGGTTTCCAGAGCCGTCGTGATCTCACCCAGAATGACATCAACCACACGCTCCAGGTCCTGAGGACGGAGGTGCGGATTTTCATCAGCAAGTTTCTGGACGAGTTCTGACCTTAACATGGACACATCATAAACGTTTTCGCGGCGAAACCAAAGGTCTCGCCGCGATCAACTTTCTGTTTTTTTGGCTAAAAAGCGAAAAAATTACTCTTTATCGCCTTCATCTTCCACATCATCGCCCTTTGCGAGGGCTGCGCCGAGGATGTCACCGAGAGAAGCGCCGGAGTCTGCAGAGCCGTACTGAGCCACTGCTTCCTTCTCTTCTTCGATTTCAAGCGCTTTGATCGACAGGGTCACGCGACGTGAGTTACGGTCGAAGTTCGTGACGCGTGCGTCGATGGTGTCGCCAACTGCGAAACGCTCTGGGCGCTGCTCTGAACGGTCACGGGACAGGTCAGAACGACGGATGAAGGATTTGAGGCCTTCGCCGAATTCGACTTCGATACCGCCAGAAGCAACTTCAGTAACCGTACAGGTAACCGTAGAGCCTTTGCGGACGTCGCCACCGGTCATTGGGTCATCACCAAGCTGTTTGATGCCGAGAGAGATACGTTCTTTCTCAACGTCAACTTCGAGGACCTTAACTTTGACAGTGTCGCCTTTGTTATAGTCTTCGATGGCAGCTTCGCCTGGACGGTTCCAGTCGATGTCGTTGATGTGGACCATGCCGTCGAGGTCTGGGCCGAGGCCGATGAACAGACCGAACTCTGTTATGCCGCGAACTTCGCCTTCCAGCTCAGAACCGACCGGGTGCTCAGCAATGAAGGCATCCCATGGGTTGTCCATGCACTGCTTCAGGCCGAGAGAGATGCGGCGCTTGTCGGAATCCACGTCCAGAACCATGACGTCGACTTCCTGAGAAGTGGAGACGATCTTGCCTGGGTGAACGTTTTTCTTGGTCCAGGACATTTCAGAAACGTGGATCAGACCTTCAACGCCATCTTCCAGCTCAACGAACGCACCATAGTCAGTGATGTTCGTGATGCGGCCAGTGTAACGCGCGCCGAGAGGATATTTCGCTTCAACACCATCCCATGGGTCAGACATGAGTTGCTTCATGCCTAGGGAGATACGCTGTGTGTCCGGGTTGATCTTGATGATCTGAACTTTGACGGTCTCGCCAACGTTCACAACCTGGCTTGGGTGCGAAATACGCTTCCAGGAC
>NZUJ01000067.1 GCA_002701295.1 Ponticaulis sp. | reverse complement strand
TCGCTCTCCCGTTCGCAAGCCGCAGCCCGCACGCCCGCTCCAACGCCGTTCGCCGCAGGTGCATCAACGTCGTGCAGTCGAAATGGCCGGCCATTCATCCGCCCGGACTCGCCATCCACCCATTCGACACTGGTGGGTACAGAGGCACCGGCAGTCAGCCCTGGCAATAACCCGATCATGCCAGCCAGCAGGATAAACCACGCGCGCACTGTCACTCACTCATGGGCGGAAACAGGGTCAGGTCACAGGCGACCGGCGCGTTCACATCTCCGCCAAATACGCCTCGTATCCGCCAGCCACGCGCCTCTTCCCAGTCGAGCAGGTATTTAGAGGCGCGCATATCCGGTCCCATCACCTCACCGCTGGTCAGATAACGTGTGAACCGCATATCCGCGACGGCCATATCCTCACCACCCAGGCACACCAGAATGCTGTGAATGGTGGACCGGTCATAGCCATCCGCCGTTATCTGCGCGAACATGGCTTCCAGCCGTTCAGTCTCGGTTTCAACGCTGTCCGTGGTCTGCCAGAATTCACTGCCGAGCTTGTCTGTGTCATGCTCATTCCAGGCCTCGGTATAGGCCCAGAGGAACTCTTCCGCGCCCTGTTTAGTTGGCCCGGATGGTGTCGCACAGGCCGCCAGAAAGACCCCCGCAAACACGAATATCAGATGTCTCATTTGTCCTCCCCTGATCAAGGTCAGACTAAGGGGAAAACCCTTCAGATGTCATCTGACAGATCAGTGACCACGGCCCTCCGCCCCGCGAAGACCATACCGTTAGAAATCCGTTATATCCCCGTTAGGACGCGCCTGCACGCCCCGTGAGAGCCTGAACTCCTCAACAGCAGCAGTCGTTTTCCAAGTCCCCGGAAAGCGATCAATCAAAGGGTCGGACCATCATGGCATTCAACAGCAAATTTTCGTTCACGCATGGCACAGTCATCACCGCTCAACGCATGAGCCAGACCAGCGTCTCCGGTGGCGGCAACAACACCGCTGTCACCTCGAGCACGTCGCACTGGACCGAAGTCCGGATCAAACACCGAAACGGCACTCAGGACGACTATAACGTCTCAGGAAGATACTCTCCCGGCGATGAACTCACCATTCTCTGGTTCGGCAAGAAACGTGTCGGCGATAAGAACCACACAACCAGCACCTGGTGGAGCAAGCGGAACAAATACACCCCAATTGGCTCAGTCTTCTTCTGGCTGCTCATTGCCGTTGTCGTGGTCGCATCATTCGCAATCGGGTTCATGACAATTGCCTTCGGCGGCATCGGCCTCCTCATCATGGGGTTCGGTGTCTGGTGTATTTTTGCGGCGCTGAGTTTCCAGAAGATCAACCGCCAGACCTGGGATATCCTCTCCCGCCTCGAGAAAGACACCCCAAGCATGGACAGCCTCGGCTGACACCCCTGCTGACAAATCTCTCCGGCGGCGCTATATACCGCCCCAACACAAACCTTTGCACGGGCCCTTGAACCCGCTGGAGAGAGCACATGAATATCGCTGAGCTGACCGCGCCATCGCAGATGGTGAACGGTCTCAATTCCCTGGGCATTCCCAAACCCCCATCCGAAACGCGCATTGTTGCGGCCATGTCTGGCGGCGTCGACAGCTCCGTCGTGGCCGCGCTCCTCAAGGCGCAGGGCTATGACGTCGTCGGCATCACGCTGCAGCTTTACGACCATGGTGCTGCCATCCAGAAGAAAGGCGCCTGCTGCGCCGGACAGGACATTCACGACGCCCGAAACGTCGCTGACCAGATCGGCATTCCCCATTACGTGCTCGACTATGAATCCCGCTTCAAAGAGCAGGTCATGGAGGATTTCGCCGACACTTATCTCTCCGGCTCCACCCCCATCCCCTGCATTCGCTGTAATCAGACGGTGAAATTCAAAGACCTCCTCGCCACCGCGCATGATCTTGGTGCCGACGCCATGGCGACAGGTCACTATATCCGCCGCGAGCAGGGCCATAATGGCCGGGGCGAACTCCACCGCGCGCATGATGACAGCCGTGATCAGAGCTATTTCCTGTTTGCGACCACACAGGAACAGCTCGACTTTCTGCGCTTCCCGCTGGGCGGCCTGCCGAAAACGGCCGTGCGCGAACTGGCTGAACATTTTGGCCTGCCCGTCGCTCACAAGCCGGACAGCCAGGACATTTGTTTTGTTCCGGAAGGCTCCTACGCCAAAGTGGTTGAGCGCCTGCGCCCCGGCTCCGGACGCGGGGGAGAGATCGTGCATCTTGATGGCCGCGTCATGGGGAGCCACGAGGGCGTCATCCACTACACAATCGGCCAGCGCCGCGGCCTTGGCATTGCCACGGGCGAGCCGCTCTATGTGGTGAAAATCGACGCGCCCAACCGCCGCGTTATTGTCGGCCCGCGCGAGGCGCTTCTGACCTCTGGCCTCACAATGGAAGAGCTGAACTGGCTGGGTGACGGCACGCTGGACGATGCCTGCGCGAAAGAAACCCCGGTGCTGATCCGTGTCCGCTCAACCCGCCCGCCAAAACCGGGGCATCTTGGCCTTCACAATGGTGAACCCGCTGTCTTTTTCGATGATCCGGAAGAAGGCGTCGCCCGTGGTCAGGCCTCCGTCCTCTATTCCGCAGACGACGGCACCCAGGTCCTTGGCGGCGGCTTCATCTCCGGCACCATCCCCGCGGATGAGCGGGTGGGAGCTTGATCATCAGCTTCGATCTCGATCAGACGATCATCCCCTACGCCGATGCCTTTCCGGTCGATCGACCATCTCTACTAAATCGTCTGAGAGGAGCCGAGCCGGTTCGGACCGGAACAAGGTACCTCTTTGATGCGCTCCGCAAACGCGGGCACGAAGTCTGGATTTATACGACTTCAGAGCGGTCACACGAGCGGATTGATCGCACCTTTCGCGCAGCAGGCTGCGCGGTTCGCCGGATCATAAACGGGCCGGAAAACCGCCAGAAGCTCGCTTCCGTCGGTTACGCTTTCTCAAAATGTCCGCCGCTGTTCGGGATCGGTCTACATATCGATGATGAAGAGGGCGTACGCATGGAAGCAGACGCACACCCCTACAAATGCCTGATCATTTCGCCTTCTGATAGTGAGTGGATCGATACAGTATTGAAGGCAGTCGACCGCCACTGAAGTGTCGGTTCCAGTTATCTGTCATCCCGGAATGGCCGAAGATCATATCCGGGACCCAGCCAAAAACAAAACATATCCCACCCTTCTTACCCCACTGCATACTACCGGCATGCACGACGCGCCTGCCCCTTTCATCAACAAGAACAGCCCGGCTGTCATGGCCACGCGGCTGTTCGGGCATTTGCAGACTGTGCAGGCCATAGGCGACCGGATGATCGAGCAACCGCCCACAAAGCGTGAGCTTCACCACGCTGAAACTGAGGCCCATCCCGATCACCTGCGCTATCTCAAACGTCGCTTCGCCGAGGCCATCCCCCGCATTGTCAGCCTGCATTCAGTTGAGCTGCTCACCCATGTCCGCCGCGCCGAGCATCAGCTGAGATGTTTCATCCTCTGGCTCGCGGCGATCCTGATCGAGAAGGCCCAAAACAACCCGGATTTTCATCGGTCTTTATTCGAGGCGTCACGAGCAAGCAGCCCTGAGCCCGTTCTATGTGATCCGTCAGGATCGCGAGAACAATCAAGAATGTTGCAGGCTCAGGCCGTCGAACCAGTGTCCAAAAGCAATCCCAGCACCATCTCTGACCTCGTCTGGTCTCAGGAAAAAGAACGCCTCCGCCTGATCGCGAAGACCCAGCCCATTGGCGGGTTCTCTGTCACCACTCCCGTGGTTGAGGGTAAGCGCAAGCGCCGTCGCCGCGTCAGGCACCTCGCGCCAGACTCCTCCCGTATGGTGGATGCGAGCCATCTCGTCGCCCGATTGGCACGCCTGCCCCGAATTCTGTCCCGCGCCGATCAGATGGCCGAACGTCTGGCGAAGCTGGCTCTTTCCTCAGCGCCCCCCTCTCCCCTGGTGGGAGAGGGGCCGGGGGTGAGGGGGAATGTCCGGCACGTCTCTCATAGCCCCCCTCATCCCAAACCTTTCTCCCCACTTGGGGGAGAAGGGCTTTTCCCCACCATCTCCGTCTCGCTTGCCAGAACACCCCCGCCCAATCCGCTCTGGTTCAAACCGCTTCAGAGCTGGTATCCGCCGGATGATCTCTGGTTCTCCACCGAGGACGAAGACGAGCGCGGCGACCTCACCTGGCTCCATTTCAAGGCGTGCGAAACCCTCACCGCGACCGGATATGCTCCAGGTCCGGCTGAAGGCACATGCCTGCCAGACCTCACACGATATGAACCACCTGGTCCGCCGCAAATTCGCGCGACGTGATGAGAAATCAGACCCGTCTCTACTTTAAA
This sequence comes from Ponticaulis sp., assembly GCA_002701295.1. Taxonomy (GTDB): domain Bacteria; phylum Pseudomonadota; class Alphaproteobacteria; order Caulobacterales; family Hyphomonadaceae; genus Ponticaulis. The sequence continues at coordinate 11,464 of NZUJ01000067.1, read as the reverse complement.
AAAAGCCCGCGCTCATCGCGCGGGCTTTTCTAATTCGGAGCCTGGCTCTCAGCCCGTTCTATGCGCGCCATGAAAGGCGCGCGCGACCGAAAGAAACTGAGCAGCCTTGAGCGCGACCCATCGCGAAAGCGGCGAACGCCGCGAAGCGGGTGGTCAAAACGAAAACCTAAGAATGCCGTTTCAGCTCTGAGCGGCCAACGACCATGTGGTGGACTTCGTCCGGGCCATCAGCAAAGCGAAGATGACGGATATCAGCATAAAGCTCGGCCAGTGGCGTCCATTGCGAAATGCCGGTTGCGCCGTAGATCTGGATTGCGTCGTCGATGATCTTGCACGCCTTTTCCGGTACCATGGCCTTCACCATGGAAATCCAGACGCGGGCTTCCTTATTGCCGAGCACATCCATGGCTTTCGCGGCCTTCAGAACCATCAGGCGCATGGCTTCGATCTCGATCCGGTTGCGAGAGACCTTCTCAAGATTGCCGCCGAGCTTGATCAATGGCTGACCAAAAGCCTCGCGGGAGAGGCCGCGTTCGACCATCATGTTGAGCGCACGTTCGGCCTTGCCGATGGTGCGCATGCAATGGTGGATGCGGCCCGGGCCGAGGCGGAGCTGGCTGATTTCAAAGCCGCGACCTTCGCCAAGCAGCATGTTTTCCTTCGGCACACGGACATCCTTGAAGCGGATATGCATATGGCCGCGCGGGGCATGATCAGCGCCGAAGACGTGCATCGGGCCGACGATCTCGACGCCGGGATGCGGCAGAGGCACGAGAATCTGAGATTGCTGCTTGTGTGGCTCAGCGTCTGGAGAGGTTTTCACCATGGTGATCATCACACGGCAGCGCGGATCACCAGCACCGGAGATGTAGTATTTCTCGCCATTGATGACCCACTCATCACCATCGAGCACGGCTGTGGTCGAGATGTTCTTCGCGTCCGAAGAAGCCACATTCGGCTCTGTCATGGCGAAGGCCGAGCGGATCTCACCATTGAGCAGCGGCTTCAGCCATTGTTCCTTTTGCGCAGGCGTACCGACATGCTGCAGCACTTCCATATTGCCTGTATCTGGCGCGTTGCAGTTCAGGCTTTCAGACGCGAGAGGGACTTTACCGAGCTCTGCAGCGATATAGGCATAATCGAGGTTCGTCATGCCTTGTCCAATCGGAGAGTCTGGCAGGAAGAAGTTCCAGAGCCCTGCTTCCTTGGCTTTCGCCTTGGCGCCCTCGATCAGCTCCGTCTGGCGCGGGTGAAAGCTCCACCGGTTTTCAAGACTCGCGCCCAGTTCCTCATACTCTTCCTGAATGGGCTTCACATTGTCTTCAATGTGTTTTTTGACGGCCTCGAACAGTGGAATGGAGGCTTCCGACATTTCGAGATCGTTCATTTTCAGGCTTGGGTCGACAAAAGGCGTCATGTTTCTCTCCAGGATTTTGGCGGAATTTTAGCCTGCCTCAGCGAGGAGAAGGTAATGCGCGTTTTGAATTCACCCCATAAGCCAGACGAATAACCATCATGGATAGGCATACATTTCAGTTTATAACAGCTCGGATCTGTTCACGCAGCCAACCAAGGCCAGGATCAGCCTCTGAAGCGTCATGCCAGTACATGAATGCCTCTGCCGAAGGAAGCTCAAGCGGCAGGTCGAACAACTGATTGCCTTCCAGCCCCTGAAACGTCTCGGCATACCGGCGAGAAAGAGTGAGTAGCATGTCTGAGCGGGACACGATCTGCCAGGCTGACATGGCGTTCTGACAACGCACGGCAATCTTCCGCTCCCGGCCAATGCGGGATAACGCGGCATCCTCATGGCCAAGACCGACAGAACGCGGCGAAGCAAAAACATGCTCCAGCGACAGATAGGTTTCGAGGTCGAGCGTCTCACCAATTGCCGGATGACCTTTCCGTGCAGCAACGACAAAGCTGTCCTCTCTCAACAGCTCTCGTTTCAAACCCGCCTTTTCCGGGTGCGCAACATCAATCGCCAGATCAAGCTCACCATTCGCCAGAAGGTCGCTCATCTCCTGTCTGGCAAAATGCGCACTGGTCAGCCGGATATTGGGGGCAATTTCGCGCATATGGCTGACAAGAGAAGCAAAGTTGGGCGCCTCGCCAGAGAGCCGCATACCAATCCGGAACAGCCGGTCTGAGCTTGTGGGGTCAAAACTCATCGCACTGGACAGCACAAAACCGAAATTGCGCAGCGCCTCACGGATCGGCCCGATAATTTCGCGCGACATGGCTGTCGGCACGAGGGCATTCCCCTCCCGGATGAACAGCTCATCATTAAAAGCCGCTCGAAGCCGGGCCAGTGAATGGCTAACCGCAGGCTGAGAGAGGTTCAGATGCCTTGCCGCCCGGGAAACGCCGCCTTCGGAATAGATTGCCTCAAAGGTCTCCAGAAGGTTCAGATCAAACTGGGCAATACGGCGCAAGGAAAGTGTCCTGATAAGGCTGGGCTCTGCTCAGCTTACAGAGGCTCGCCTAGGCAGACAATCATAACCGCCCCTGGTTACTGTGCCGCATCCGGGTGGGCCTGAAGCGCGCCGCTCAGAATGCGGTAAAGGTCTTCAATATTCACGGGCTTGGGCAGGTGCCCATCAAATCCGACAGAGATGTACTCGGCCACTTGATGCTTCATGGCATTCGCGGTTAGCGCGATAATCGGAACAGGCTCATCGTGCAGGCAGGCTTCATTGTCCCGGATTTGCTTCAGGGCTTCCACGCCTGACAGACCGGGCATCTGAATATCCATTAGGATAACATCAAAACGGGTTTCGTTGGCTGCCAGAACCGCCTGGTGTCCGTTCTCTGCAAATTGAAACTCGACCTCCATCGCGTCGAGCATCATTTCAAGGACGCGGCGGTTAAAGGGATGATCTTCAGCGACCAATACAAGCGGTGGGCGGACCGTTTCAAACTCCAGAAGATTGGCGGCGGTCTGATCAGGCTGGCCAGTTAGCGCCTCGGCATCCTGATCCGCAAATGGCAGGTCACAGGAGAACGTAAACACCGCGCCCTCACCCGGCGCACTGGAGACATCCAGCCGACCATTCATCAGTTCTGCAAAATGCCGCGCAATGGACAAGCCAAGCCCGGTTCCGCCATGATGACGGGCTGGCGATCCATCGCCCTGAATGAAGGGGTTGAAGATCCGCACCTGTTCTTCAGGCGTCAGCCCAGGGCCAGTATCAACAACGCTGACTGTCAGATGACAAATACCGCTCGCCTTGTCGGCATCGGTACGAACCTCAAGGCAAATACGTCCTTCAGACGTGAATTTGAGCGCATTGGAAACAAGGTTACCGATGATCTGGCGAAGGCGCAGGGCATCGCCAATCAGCTGCAAATCCTTGTCTTCAGTGTAGGTAACGGTGAAGTCGAGGCCCTTGGATTGCGCGGACATGTCAGACGTCACACTCACCGTTCGGATCAGGTCTTTCAGGCTAAAGGCCTGAACTTCCAGAATCTCATGACCCGCCTCGATCTTGGACAGGTCAAGAATGTCGTCAATCACCCCAATCAGCGTGTCACCGGATGACCTGATAATTTTCACCATTTCGGCCTGACGGTCATTCAGCTCACTTCGCTCGAGCAGTTCAGCCATACCCAGAACCCCATTCATCGGGGTCCTGATTTCATGGCTCATCGTAGCCAGAAAGGTCGATTTGGCTTCACTTGCTTCCGATGCCGCCAGCCAGGCTTTGCGCAACTGTCTTTGCTTGGCGAAATTCCCTGCCGCAACGATGAACATGTAATAGATCAAACCGGCAATTCCGAAGACCAGAAGGAAGCGTTCCGCCAGATTGGCCGTAAATGTATTCGGCATGGCGGCAAGCGAAATCAGGCTCGCCATTGGCGGAATGGCCGCAACCAGCGCGCCTTTCAGCCAGTCAGAATATTTGAAGGCCACATGCATGGTGACGCCGATGATCATCAGGACGCCACTCGCCATAAGCGCCGTTTGCTCTGTTGACCACAGATACGCGCCACAGGCTGACCAGCTCGTACCGCCACATATAGAAACCAGAAACTGTCCATAAAGATGAACTGGCCGGGGGCGTTCCAGCTTGCTCATCACATTGCACAGAACAACTTCCGCCAGTTCGGAGGGGATAACCGCCAACAACCAGATCACTGCGAGAAGAGGATGCCCTGACCACAAGAACAAAGCTGCAAGAACCAGCTCTATGCCGATACGGAAAATAAGATCATCAACCAGCACACGGCTCATCGCCATGGCGGAAGAAAAATCCTCCTCCGTGAATCTGAAGAATCTGCGGATGGCCTGCCCAGGGCGCGACATATTCTTTTAATCCGAAACTGGAACTCTGACTTGCCTCGGTCGCAACCGGGTCAGCTACTGTCCATCAGAGTCCGGGCTGAAGCTCAAGTCATTTTCAGGACCAAATCCAATTCATGGCCTTTTAACTACCTGAAAAACCTCCGCTAAGTTGTGAAGCGCCCGGTTTCTCCGGCAATACGTATCGAGGGTTTTACACGTTCCTGGAGAGAGGCGAATGGCTTGCGCGTGGACAAAATCTTCACCGCACGGCAGTCTCAACTCATCAGTTGAGGCTTCAATGTTCGCATTGCGCAGGAAATCCAGGCGTCGTCCGGCATCGCCCTTTTCATGGGTGAGCATTCTTCTCTATGGCGCGATCCTTGCTGGCGGCATGCTGGCACTCCAATGGCTGGACGTCGGGCTTTACGCCTTTGGCAGGGGCAGTGACTGGCAAATCGGCCTGGCGGCCTTTTTGTTCCTCTGCCTTGGCATCTGGGTAGGCGCTCGCCTCTTTGCTGGCCGCAGCTCAACCTCACCCGAGCCTGGCAATCCGAATGCTCGCGCAGCGCTCGGTATCTCGGATCGAGAGTATGATGTCCTGCAGCGTCTTTCTGAAGGGCTTTCCAACAAGCAAATCGCCGACGCACTGCACATCTCACCCAATACCGTCAAAACCCACGTCAATCGCTTGTTTGAAAAACTCGACGTCAGTCGACGCACCGAGGCAATCGCTCGAGCACGAGAGCTTGGCATACTGATCTAGTTATTCAGAGACCTGAAAAATGACGTATTCTGCAAAAATCACCCTTTTGGGCGATCGTCAGCGCTGACCGACGCTGGCACGGATTTCCGACACACAAATCGGAAAGAGGGAAACACATGCTGAAACGCGTTCTACTGGCCGGACTCATCGCGGGGGTGATCTCTGGTCTGTTCATGTATTTTACGGCGGCACAGACATCGGCCGAGGAAATGATGTCCACCAACATGCTGCAAATGATGGCGGCAGGTTATGCCTCCATGCTGATTGCACTGGCCTTCATCTTCATCGCCATAAAGCGACAGCGGGATATTGCACAGGGCGGCGTCATCAAGTTTCCACCCGCCTTTGGCATGGGGCTCGCCATCACTTTGGTTGCTGGCATCATATATGCCCTGGCCTGGGAGGCGAGCCTTGTCCTGACGGATTACAATTTCATCGGCGCGTATGAGGCGATGCTGATGTCTCTGGTCGACAATAGTGGCAAGACTGGTGAGGAGCTGGAAGCCTATCGCGCATCCATGTTGGCCTCCATGGAAGCCTACAAAAACCCGGTTTCACGCCTGCCGATGACCTTTATGGAAATCGCTCCCGTGGGCGTTCTGGTCTCATTGGTGAGCGCACTTCTGCTTCGAAACTCCCGGTTTCTGCCGCACAAGCCCGTCGTCTGATCAGACAACAGATTAAAGGCGAGCGAGCGCACCAAAAAGCGGTAGCTCTTCCTCCACGCGCAGCCAGTGATCATTGGCCGCGCTTCTTGCCTGACGCATGAGCGCTTCAGATGTGTCTGCCTCTCCGCGATAAGCGGCTATAGCAGATTCCAGAAGGCGGGTTTCATAATGATCAGGATGCGTATTCTTGGCGAAGGCGAGATTTTCAGTCGCGGCTTCCACATTCCCCATCGCCAATTCAATCCGTCCTAGGCGCGCGGCAAGCCTGCCGGAAGCAGATGGATATTTGAGATCGAGAGATGCTTCATATGCAAACGAATAAAACGATTTCGCTTCACCAAGCGCCAACTGTCTCAGCGCAAGTTCACCCCGGATTTCTGCAATATAAACCCGCAAGCCAGTTGATTCCAAAGTCTCGGCTGACGAGGCGAACTGCTCAAGGCGTTCGGCGAGAATCTCCTCGGTGATCAGCTCGCTCATTTCCGCGACGAGCAGTTGTTTCGCCGTCAAGCGGACGACATCGCCTTCCCGGTTCCGTCTTGTCTCGATGGAAATTGCATCCGAATAGTCCCGGTTTGCCGTCCGATGGGCCCCGCGGTATCGGGCAATATCGCCTAGCACTTCAAGCGCCTCAGCTTCGTAGTCCTCTCGTCCCTCCTGTTCAGCCAATTGAAGCAGGGCACGCGCATGTGGTTCAGCATCTTCAAACCGACCTTCGAGCAACCGCAATTCTGAAATCGCGGCGAGGCTGGACAATCTGCCTGACGCATTGTCGAGCCGGTCCCGAATCTCCAGAGATTTCAGATAGAATTGCGCCGCCTTGTCCCAGCGCCCCGTATAGACATAGGCTTCACCGAGATTTTTGATGGCAGACGCTTCATAATGCTCTGCCCCGCTTAACTGAAAAGCTTCAGCGGCTCTCTGAAGATAGCGTTCAACCTCCTCGAACTCGCCGGTTTCAAATTTGAGTAATCCCAGCGAATTCAACAGCTCTCCGGGCGGGCTGCCATAACCCGCCTTGTCATACTCCGACATGGCGTCAATCAGATAGGCTTCGGCCTTCTCAAGATTACCGCGTCTGCGTTCCTCAATTCCAAGATTGGTCAGAATGGCCGCATTTCGGGCATGATCATTCAAAGGTTGTCCGGCCTCTAGAGCCGCCAGAAAATGCTCAATGGCGCCTGACTGATCGCCCTGAACACTTCGCAGCCTGCCCAGACCGTTGAAAACAAGCGCGAGCGGCTTTGCTTGCCCCATTCCCTGAGCCCGCTCAAGCAACTCATTCAACTTCGTTTCAGATGCTCCAATATCGCCAACCATCCGCAAGGTGAGGGCGATTTCATAAGCCAGCCAGAAATTTTCTGGTTCCTGATCGGCGGCAACCTGAAACAGCTTCAATGCATCTTCAGCACGCCCCTGATATTGAAATGCGCGCCCCCGGGCATAGGCTTCAATCACAAAAGGATTGGTACTGACTGTATCTGTTTCACGCTCAACGACCCGAGCATCAGGCAATCTCGACAGCACAAAACGGCCCATATCCAGCGCAAGAGCAGTCGGGTCGCCTCCCAATAAGATCTGATCGGCCAATGCGCCACGAGGTCCGAATAATTGGGACTCAAGTTGCAGACTACCTCCAGAGAGAGTGAGGCGTGTCAGCAGAACATGACTGGCACCATAGACCTGATGAAGCTTGTCAGACGCCCCATCGCTGATCCGAAGATCACCAGTCTCAGGAGGCTCTTCGCCGTCCAGCGCTGCAGCAACAGATCTAGACGGTATCATCGCGTGGCTTGTCGACCGACCGATGTCGTCAACGATGAGACTCATCAGTCCATACTCAGTCCAGTCGAAGGTGTCGTCGCCTGTTGCATTCACGATTGGCAAAACAGCAATCCGAACCTGCTCTGATGGACCCGAGCGCGACCCAAGAAAAGCGACCAGGCCAACGAACACGATGGCACATACGGCAAGAAGTGCAGGCCATCTGTTGGCTGGATTTTTCGATTTCGGCGGATCAGCGACGACTAGCGGCTTTTCTAGCGTTTCGCTTTCAGCGTCTGCCGTGACATCTGCCACGAACCGAATACCCTTACCGTGTACAGTCCGGATGGAGTGCTGCGTCTTACCATCATCTCCGATGGCTTGCCGCGCTGACTTTATTCGGCTCGAAACGGCAGCGTCAGAAATGAACCGGCCATCCCAGATGGCATTGATCAGATCATCGCGCGAGACGACGCGATTTCGGTTTTCAATAAGAAAAGCCAGAAGATGAAAGACCTGAGGCTCAACTGAAACGGCTTCCCCACGACACGTCAGTTCATGACGGTCAGTATCGAGAAGATAAGGCCCAAAGCTAAAACGCATAAAGTCTCCGTTGCACCACACTAACCTGTAAATCCGGGATTTCCGCAAGGCTTCTACAGACTTTCTGCAAGTTTTTATTCTGATTTTGCAGCAACCTAGCCGTGCTTGCTGGGTGGGACTGGCACGCAGAGGAGGAAGCCTGCGGGGGTAGGATTAGTGGAATAAGCGCCCCCGCAGCTTCCTTAGAATTTCTGACCTTTTACAGGAGGCCACCATGACGCTGGTTATCCATGATACCGACCTTTATGGCCCGGGAGTCCAGATCACACCGAACAATCAGGAACATCATCTCGTCCGGGAAGACGTTCTGATTGCGTCCACCGACAGTAGTGCCTTTTTCGCGTTGTTCCAGAGTAGTTCACTTTACGAACTCGGTTTCGATATACAGGGAACTGTTGCGGCAGATGACTACGGTATACTCGTCGACACGGGCTATCGGCTTGATCTGACAGTGCGCGTTGGGGAAACGGGTTCGATCCTTTCCGCTTCGGCAACAGCCATCCGCGCATCCTCTAGCTATGAATTGACACAACGTGACTTTGTCGTTGAAAATCTCGGGCAGATCGCAGGCACCCAGAATGGCATTTTCTCTGCTGAATTTGGCCTTAGTTCAGTCTACAATGAAGGCACGATAAGTACTCAAAACAGTACTGCGCTTTATCTGGTCAATGGCAGTGCCGAGGTAACAAACCTTGGGACGATCTTCTCCAATAACTTTGGGATTTTCCTCGCAGATAGCCGCGAAAACTCCGAAACGTTCACGATCACCAATCATGGGGTGATTGAGGCCAGCGGTGACGCGATCCTCACCTATAGAGGTCAGGATATCATCACAAACACCGGGTCAATTATCGGAGATGTGAACACCGGAGGACATGATGAGTTTTATCCGGACACCCACTTCGATGACACGATCTCAAATTCGGGTGTGATCGACGGAGACATCATCCTTGGCACAGGTAATGATACGCTGGATGGCGCGAATGGGGAGATTTTCGGCGGCGTTCTCGGCCTTGAAGGTGATGATGTTCTAAAAACCGGGATCGGTGATGACATGATCCTGGGTGGCCTCGGCGCTGACGAGATGTGGGGCGGGGCCGGCAATGATACGGCCAGCTACGAGCTCTCCGACGACGGCGTCCGGGTCAGCCTCAATCAGGGGCGCGGTTGGTTTGGCGAAGCACAGGGCGACACACTCTACGAAATCGAAAACCTGATCGGGTCTGACCGCCGGGACAATTTGATCGGCAATAATATCGCCAACCAGATTATGGGCGGAAATGCGGATGATGTTCTGAACGCGCTCGGTGGTGATGACATGCTGTTCGGCGGCAATGGAGAGGACAATCTCCTGGGCGGCGAAGGGAATGACTACCTGTCGGGCGACCGTCATCAGGACAGGCTCACCGGCGGTGCGGGTGAAGATATTTTCGCCTTCCTCAACATCCTCGATTCAGGTCCCTCGAACACCGAGCGCGACAACATTACAGACTTCACTCCCGGTGAAGACAGGATCGACCTGACGGAGCTTGGCGACCTCTCCTTTGGTGGCGGCGCGTTCACCGGCACCGCAGGCGAGATCATTCATTATCACGTCGCTGGCGGCACACGCACGGTCGTCGAGATCGATATTGACGGCGATTCAAATGCTGACTTCGGCATTTTGCTCTCGAACGCTGCGCACACCCTGACAGCGAACGACTTTATCTTCGCCTGACAGGGAAAATAAAACCATGCAGTTTTATGCCTTTTTAGCATAACACTGAATCACAAGCACTTTATCACGTTGACCTCGTCTGCTGTCGCGCTGGCGCCTGAATGCGTTTCATGGCTTACTAGAGCCTGGTGGGGGATGCGTGCAGTCGCAAAGGCGGTCTGACTGTCTCTGCTGTTCGTGTCCGATTTCTAAACGGAATGGAGCAGCTCATGACAACTTTTTTTTATACTTCGAATTCCATCGGCGTCGGCCATCGGATCGTGCCGTCCATTGGCGATGCTTATGTCATAACTGAAGGCGTCACGATTGGCTCGACTGACAGCGCCGCCATTTATGCAAACCTCGCCACACCCACCGTAGGTACAGTCAGCTTTATCATTGAAGGCAGTGTGTTCGGAGACCTCTACGCCATCGGTCTCATCAATTCAGAAGCCACCTTTAATGTAGACCTGCTTATTTCCAGCACCGGACTGGTGGCTGGCACAGAAAATGATGGCATTTTTCTGGGCAGCTATTTCCATCCGGGCGGAGAGGTCGGTATCCGCAATCACGGCATCATTTCTGCGCCTGAGGTAGCCGTTGGTATCTCGGCATTTGATCGTTTCTCTCTCATCAATACAGGTGAGATAACCGGACAGGGGAATGCCGGGAATTCGACCATCGGTTCGAGTGCTGCCACCACCATCATCTCAAATTCCGGCACTATTTCTGTCGGCACGACAGCGACTGCAATATCTGTGTTTGGCGGCGAAAACTCAGAAATCGTTGATTCCTTCGATATGCACAATACGGGCGTTCTGACATCACCTTTGAACGCTATAAGGTCTTATTTTCAAAACGATCATGTTATCAATGAGGGGGTGATAATTGGTCACGTCGATCTGGGCTATTTTGAGAGCCTCGATTTCGAACGATACGATGACATTCTGGACAATTCAGGCAGCATCTCCGGTGATGTGCTATTGGGCGGCGGAAACGATACTTTGCTGGGTGAAGCCGGCGAAATTCATGGTTTGATTGATGGCGGAACGGGAGATGACGTCATCCATAGCGGACTAGCCGATGACATGATCATCGGCGGCGCGGGTGCCGACGAGATCTGGGGCGGCGCGGGCAATGACACCGCCAGTTATGAGGGCTCTGCTGATGGCGTTCGTGTCAGTCTCAACCGAGGTGCTGGTTGGTATGGTGACGCAGCAGGTGACACGCTCCGGGACATCGAAAATCTGATCGGCTCGGCCCGACAGGACCACCTTGTGGGCAATTCTGCAGCTAACATGCTCGACGGCGGTAATGCAGATGACATTCTCTCCGGTCTGTCCGGAAATGACATCCTGTCCGGCGGAAATGGTGAAGACAATATCCTTGGTGGGTCCGGCAATGACTTGATCTCCGGCGACCGCCATCAGGACCGGCTGACCGGCGGCGACGGGGAAGATATCTTCGCCTTCCTGAACATTCTCGATTCAGGTCCGGCAAATACCGAACGGGACAACATCACCGACTTCACGCAAGGACAGGACCTGATCGACCTTACAGCGCTCGGTGATCTGTTCTTTGGCGGTACAGCCTTCAGCGGCTCAGCAGGTGAGATCATCTACTACCACGTCGCAGGTGGAACCCGAACCGTGGTCGAGATCGATACCGATGGCGATACCGTCGCC
>NZUJ01000066.1 GCA_002701295.1 Ponticaulis sp. | reverse complement strand
TTCATGCCGCGCGACATTTGTGCAGCGATCTCGAAACTCTGTCCAACCATGTTGCCGAGCCAAAGATTGTTCTCAACCGCATGGCAAAGCGGGTCTTCGGTCATTCCATTTCCGTCGACAAGGCGGAACACGCACTCAAACGCAAGGCGGTCGCCGCGATCTCATCGGACTGGGACGCCGCCGCGGCTGCGGTCAATATGGGCATGCCCATCTCTTCGGCCAGTCCCGGCTCGCGCATGGGCAAGGATGTCAAAACCCTCGTCGAGACGCTGTTGTCTGATAGTGAACTCACCCAGAAGAGTAAGGCTGCGTAATGGTTCGTTTTCGCTTTTCAGGTTCCAATGCTGCACTCGCAGATGAGAGCGCAGATACTCAGGACTGGGTTGCCACGTCGCCTGAGAAACTCCCTGAAGCCGAGGCGGCGCCTCCGCCATCCAAGCCCGCTGCGTCACCTGCTGAGCCCAAATTCGACCTCCTGGACGCAAAGCTTCGCGTCCATGCACGCCTGATCGACGAAATAGACCTCTCCCTCCTCGACAAGCTCGATGAGACCGACCTCAAATCACAGGTCACCAATCTGGTCCGTGAAATTGTCCGGGAAGAGCGCATCGCGATGAACTCCGCCGAAATGGCAGAGTTCGCCTCATCCGTATATGATGAGATGACCGGCCTCGGCCCGATCGAACCACTTCTGAAAGACGAGTCCGTTTCAGATATTCTGATCAACGGCTATCAGCAGGTCTATGTGGAGCGCAAAGGCGAGCTGGAACTGGCAAATGTCCGCTTCCTCGACAACGACCACCTCCTGCGTATTGTGAACCGTATCGTTGCAGCGGTCGGACGCCGGGTTGATGAATCCCAGCCTCTGGTCGATGCACGCCTTCTGGATGGCTCCCGCGTCAACGCAGCCATTTCGCCGATCGCGGTTGATGGCCCTCTGGTCTCCATCCGGAAATTCTCCAAGAGCCCGCTCACACTGGAAAAACTGGTCAGCTATCGCGCCATGCCTCAAGAAGTTGCAGACTTCCTGTTCGGCGCTGTCCGTGCACGGACGACCACGCTCATCTCCGGCGGCACGGGTTCCGGTAAAACCACCCTTCTCAACGCGCTGTCCGTTGCGATCAGCCCGAAAGAACGCCTCATCACCATTGAGGATGCCGCCGAGCTTCAGCTCCAGCAGCCACACGTGGCCCGTATGGAAACCCGCCCACCCAACATTGAGGGCAAGGGTGAAATCCGTCAGCGTGAGCTGGTGAAGAACGCGCTGCGCATGCGTCCTGACCGCGTCATCCTGGGCGAGGTTCGCTCAGGTGAGGCTTTCGACATGCTTCAGGCCATGAATACAGGCCATGAAGGCTCCATGGCGACGATCCACGCCAACAATCCGCGTGAGGCCATCAGTCGTCTTGAACAAATGGTCGCCATGGCCAGCATGGGCATGAGCCAGGACTCGATCCGGGGCCAGATTGCCTCGGCTGTTCAGCTGATCGTGCAGGCGCAACGCCTGTCGGACGGTTCGCGCCGTGTCGTGTCGATTGGCGAGATTACCGGCATGGAAGGTTCAGTCGTCCAGCTGCAGGAGCTGTTCGTTTTCAATCGCCTTCACACCGAAAGCGACGGCCGGGTGGTCGGTGAATTCCGCGCCACTGGTCTGCGTCCAAAATGTCTCGATGAGATGCAGCGCCGCGGATGCGGCGTCCCGATGTCCATGTTCGATCCGAACCGCGTTCTGGGGCACAGCCATGGCTGACCTGATCGATGAGAACTTTCCCTACTATCTGATGTTCTTCGGGTCCGTCGTCCTGGCCATTCAGTCCGTGTTCGGATTATTGAAAGAAGGCGGCGAGAAAAACCGCGTCAATCACCGGTTAAAGGTCTCAGATGGCACAAAATCTCTGTCTGAGGTCATCCTCCAGCTGCGACGTGAACGTGGTCTGACCGATGAAGGCGAGCTGCGCAACGGCATTCACTTTTTGAACAGCCTTCTCACGCGCTCGGGCCTCACCATTCCTCTGGCACAATGGGGCATCATCGCCGCCGGCATTGCGCTCGCCGCCGCTGCGATCGCCTATTATTTCCTTGAGGACATCCTCATTGCAGTACCAATCGGGCTCGTTGTCGGCCCGGCCCTTCCCTATCTGTTCATCGTCAGCCAGGTCGGTGCGCGCAACAAAAAGCTCGGCACACAATTGCCAGATGCCCTGGAAGTCATCACCCGCAGTCTCGAAGCCGGCCACCCAGTGCCGGTTGCCGTGTCTCTGGTTGGTCGGGAAATGCCGGATCCGATCGGAACAGAATTTGGCCTCGCCGCCGATGAGATCGCCTATGGGTCCAGTCTTCCCGAAGCCATCCGGAAAATGGCCCTGCGCGTTCAGCATCCGGATATCGACCTGTTCGCGGCAACGGTACGGGTTCAGGAGAAAACCGGCGGCAACCTCTCAGGTCTTCTTCGTGCCAATGCCGATACCATCCGTGCCCGTCAAAAGATGCGCCTGAAGGTCAAGGCCGCATCTTCCGAAGGGCGCGCCTCAGCCATGATCCTCACTTCGGCACCTTTCCTCGTCGGAATATCGCTGCACATTCTCACGCCGCACTTTTATGGCGAAGTCATCGGCGAATCCATGATCCAGATCGGCCTTGGCGGCTTCTTTCTCTGGATGGTGATCGGCAATCTCGTCATGCGCCAGATGATTAACTTCAAGGTGTAGGCATGGAACAGATCGCGTCGCTTCTCTCCTCCACCTCCCCGATTGATCTGTTGATCTTCGTCGCCATTCTTCTGGCAGGCGCGACACTCGTAATCTTCCAGACGAACTCCGGCGCGGCGCGCATTCGCGAACGGCTGGATCCGGACGAAAAGACAAAGGTCAAAGCGGAAAAGAAAGCCGCCCTGCCGGGTGTTCTCGAATCCATCGGCAAAAAATCAGCCAATTTCCTTCTCACGAATACGGCTGCCAAAAGCGCACTCCGCAAACGCCTCATCATGGCGGGCTATTTCGGCAAGAATGCGCCGTATTGGTATACTGGCGCGCGGATTTTCTGCCTCATCGTTCCGCAGATCATTCTACTCATCGTCTGGCCGGGCTTTTTCAGCCATCTCAAGCCACTTTATCTCGTTTATGCCTCGCTTGGCCTCGCCGTGATCGGCTTTATCGGTCCAAGCTTCTATCTCGATAAGTGTATCTCATCGCGTCAGATGGAATATCGCGACGGCTTTCCGGATATGATGGACCTCTTGGTCGCCTGCGTTGAGGCAGGCCTCAGCCTTGATGCGGCTGTTGGTCGTGTGTCTGAAGAACTGGTCAATCGCTATCCAAACCTCGCCGACCACCTTAAAATCCTGACCCTTGAGCTCCGCGCCGGTCGCTCTCGCAAGGATGCCTGGCAGAGCCTCTCTGAACGCCTCGGTCTCGATGAAGCCCGCTCACTGGCCACCATGCTGCGCCAGTCAGAAGAGCTCGGCACCTCAATTGGCCAGACCCTGCGGATCTTCTCAGAAGAGATGCGGGAAAAGCGCATGCTCACCGCCGAGGAAAAAGCCCTCGCCCTGCCAGCAAAGCTTGTTGTGCCGCTAATTCTCTTCGTTTTCCCATCGCTTCTGGGCGTTCTGCTTTTACCGGCTATCGTCCGCATGATGTGGGTGATGGCTGCGAGCTAGACCAGCGAAAACCACCGACAAAACCATGTATCGGCAGACCTGCCGTCGGGCAATGCCCGCCCGGCCGGAGCCGCTGCGCGGCGTGAGGCAAATGAGACATAATTTTTCTCTACAATCGATTCACAGGATCGATTGTTATTTTTTGAATTCAGGCGGAAAGCAGCCCTGAGCGCGCCTCATGTGAGCGCAGCCGAACGGAGGCAAAAATAAACACAATTCATTCCGAAATTCGCTCCACCGGAGCGAATTTTATTTTTCGTAGAAAAATAGTGGAATGAATGGTGCCCAGAAGAGGACTCGAACCTCCACGGCCGTAAGGCCACTGCGACCTGAACGCAGCGCGTCTACCAATTCCGCCATCTGGGCAGCTGGATTGGAAGGCGCGTGTATATCGATCCGACATAGCTCAGTCAATGTGGAAAGTGCGTCGCGGACCGAATTTTACATCATGAGTTTTTGGCAAAGTGAGCGAAGATCTGAAACCAGATGAAACAGAAAAAAGGGCCGTGAAATCACGGCCCCAAGAAGGCGCCGAATAGCCCGGGTTCAGGTGAGAGACTGAACATGAGCACCGCGCCGGTGAAATGCCTGAGTTGAGATCAGGTCTTTTTACGGTTCTGCCGGTTCTCGATCAGATCGTCGACAACGGAAGGATCAGCCAGAGTAGACGTATCGCCGAGCGATCCTGTTTCATCTTCAGCGATTTTGCGCAGAATGCGGCGCATGATCTTGCCGGAACGCGTTTTGGGCAAGCCTGGCGCCCACTGAACAACATCTGGCTTGGCAATCGGGCCAATCTCATGACGCACCCAGTCCTGTAGCTCCTTACGAAGCTCATCACTTGGCTGCTCACCCTCCATCAGCGTGACGTAGGAATAGATGCCCTGCCCTTTGATATCGTGCGGATACCCGACAACAGCCGCTTCAGAGACCTTCGGATGCGCCACCAGTGCGCTTTCCACCTCAGCAGTCCCCATACGGTGACCAGAAACGTTGATGACGTCATCTACGCGCCCAGTAATCCAGTAATAGCCATCATCATCCCGGCGACACCCATCACCCGTAAAATAGAAGCCTTTGAATGTTTCGAAGTATGTCGAAACAAAGCGCTCATGGTCGCCATAGACGGTCCGCATCTGCCCCGGCCAACTGTCCTTGATGGCCAGAACGCCGGAAACACCATCGCCCTCAATCACATTGCCCTCATTGTCGAGCACTTCAGGCTGCACGCCGAAGAATGGACGCGTTGCAGAACCTGGCTTCAAAGCTGTCGCCCCTGGCAAAGGCGTAATCATGACGCCGCCGGTTTCTGTCTGCCACCAGGTATCGACGATCGGGCATTTTCCCTTACCGACGACTTCATTGTACCAGTTCCAGGCTTCAGGGTTGATCGGCTCACCGACACTTCCCAGCACTCGCAGGGCTGAAAGGTCGTGCTTCTCAACATACTCTTTGCCCTTACCCATAAGTGCGCGAATCGCGGTTGGTGCGGTGTAGAAAATGTTGACCTTGTACTTTTCACAAATCTCCCAGAACCTGCTCGCATCCGGATAAGTCGGCACACCCTCAAACATCAGCGTTTTCGCGCCGTTCGCCAGTGGGCCGTAGACGATATAAGTGTGTCCGGTCACCCAGCCCACATCGGCCGTACACCAGTAGATATCGTCTTCTTTGTAATCGAAGACATATTCATGGGTCATGCTCGCCCAGACAAGATAACCACCTGATGTATGCAGAACGCCCTTTGGTTTGCCGGTCGAACCAGACGTATAGAGGATGAACAGCGGGTCTTCCGCATTCATGGGCTCAGGTTCACAAGTCGGCGGCACGGTCACGGCCAGCTCGTGCAGCCAGGCATCCCGGCCCCAGACCCAGTTGATGTCGTCACCTGTGCGACGAACGACAAGGGTTTTGACGGATGCATCACATTTCTTCAGTGCATCATCCATATGGGTTTTCAGCGGTGTGTGCTTGCCGCCGCGTGGCGCCGCATCAGCGGTGATGACCAGCTTGGCCTGACAGTCATTGATCCGGTCCGCAAGTGCATCAGCAGAAAAGCCCGCGAAGACGACCGAGTGAACCGCACCAATCCGCGCACAGGCCAGCATTGCGTATGCCGCTTCAGGGATCATCGGCAGATAAAGAATGACCCGATCGCCCTTGGTGACACCACGTTCTTTCAGAACATTGGCAAACACCTGAACTTCGCGGTGCAGTTCGGAAAACGTGATCCGTTTGTTGGTATGCGGCTCGTCGCCTTCCCAGATGATCGCGGTTTCATGGCCACGCTTCTCGAGATGGCGGTCGACGCAATTTGCACAGACATTAAGCTCGCCATCTTCATACCATTTGATCGAAATATCGGGATATTCGAACGTCGTGTTCTTCACGATCGTATAGGGTTTGATCCAGTCCAGCCTTTTACCCTGCTCTCCCCAGAAGCCTTCCGGGTCACGGACCGACTGCGCATACATTGTCTGGTATTCCGCAGCGGTCAGCGTTGTCGGTCGGCCAAAGCCTTCCGGTACTGGAAAGACGTTGGATTCCTGGGCTGGAGTACTGGATCCGTCAGCCATTTTTGGCTCTCCCTTCAGATTATCAAAACGCGTATTTTGTCGACACGGTAAAGCGCGTCATGTCACCGGATGCACCAGCTTCATTCTCACGCTGACCAAACATGATTTCTGCGCCGACTGTAGTTTTCGGGGCGACATCCCACAAGAGGGCGCCGAACGCTGAGTAGACTTCCTTGGTCACACTTCCAGGCAGGAAGTCGGGATTGTCGATCCACAGACCAGAATAGCCGATATTGAGGCGCGCCGTCTCGCCGAACGGGTGACGCCAAGCCACAAGTCCGCCCACGGATGGAATAGCCTCAAGAGAACCATCAATCGGATTGACTGCGGCAGCATTCGTCGCATTCAGGCCGACATAACGCCCAAGACCTTCGCCTGCGACCACATTGAATCGGATATCGTCGCGAGCCCCGGCCTTGACCCGACCGGAGGCAGAAATACCCCAACCAAACGCATCTTCTTCAACACCCGGCATTTCCATACGCAGCTGACGGCCAATTGCCGCAAGTGATACATTTCCGAACCCGCCGGTAAAATTATAGCGACCGACAACATCCGGAACGAGGTTCGCATCCGCTTCGATCCGGCCGCCACCGACAGGCGTGATCGTCGCATTGCCATTTTCGAGCGCAAACTGCCACGGACCATTGGTGTAGCGGATCTGTGCCTGACGCATGAAGATCATGCCATCAGAGGAGGCAAGGAAACTCGCGCTCTCGGGAATGGCGCTGGTGTTCTGGAAGGTCGACCATTCCTGACCAACTCTCCAGCCATTATAGTCGAGATAGGCTCGGCGAAGACGGGGTGAGAAAGAACTCGACACCCGTTCATCACCCTGAAGCGAGCCAAGAAAGTCCATCTCGAAATAACCGGTGACTTTCTTGTCGCCGACCATTCGTGATCCATCCAGCGTGATCCGGGATGCCTGCGCCGTAAAATCAGTCGTGGTTGTTTCACTACCACCAATTCCGATGAGACCCGGAATGTAGAAATCGCGACCAATGGAGCTGGAACCGATTGCGCCGTCAGAAAGATTGGTGACATGGCCATCAAAATCGACATATCCGCCGAATTTCAGCGTTGTGCCGCCCACCACAAATCCCTCACCCGCTGGCGATGACGCCGGCGCGGTCTCAGAAATCTTCGTTTCGAGACGGACGATATCTGTGTCGTTATCTGCCTTTTCCGCGGCAAGTTCGGCCTTCAGAAGCGCGACGGTTTCTTCTAGAGCCGCAATGCGGTCCTCGAGTTCCGTATCGGCGCTCGCTGTCGAAACAACCAGTGTAGATGCAGTGCTGAGCAGCAGTGCCTTGATGAGATGACGCACGGTTTTCTCCCCATAGTTTTTTATGGAGACATAATCTCTTCGCGCTCTGTCTGCCGCTATTGGCAAATGGTCCTACGACCTAGGTCGAACCTGATCTCGACAAGTGTTCGGAACTTATAGAAAGATAAGCTATAACAGGTCCGTCAGAGGCCAACGGAGGAATTCAGGTGTCGTCTCAAACTGTACTCATCGTGGATGATCATCCACTCTTTCGCGATGCGTTGGAAATGACACTCGCAACCGTTCAAAGCGGGACATCCTCTATACTCAAAGCCTCCTCGCTGAAGGCGGCTCAGGAGTGCCTTCAGTCTGAGATGGTGGATCTCGTTCTCCTTGATCTCAATCTGGACGATACTGATGGTCTTGACGGGTTGATCAAGCTCAAGTCTGCTGCAAATTGCCCGCCTGTCTTTATCGTCTCAGCCAGTGATGCAACCGATGCAATCAGGCAGGCGCGACTTCTTGGAGCGGATGGCTATATTCCAAAAAGCCTCGGCATGGAGCAACTTTCGCTCGCCCTCGCGACGGCGCTGAAGGGCGAGAACTGGTTTCCCGAAGTTCAGGCCGAACAGGATGATGAAGAATCGCCTGCAGCGCGGCTCTCTTCACTGACACCGGCGCAGCGAAAAGTGCTCGCCTATCTGGCCGATGGTCTGCTCAACAAACAGATCGCCTATGAAATGGGAATATCAGAGGCCACTGTTAAGGCGCACCTGACCACGATTTTCCGCAAGCTGCATGCGAACAACCGCACGCAGGCTTTGCTTGTCTACAAGGACGCGACCGTCATCTGACCTCGCGAGCATCATTCAGATGCGCCCGCGCTTCGCAAGCGCTTAAGAAACTCCTCAACTCATCGGTCGAGACCGGTTTCCGCAGCAGACGATAATTCCGCACTGCCGTATCGTGGTGGACCTCATCTGACGAATTCGCGGTCAGAAGCGCCATATTGTCGGCATGGGTAATCCGTGACCTCGCGCGGTCGAGAACGCCAAAGCCATTCAAATCTGAATTCAGCTGATAGTCTGCAATCACGGCATCGAAGGCGCCGGATTCAAGAACACTCTCCAGCCGTTTCGGATCGGATATGGTTTCAACCTCGCAGCCCCAGGCTTCCAGAAGCGTCCGCATGCCCGACAGAATGGTCGGTTCATCGTCCACGCACAAAACACGCAGAGACAAAGGCAAAACTACGGCTTGCGCTTCTGCACGCCGCGCCTGACGGGCGGGCTTCTCCTGTATATCTGCAATCGGGAAGACGACCTCGAACATACTCCCGCGGCCCGGCTCAGATCGGACATTCAGTTCTGCATTCATCAGGCGCGCCAGACGGCTGACGATCGAAAGTCCCAGCCCTGCCCCGCGCACGCCCATGGTGTCGGTCTCTTCAAAGCGCGAGAACTCATCAAAGATGAGCGGAATGCGGTCTGCAGGAATGCCGCGTCCTGTATCCCAAACCTGTATCGCCACTTTGTCCGCGCCGCGACGGCGCGCCCCAACGACCAGGCCGCCTGTCTCGGTGTATCGCCGGGCGTTGGAGATGAAGTTCCGCAGAATGGCCTGCAGGAAGTCGGGGTCAGCAATCACCGAAAGCGATGTCGGCACCATCCGGATAGACAGGCCATTTTGCGCAGCCATAGGCGCCGCCTCATCGACCAGGTCCGCCATCAGGACAGACAGTTTCACAGAGGTCGGATTCACCTTGATCGAACCATGATCCAATCGCGAGATATCCAGCAATCCTTTCAGCAATTCATCAGCAGACTGGATCGCCTTGTCAGCTTTCAACAGGGCTGTTTTCAGCATCTGATCATCATACTGGTCTGACCGGCTGGTCGCCGCGCCGACAAACAGCCGAGCCGCGTTCAGTGGCTGAAGAAGGTCATGGCTGGCAGCAGCCAGAAAACGCGTCTTTGAGGCGTTCGCGCCCTCCGCATCAAGCTTCGCGACATTCAGATCATCAGTCAACGCCTGCAATTCTTCCGTACGCTGCTCAACCCGTTCTTCCAGAGTTTCATTAGCTTCTATCAGGGCCCGTTCGCGCTCCTTATCCACCGTGATATCGGTGAAGGTCGTCACGTAACCACCTCCTGGCATCGGGTTACCTTCGATCCGCAAATGTCGGCCATCCGGATTCTGACGTTCGTAATAATGCGGCTTGCCGGTCTTCATGTATTCGATACGGCGCGCGGCCGCATCGGACGGGTCCTTGCCCGTGATCCAGCCCGACAGGATATTGTGTTCAATCAGCTGGGAAATCGGCACCCCAAGACGGACCAGTTCTGGTGGATAGTCAAACAGCTCCACATAGGCAGCATTCCAGGCGACCAGTTTCTGGTCGTGATCAACCACGCTGATCCCCTGCGAAATATTCTCTAGCGTCGACTGGAGCATATGCCGTTCGAACCGATCGGCCTGTGTACCCTGATCCAGCATGGCCAGCATGTCGCCGAGCGGGATATCCTGCCCTCCGACAGCGGACGCCATTACCACCCGTGCCGACGATGCACCCAGGGCGCTGGCAAGCAGTTTCTCCGTGAGCTTGACGAGTTCCCAGTGCGCCTGACCATCTCCATGGATGTCACGACCTGTCTCATCGTGGAATTTCTGAAACGCGTGCTCGACGGCTTCATGATTAAGGAACCGTCCCGCCAGCGTTTTCAGGCCATCTGGTGAGGCATTTGCCTTGAATGCGCTCGTAAGCGCAGGCGTGCCATGGCCGAGCTTCACAGGCCCTTGGTCCACGAATGCGGAAGCTTGAATCCGGTCACGCAGTCGCTCTGGAGACATGACGGATACCACGATGAAGACGGCCAGATTGACGCCGATGCTCCACACCACGCCGTGGGTCAGCGAGTCCCCAAGCTCGATCCCGAACAAGGCTTGCGGATCCATGACATCGGGCAGGCTGACGCTATTGAAGACACCGGGCAAAATTGCCGGAAGAAACAGGCAATACCCCCAAACCACCATGCCCGCGAGCAAGCCGAACAACGCACCATTGCGGTGTGCTGACCGCCAGTAAATTCCGCCAATCAGTCCGGGCGCAAACTGCAGGGCAGCCGCAAATGACAGGAAGCCAATTTGCGCCAATGCAGAGCTATCGCCAGCTATTCGGTAATAGCCATAGGACAGAAGCAGAATGGCGAAGATAGACACGCGCCGCACAAGCAATAGCCGCGTGCCGGCATCACCGCTTAAACCATCAAATCGACCAGACCGGAGAAACCACGGCACGATCAGGTCATTTGTGATCATGGTCGACAGGGCGATCGACGAAACAATCACCATGCCCGTCGCAGCGGAGAATCCACCGAGAAACACCAGCAATGCGGTCAGATGCTCATCCTGCGCCAAGGGAAGTTCAATCACGAACAGATCCGGGCTTACATTGGCGGGCAGTAGACCGCTCCCAGCAACAGTGATCGGCAGCACGACCAACGTCGTGAAGGCGAGATAGATCGGAAATGCCCATCGAGCCAAACGCGATTCATTGTCGTCGTTTCGCTCGATAATCGCGACGTGAAACTGCCTCGGCAGACACAGAATTGCTGCCATGGACAAAAAGCCAGCGGTGAAGAATCGGGCCGTAAAACTGTCTGTCGAAAAGCTCTCCATCGCCACGGATATCTGCTCGGAACTCAACAGCCGGATTCCGGATATGGAAATGATCGCCACCAACAGGAGCGCCGCCAGCTTGATCAGGGATTCAAACGCCAGAACATGCATCAATCCGCTGTTCTTGTCCGTCGTGTCTGACTTGCGCGTCCCGAACAGCACCGAGAACGTTGCCATGGCGAGCGCGACCGCCAGAACCGTATCATGGTTGTTTTCACCGCTCGGCTGATAGGTCCGTGCAAGAGCCGAAAAGCTCATTCCGACTGATTTCAGCTGAAGTGCAATATAGGGAAGACTTCCAACGACAGCGGCCAGTGTTGCCAGTGCCGCAAGTGACCGGCTCTTGCCATAGCGCGCCGAGAGAAAATCCGAGAGCGAGTTGATCCGCTCGCGCTGGGCAATTGCGCCAATTCGGCGAACAAGTCCCGGCAACAACAGAAAGACCAGCATCGGGCCGGCATAGATCGCAGCATACTCCCAACCGCGTGATGCTGCCGTACCAACGCCGCCATAAAAGGTCCACGAGGTACAATAAACCGCCAGCGCCAGAGAATAGATGATCGGGCGACTGATCACGTCTTCCTGTTTCGCGCGGCGCTCGCCCCAGAAGCCGATGGCAAACAGGCCGATCACATAGACCGCAACTACACTGATTATGATCCAGACCGGCATTGGGACCTCCGTCGCTCAGTTTCCTATGCAGATTGCGGATGGACAAGTCCGACGAAGGTTTGCCGCTCACAAAAAAAGGGCGACCCGAAGGCCGCCCACAGTCGAGAGGAAACTGTTTTGGCTATTCCGCAGCGGGCATGGGAGCCATGCCTTCGTCCACGGCGCCGTGAGAGTGACGCGTACCTGGAATTGGAATGTCTTCTACCAGGTCCTGGATCTCCTGTGGTGGTGCCTTCGTCATCAGGGCCACAACAACACCGATGATGGCTGATGCGAACATGAAGACGAAACCAATGCCTTCCGGAGACACGCCAAACCACCAGTCAGCCGGGTTGGTGTTCACGAACTTGAAGTAATAAATATACCCAAAGGTCGAGATCAGTCCGAACAGCATGCTGGCAATCGCGCCTTCCTTGTTCATACGCTTCCAGAAGATTCCCAGGAAGATGATCGGGAAGAGAGACGCCGCAGCAAGACCGAAGGCAAAGGCCACAACCTGC
This sequence comes from Ponticaulis sp., assembly GCA_002701295.1. Taxonomy (GTDB): domain Bacteria; phylum Pseudomonadota; class Alphaproteobacteria; order Caulobacterales; family Hyphomonadaceae; genus Ponticaulis. The sequence goes on along the minus strand of NZUJ01000066.1, from coordinate 11,390 downwards.
GCCACGAAGCCTAGCTGAGCCGTATTCATGCCCATCCAACCCGCAAGCACGACTGCTGTTGCTGATGCACCGCGTGCCGTCATCAACTCCTGCTTGTCAGTCATTTTCTTGAAGAATGTCCGACGACAGAGGTCGTGCGACACAGCCGATGAAATCACCATCAGAAGACCCGCAGCTGTCGACAGGGCGGCAGCCAGACCACCGGCAACCACCAGACCAATCACCCAGCCCGGAAGCTGTGCAATGCTCGGATTCGCCATAACGAAGATGTCGTTGTCCAGCTTGGTGACTTCGTTGTTTTCACCAGCGGAGTAGGTGATGACGCCGTCGCCATCCTTGTCGGTGACACCCAGAAGCCCGGTTTGTTCCCATTCCTTGAACCAGCGCGGAATTGGCTTGCCACCGTCGGCTTCAATCGCTGCAGCCTGCGCATCATAGTCGATGTCGCTGAGATTGCCGTCGATATAAGTCGCTTCATGTACGGTATCGACAAAGTTCAGACGCGCGAAGGCTGAGACGGCAGGAGCCGTGGTGTACAGGATCGCGATGAACACAAGAGCCCAGCCCGCTGAAACACGCGCCGCACTTGCGCTGCTCACCGTGAAGAAGCGGATGATCACGTGCGGCAGACCTGCCGTGCCGAACATCAGCGCGCCCGTAATAGCAAACACGTCGAACATGGTTTTGTTCGTCTGCGTATATTCCAGGAAGCCGAGATCGGTCACCACCGTATTCAGCTTCTGAAGCATGGAGATATCTTCACCGCGCACATTGGAGATAAAGCCAAGCTGCGGGATTGGATTGCCCGTAATGATCAGAGAGATGAAGATCGCAGGAACCGTATAGGCAAAGATCATCACGCAGTATTGCGCCACCTGCGTATAGGTGACGCCCTTCATGCCGCCCCAGACGGCATACACGAAGACGATCGCCATACCGATCAGAATACCGGTGTTAAACTCAACACCAAGGAAGCCAGAGAAGGCGACGCCAACGCCTTTCATCTGTCCTGCGATGTAGGTGAATGAGACAAACAGCGCACAGACAACCGCGATCATACGGGCCGCGGTCGAATAGTAACGGTCGCCCACAAAGTCAGGAACAGTGAATTTGCCGAACTCTCGCAGGAATGGCGCGAGCAAAAGCGCGAGCAGAACATAGCCGCCCGTCCAGCCCATCAGATAAACTGAGCCGCCATAGCCCATAAAGGCAATCAGCCCGGCCATGGACAGGAAACTCGCTGCAGACATCCAGTCTGCCGCCGTTGCCATGCCGTTCAGGGTTGGGTGAACATCGTGTCCGGCGACATAAAAGTCATCGGTCGATCCTGCCTTCGCCCAGATGGCAATGCCGATATACAGGCCAAAGGTCAGGACAACGAAGAAATAGGTCCAGAAGGTCTGATCCATTATTCAGTCCCCCCTTTCAGGTATTTCTTTTCGAGACGGTTCATCGCAATGCAGTAGTAGAAGATCAGTCCAAGGAAGACGTAGATCGCCCCTTGTTGCGCAAACCAGAAACCAAGCGGCGCACCGCCAATCGAGATGGAATCGAGTGCATCGCGGAACAGGATTCCTGCGCCATATGATGCGACGAACCAGATTACCAGAAGGATCACCGTCAGGCGGATGCTTGCCGCCCAGTATTGCTTGTGACCTTCAGACTTTTCATTCTGAGACAAGGAAAATCCTCCCCCTTTTATTATTTCGGTCACGGCGTTTTCACCGTGATGCTACCCTGAGGGAGGCGGGCGGTTAATTGTAGATGGACTTTGGTCGAACAGACTTTCAGCTAAACCCAGGCATCCACACATCGCCTGAAAACAGGCCTTTCAGCCCTTCTTGCTCGCACGGAACCCCTGCCAGCCGAACACCATCAGTGCACCAGCCAGAACCAGACCGCCGAGGATATAGAGTTCTGTGAGGCCGAATCCCGGCGAGAGAAGCGCATTTGCACCACGATAGGCAAATATCACTGCCATCAGAATTCCCAGCGCCATCATGATGTGGTGTTTCATGTCGAAGATCCGTTTTCTGTTTCCTGCCCTTATCGGCAGGCTAGCCAGCCCTGATCACCCCTGCAATCACAACTTTGGTCGAGTCCCGGCCAGCCACGTATCCAAAACCTCAAAACCTGTTAGAGTCGCCCTATGGCAGACGATATTTCCTCACCTTCATCGCCCTCACTGAAATCCCGGCTGGTTGATATCCGTCGACAGATACACGCCCGCCCCGAATTGGCGTTTCAGGAACATTTGACCTCTGACCTCGTCGCTGAAACGCTGGCATCTGCAGGAATTGAGGTCCATCGCGGACTTGCAGGCACCGGTGTGGTCGGAACACTGAAGAATGGCGACGGCCCGTCTATTGGCTTGCGGGCAGATATGGATGCCCTCCCCATCACAGAGGCTGACGATCCGGGCTATAAGTCCACTCATGACGGCGTCATGCACGCCTGTGGACATGACGGACACACCGCCATGCTGCTCGGGGCCGCGTTTTCGCTTGCGGAAAGCAAAGACTTTGAAGGAACTGTCCATTTCATTTTCCAGCCCGCTGAAGAAAATGAGGGCGGCGGTCGACAAATGGTTGAAGACGGTCTGTTCCGCCTCTTCTCCTGTGATGCCATCTTCGCCCTGCACAATTGGCCGGGCCTCGCCGCTGGACGCATCGCCGTTCAACCCGGTCCCATGATGGCGAGTTATGATACTTTTGAGCTGAACATCTCAGGAAAGGGCGGCCACGCCGCCATGCCTGAAGACACTGTTGACCCCATGCCAATTTCTGCCGAACTCATTCTGGCTCTGCAGACGCTGGTTTCACGGAAGGTGAGCCCACACGAAGCAGCCGTTGTTTCTGTCACCAGCATTCATGGCGGTGACGCCTTCAACATTATCCCTGAAGCGATCTCTCTACGAGGCTGTGTTCGCACTTACAATCAGTCGGTTCGTGACCAGCTTCGCGATGAAATTCACCGCCTCACTGCACAGATCACTGCCGCCCACGGCGGCAAAGCCGTGGTAGATTATCACACGCGATATCCCTCCACCATCAACACGCCTGAGGAGGCAGGCTTCGCCGCACAAACTGCAGCTGAGCTTGTTGGCGACACCCATGTCGATACCGCCTTCCGGCCCAGCATGGCCTCTGAAGATTTCGCCGTTATGCTGGAGCACGTTCCCGGCGCGTACATATGGCTTGGAAATGGCGAAACCTCTGCGCCGCTGCACAATCCGCACTATGACTTCAACGATGATGTGCTGATGACTGGCGTCGGGCTTCTCTCTGCTCTTGCGCGGAATTTTTGCAAAAACATGGTTTCTGCCTCCTGAAGACAATCTGGCGATTCCCTTTCATCCCGGTCATCTGACTGAAACGCGTCTGCGCGAAAATGCACACGTTCAGTTTCGCAGGATGAGATATGCAGATTACCGCCACAGGCTTTGCAAATTTCCCATTCGCTGGTTCAGGCAGTCCCTATCCGGGATCACCGAGACCGCAGGCTGAGAACACGCGCCCTGCCGAGCCAATTGATCGCGTACAGATCTCTGCTTCGGCCGTTCTCGCGGCGTCTGCCGGACAGGTCTCAGCAACCACCGTCAATCAGACAAATGCGAGCGAGAATACGCAGGAATGTGCTGAGTGCGCAGCCGGCATTTGCACGACCTGCAAACCAGCAGCCGCCTCTCCGACTGAAGACACCGAACTCAGTGAAGAAGAGCAGGCGCAGGTCGCAGAGCTGAAAGAGCGCGACGCAGAAGTACGCGCACATGAAGCAGCCCATGCCGCAGCAGGCGGAAGCTTTGCAGGCTCACCATCGTATTCCTACCAAACCGGCCCTGATGGCAAGCGCTACGCTATTGGAGGAGAGGTCTCCATCGACACCTCACCGATTAAGGGCGATCCGCAAGCGACCATCGACAAACTTCGCACTGTGCAGGCCGCAGCGCTAGCGCCCGCAGAGCCTTCTGGTCAGGACCGCAAAGTTGCGCAGGCCGCAGCAGCGCAAATCCGGCAAGCTGAAGCAGAACTCGCCGCACAAAAGGCTGACGAGCTTAAAGAACAACTCAATCCGTCCAGTGAAACTGATGGACCAGAGACCAGTTCGCCACTCGCCGGAACGCCTGAAACCGCGTCATCATCAAACGGGTCCGAGCCTTCAAATAACAGTCCCTTTGCAGAGACCGGCCCGCCAGGTCAGAAAGAGTCTACGCCTGCCTCACGGCGTAACGATCAGGAAGACGAACGCGAGAGCTTTGCGTTCAATCCCGCACTTCAAAACGCAGCAGACGCCTATCAAAAAATTGCCGCCCTCGTCTGAAGGCGGCAATCAAGTCTTCTGGTTTTCTGATCAGATCAGCTTTGCGGCCCGTCTGGCAGAGCAGATGCCTTACCAACGGTGATCTCCTCACCAAAGATCGCGACCGCATCGCTTTCTTCTGTATAGGCTGGCCATTCAAAGCCATCCGCGCAGGAGATCGTCTTGTCCATGGGATCCATCTTGTAGAAGGCAATCCAACAAGAGCTGACAAGATCCGCATAAGCGCTCTCAGCCTCGATATCCTCAATACCGCGCGCCCAGGAAGACGTATCAAGCGTATCGAAGGAATACATCAGCTCAGCAGAGTGGATCGGACCATTCTTCCAGGCATCATCGCGGAAAGCGGCCTGATGCTGGAAGTTATAGAGGAACGTGCCCGCCCCTTCATCGCCAGCCATATCGGCCACCAGCTTCGCACGGCTGAACCCGCGCTCGCCCATGTTCGAACCAAGAAGAATTGGCACATCGGTTTCCGTCCCAGACTCCATGGCCGCTTTGGTTGTCGATGACGCAAACTTGCCATCAACGATTCCCACAACACCAGATCGGTAGGTCGGGTCATAAACCAATGTCTGTGCACTGATTGCCCGAAGTTGTTCCGCGCTCGCATCTTCAGGGAGACCGATATTCGGCAGACCAGCGGCAACTTTCTCCTCCGCATCAGCCAACGGCATGCCGTCTGAAAGCCCTGCACCAGATTGAACAACAGCCTTCTGGAACAGACCTTCTGCTGACTCATTCGACAGAAGATTCATGACAAGGAATCCACCGGCCGACTGACCGGCAATCGTCACATTGCTGGGATCACCACCAAAGGATTCAATATTCTCCTTGATCCATTCCAGCGCCGCCACGGCGTCCATATCGCCATAGGCGCCAGTGGCGTCACCCTCAGCTGTCAGGCTCGGATGCGCAAAATATCCGAACGGCCCCAGTCGATAATTCATCGGTACCGTAATGACGCCCTTTTTGGCGTTTTCAATGCCGACATAAGACCCCAGATGCCCTGCTCCGAGGAAGAACGCGCCGCCATGCATCCACAAAACGACGGGTGCTTTTTCCGCATTTGCGGGCGCATAAACCTGCAGATAGAGGCAGTCTTCGGATTTCACACCGACAACACCGCCGCCATTGGGTTCGGACGGGTCCTGCAATTGTGGCTGCTGGCATGGCGCCTGAAATTCAATTGCGGTCTTAACGCCATCCCAGGCCTCGACAGGCTGAGGCGGCTTCCAACGCAAATCGCCAACTGGTGGCTGGGCAAACGGAACGCCGCGAAACACATTCACGTCGCCCACTTTTTCACCGACAAGTGTGCCTTTTGGTGTCTCAACGACAGCCGTGTCGACATCCTGAGTTGCCGAGAATACCACTTTTGGCGCAGGTTTTTCTTCGTGATGGTCAGCCAGCGCAGGCGCGCTCAATGACAAGACTGCCAGTCCGGCAGTCAGCGTTTTCCAGTTCATAAGTCCTCCCAAGTCCGGATTTATCTTGTTCGCTCACCCGCTCTGTGTCGGGTTTGAACTCAAGGACATTCGGTTACTGAAAAATTGTCAACACAAGTTAATGTGTAAAGCCCACGCTGCGTTTTGAGCCAGGCACATCACTTTCCGAAATAGCGACCCGGCCTGTGATTCATACCAACAAAGACATTCAGAACGACCGCGCCAATCACGGAGTAGATCAGGTTCGGTATGGGAAGAACAAAAGCCGCCCCCGCAAGAATCGTCAGATCGACAGCCAGCAGGAACCAGCCTGCTCGCATGACGCCTTTCTCCTGAAGCAGGTGCGCCAGAATGCTGACCCCTCCAATTCCAGAGCCATGCCGAAACAGGGCGATCATCCCCATCGCCACCAGAGCTCCGGCGAAGACTGCTGCGAACACCGGATGCACAGTGTCGATCACAAACAGATCCGCCATGTAGGTTGGGAAGATTGAAACCAATCCAACGGCAGCGATCGTCTTGATCGTAAACCGCCAGCCCATGCGAATAATGGCCAGCGCATAGAACGGCATATTCAGGAAAAAGAAAAACGTTCCGAAACTGACATCTTCGAACACATAAGACAGCACCAGCGACAGGCCCGAAACACCACCCGTGACAAGCTGAGCCTCTGTGTAGAAGACAACCGCCGTACCGATCAGCAGCGCTGCGAACAGCACAGCAAGCACGTCCTCATACCATTTATGGCTGATCACCGGATAGGAAGACGGCGGCGCAGGCTCAGAGACGGTTTCCTCAGACATGAAATATCCGGCAAATTGTTACAGAAACTATCGGCTCTATAGGTCAGTCATCTGAATTCAGGCAAGCAACCCGCAAGGATTTCTCACCTTCAGGCTGGTTTGCCGCAAATTGAACCAGACAGAAGCCTGAAACAAAGTCTAAAGCACGCTTTCTTGATCCCGTTGCTCACGGCGACGTATCTTCCGCAACCGCTTCCAGAAACGTCGGCGCTCCGGAACCGGCAGCGGCTCCAGATTTTCGATGAAGGTCTCGGCGCACGCTCTCCAGGAATAGCCTTCTGCATAGGTTCGACAAACGGTGCGATCCATGTCCAGACAAGCCAGAGCCGCTTCACGCAAATCGTTTGAAATAGCCCCGGCATTCGAGCCAGGGATCAGATCTTTCGGTCCCGGCACCTCATAACCCGCCACAGGCGTGCCTGTAGCCATTGCCTCAAGGATCACAAGACCGAATGTGTCTGTAAGGCTCGGAAATACAAAAACGTCTGAGTGTGCGAAGCATGCGGCGAGTTCGTCACCAAATTTGGCACCGAGAAATCGAACATTCGGATATTTCTTTTCGAGCTCTTCACGCTGCGGCCCATCACCGACAACCACTTTTGTACCCGGCAGGTCCAGCTCGACAAAAGCTTCAATATTCTTCTCGACAGCCACACGGCCGACATTGAGATAAATGGGGCGCTCCAGACCCTCATACGGATCTAGCATGGTCTCACGTTTGGAGGGGTGAAACAGTTCGGTATCAACGCCTCGTGACCAGGCGACGACATTGCCAAAACCACGGCTTTCCAGCTCTTCACGCATGGACGGCGTCGCGACCATGATGTGACCGGAATACCGGTGGAACCATTTCATGAAAGAATAGCCCACACCAACGGGCACTGGAAATCGCGCGGAAATATATTCCGGAAAGCGCGTGTGATAGCTGGTTGTAAACGGCATCTTGTTCTTGAGGCACATAGACCGGCCAGCCATGCCCAGCGTGCCTTCAGTCGCAATATGCACGGCCTCAGGCTCAAACGCGTGGAAGCGCTCTTCAATCTGCTTGCGTGCGCCGATTGCCAGCTGAATTTCATTATAGGTCGGGAGCGGGATGGTTTTGAAGCCGTCATTCGGGGACACAACTTCAAAAACGTGCCCCATTTCTTCGCTTTCCTCGATCACGCGGTTGAGCGTCCGGACCACACCATTGACCTGAGGATGCCAGGCATCGGTGATGAGCATGATTTTCATTGCGAACTCTCCCGGGTCACATCCCGCTGGCTACTGAACCGTCAGCTTTTTCAAAACATGACGCCAAAAGCAAGGCAGCGCGTGAAGTGAGTTCGCATATGCCCACCGAAATCGTGAGCCGGCACTGGAGGTGACCGGCTCACTTCGGGGTATACACAACCGGGCAGAGTTGTGCATCGGGGATCAATTTAACGGAAAGCGACCGCGCCGTTTGCGTCAGTTTCAAGCTTCAGAAGCGTGCTCTTGAGCGTGTCGGAAACACAGGTTTTTGTGATCTCGCGATTTTTTAGAACCGAGTTGAAACGCTTGTCAGCACATTCGTCTTCTACGCGTTCAGACAGGCGCTCGATCAGCTGATCGCGACCTTCAAGCGTATGCAGTTCAGAGACGTCGTAGGTGAACTCAAAAGCAAATTCAGGGGTTGCATTTGCGCTCAGTTGAAGTGCAGAAGCGGCAACCAAAGCGGTGATTGTGATAGTTTTCATTTTTCCATTCCTCAATGATGAATGCCTCGTTATTGGGCAGTGACCGGCTTTTGGTGCCTCATCGTTTGACAGAACGTTTGAACGACCGTTGAATTTGTTGAACTTGGCCCCCGTTTTTCGACTGGAGAGAAATTTTGTCCTGCATGACTGCGAGAATTTTGGGAGATTTTGTCATCGAAAAGGGTGACAAGCGGATACATCTGCCCACATCTCGCAAGACGCGTGCATTAATTGGCGTCCTGCTTCTGACCCCGGGATCTCAGCGGCGGGATCATCTGATTGATGTGTTCTGGGATATGCCTGACGACCCGAAAGGCGCGCTGCGCTGGTCGCTCACCAAAATCCGGCAAGTCTTCAACGATGACGAGAGCGAGCGCCTGATTACGGACCGGGAGCGGGTCGAACTCGATCACAGCACCATTGCGATCGACCTTCATGTGAAGATGGACATTGTTCGCGATCCGTCCTCTGAGATTGACGAAGTGAAGGCCGCACTGGACTATTTGAACGCTCAGCTCCTCCTCGAAGGCCTCGAGCTGCCTGAGAATATGACTTATATGCTCTGGTTAAGAAGTGAGCGGGAAAAGGTGCGGAAGTTCATCGACAATCACTCCATGAAAGTGATCGAACATCCCAATATTTCGCCAGACATGGCGCTTGGATTTGCGCGGAACTGGTTTGAACAATCGCCATATTCCGTCACCGCAGCAAACGCGATCCTGCTCTGTCTGAAACGTCTTGGACGCGAGCGGGATTTTGTATCGGAAAAGAACCGGTTCAGTGCGCGTTTTCGCGAAGCCAATATGGACTACCACCCGCTTTCCGCCCTTCCGCCGGTCAGCAATGCGGACATGAATGACTCTGCCGAAACCGCCGGCGAGGTAGCGAAAGAAGTCCCAAAACAAACGGTACGCTTCTGCAAAACAAATGACGGTGTCTCAATCGCTTATGCGAGCGTCGGCTCCGGCCCCCCTCTGGTAAAAGCTGCCAACTGGCTCACCCATCTGGAACTCGACTGGGACGCCCCGATCTGGAGTCCGCTTTTCCGCGCTCTCGCGACAGAAAATACCTTCATCCGGTATGACGAACGCGGCAATGGCCTGTCTGACTGGGACGTGCCCGAAATCTCTCAGGAAGCGTTCGTGGCCGATCTGGAAGCGGTGGTCGATGCGATCGGTCTCAAGAAATTCCCGCTTCTGGGGATCTCGCAAGGTGCAGCAGTCTCCATAGAATACGCCTGCAGGCATCCTGAACGCGTGACCAAGCTGATCCTGTTTGGCGGATATCCTGCTGGATGGCGCAAGCATTCCACGCCGGAGCAAATAGCCGAACGCGAAGCCGTGATGACCCTCGTCAGAACAGGATGGGGTGGTGAAAACCCGGCCTATCGACGCATTTTTTCGACCACCTTTATGCCAGCAGCAAGCCCCGCTCAGCGTCACTGGTTTGATGACTTTCAGCGCCAGACAACATCTGCATCGAACGCCGCTCGGTTTCTATCAGCTTTTGGCGATATTGACGTCGAACATCTGCTTCCGCAGATTTCTGTGCCAACCCTCATTCTTCATTCAAGAGAAGACCAGCGCATCCCCTGGACAACAGCGCGCGAACTTGCCTCGGTTATTCCAAATGCGCGTCTCGTAACGCTCGAAAGCGCCAACCACTTATTGCTTGAGGGCGAACCCGCAGCCTGCGAATTTGTTTCCGCTATTCGCGAATTTTTGGCCGAATAAGACAAGCTTTTCGGCAAAATTGTTGTAGAACTCCCTTGCGCTGAATCGATCGATAGAAATTTTCACCCGATCTCCGCGCTTGCCCCTTGAAGTGCCTGGACTTCGGGGCAACCTCAACCGTGATGGAGGAATTATGGCTTTCGACACCAAACCCGCATCCGGCATCGACTGGAACGAAATAGATAAAGACAAATATGCCCCGGAAGAAGAGGTTGTGACCTCCGTTCTTGAGGCGGAACCCCTTAGCGAAGGACAGCGCAAAGAGGCTGTGCGCATCGGCCAGGAAATGGTCCTGACTGCGCGCGCCAATGCGCGCCGTAAGGGGATGATGGAATCCTTTCTGGAGGAGTTCGGCCTGTCCAATCAGGAAGGCATTTCCCTTATGTGCCTCGCTGAGGCACTTATCCGCATCCCCGATGCCGAAACCCGGGATGATCTGATTGCGGAGAAAATCCGGTCTGGTGACTGGTCCTCCCACCTCAATCAGTCCGAAAGCTGGTTGGTCAACGCCTCTACATGGGGCCTTATGCTGACAGGTCGCGTTCTGGGGCCATCAGCTGACGCTGTCCGTAGCCCGGCAAAATTCGTCCAGAGCCTTGTGCGCGAAAGCGGTGAGCCTGTAATCCGCGCCGCCATGATGCAGGCCATGCGCATCATGGGTGAACAGTTCGTACTCGGACGAACTGTCGAAGCAGCCATCAAGCGCGGCAAGAAAATGATCCGCGAAGACGAAGCCGCACACTTCTCATTCGACATGCTCGGCGAAGGCGCACGCACGGCGGCTGACGCTGATCGCTATATGGAAGCCTATAAGACATCCATCCGCTCCATCGATGATGCCACAGAAGGTCATCCACCTGAACTCGAGAATGGTGTTTCGGTAAAGCTGTCAGCCCTTCACCCGCGGTATGACGTGCTGCACGAAGAGCTGGTCATGAAGGAGCTTTATCCTCGCGTGCTGGAGCTTTGTGAAATGGCGCATCGACGCGGCATTCACCTGTGTCTGGACGCCGAAGAAGCCGATCGGCTCGTCATCCAGATGCAGATTATCGAACGCCTCGCTCATGAGCCGTCTCTGGAAGGCTGGAAAGGTCTAGGCCTTGCTGTTCAGGCCTATCAGAAGCGTGCACCGCTGGTTATACGCAATCTGCGCAAGCTGGCAGAAGATACCGGACGTCGTCTCATGGTGCGTCTCGTCAAAGGGGCTTACTGGGACACAGAAATCAAGCATTGCCAGATCGAAGGCGTTGAGGACTTCCCGGTCTTCACCACAAAGGACGCGACCGATCTCAACTATCTGCATTGCGTGCGCCTCCTTATGGAAGCCGCTCCAAACATTTACCCGCAAATCGCGACACACAATGCGCACAC
>NZUJ01000065.1 GCA_002701295.1 Ponticaulis sp. | reverse complement strand
AGGATATCAAAACCGAACTCGAAGAAGTTGAAGAAGAAACCGAAGACGCAGCAGAAGCTGGTGAAGGCCTGGATGAAGATCCTGCCACCGCCGCTGAGCTCGAAGGCGCCACAGGCCCCGAATAAACTTCAATCCCACTGCATTGACGCCTTCTCCTCTCTGAGGGGAAGGCGTATGTATTTGTACCGATGAAACAGTTTCTCTTCAGCCTGATAATCCTCTGGTGTGCACCCTTGCAGGCGGCACACGCGCATCCGCGCAAAGAAGCGAATATTGAGGTCAGCTTCAACGAACGCACTCAGGTGACCGAAGTCGTCCATCGCTATCGGATCATTGATGCTGAAGATCTGATTCAGGCGCTCTATGAGCCAACCTTGTCCATCAAGGAAGACGCCGAAGCTCAAGCCTTGTTCGGCGACTATATCTCAGAGCGCTTTTCTCTTCGCCATGGCGGGAAGACCGTGGATCTGGAACTGGTTGGCGGGGAAATTGATGACGGTTATGTCTGGATTTATCAGACTGCAGACGCCCTGCCTCAAGAGGAGCTCTATGTGATGCGCGCAACCGCGCTCATGGACGTTCATTCTGATCAGGTGAACATTGTGAATGTCCGTCTCTATGACGACACTCAAACGTTCATCTTCTCGCGCTCAACGCCTTTTGTGACATTCCGTCTGGATGGTGAGAGCGTTTACTAACTCACCAATCACAAGCGACAAGACGGATCACTTGTGGCTCGGTTTGATATGTCCGAGCGATGCGTTCAAAAACGACATCTACTTCGTTCGCACTTTCCGAATGAGCGTCACACCAGTCAAACCAGAATACAGCTTTAGTTGTCTCCGCGTTCCGTATGATTGATGCTTGGTTTGAACAATCGTAAGCGACGGTCGTTCTCAAGGCGCGCTTCAAGTCCTTCGCCAGTTGAATGCAAGTCTCTGGGTGGAATAATTGCGCATCATAGACCACGAAGGAACTTCGCGGATTGCGCTTTGCCAAGTCGATTACGCGTGGCTGTAAAGCGTACCAAATGCTGGCTGATAACAGCGCAAGTACACAAATCCCCGCGAGATATTTCGACATACCGTGTCTCCACAGGAGATTTAGGTATCGATGAGACCTTCCGCCAGATCAGGTGAACATTGTGAATGTCCGTCTCTATGATGACACTCAGACGTTCATCTTCTCACGCTCAACGCCCTTTGTGACATTCCGTCTGGATGGTGAGAGCGTTTATTAGGAAAAAATCAGCCTCTGCGCGTTCGAAAAAATGCTAGTCCACCCACCACGAAGCCTGTCAGAGCACAAATGGCTGAAATAAATGTCCAGACCAGGCTATCCCGCTTTTTGTCCGAAAGCTCGGCAACCGGAACCGGATCGCGACGATGTCCGGGCAAATATCTTATCTTGATCTGACGACCACTTTTCAGACGACCAAGCGCAGTATCCGGCGAAATGCGCACATCGCTCCGAAAGTTGCGTTCTCCTTCTGAAGAGAACCATTCAAGATCGGCATAATACTTATATTTCTGGACCTTTCTGTACGCCTTCCGTTTCCGGCGACGTTCGATGTCGACCACATCTGCAACCACGGTCACGCCGCTTGTTTCAAGTCGGTTTAAAGTCAAATGGCTCTGGAAAAACACTAGCGTCATAATCGTCCCGACAACTCCAAACATAATCATCGGCACTATGAGACGCTTCATCAGGTGAGACCTTCCGCCAGATCAGCAAGGTCTTCAGACGCTGTATACATACCGACAGATTTTGCTGCCTCGGCCCGTGCTTTCAGCCCTTCGCCATCTGAAAATCTCTGGGTCAGGATCTCAGTAATCGTGTGCGCACTCAGCTCTGATTCCTGAACCACATCCGCGCCGCCTGCTGCCGCCATGGCTTCAGCATTGCCTGTCTGATGATCGTCCATGGCAATTGCCAGCGGGATCAGCAGGGCGGGACGTCCAACGACGGCCAGCTCTGTCACACTGGAGGCGCCAGACCGCGCGATGACCATATGCGAGCCCGCAAGCAGTTCCGGCATATTCGAGAAAAATGGCGAAAGCTGCGTTGATATCCCCGCAGCCTCATAGAGCGCAGTCACTGCCTTTAGCTGCTCTTCGCGGACTTGCTGAACGACCTTCAGGCGCGAGCGGATATCATCAGGAAGAGCGCAGATTGCAGGCGGAATCACATCACCGAACAATCGCGCCCCCTGACTACCGCCCGTGATCAAAATCTGCAGTGGCGCGCCCGGCTCGACCGATGGATATGGCGCATCGCGCATGTCGAGGATCGGCTTGCGCACGGGATTACCCACGACGCGTTTGTTCGGCAGTGCTGCATCTGGCAGACGGTCCAGCCGCTCAAATCCACAGGCAACAATCTTCGCCTTCTTGGCAAAGAAGCGGTTCACGCGCCCCAGAACCGCATTCTGTTCATGGATGATGATCGGCGTTTTCAGCTGTGAAGCCGCCATCAGTGCGGGAAAGGCGGGATAGCCGCCAAATCCCGCAACCAGATCAGCCCGTTCAGCCTTGAGCTTTGCCTTCGCTTCGCCAATGCCGGAGAAAATTTTCAGACCAGACGACAACAGCTTGTCTGGTCTTTTGCTGGCAAAAGTCGCTGCCTTCACGTTGACAATCCAGTCCGCCGGAAAACCGTCTGTATAGCGACGTCCGCGCTCATCAGTCATCAAACCCACGCGCCAGCCGCGCGCCTTCATTTCAGCAGCAAATGCAGACGCCGGAAACATATGCCCGCCTGTACCGCCGGCACCAATGACAACGAGTTTTGAAGAGGTCATGTGTATCTCTCGATTGTTCAGGAGAGAGGCTTACATGATTCCGGGATGAAATTCCGCCCGTTTTCGGGTCAAAGCAAGGCCAAGTCCGAGGGTCAGCGCAGTACCCAGCATGGACGACCCGCCATAGCTGATCAGTGGAAGCGTCATGCCCTTGGTCGGCAACAGGCCGACATTCACACCAATATTGATCATGGCCTGAGCGCCAAACATGAAGAAAAGCGCCGTCCCGGCAGATCTGACAAACGGGTCGGCCCGACGCGCGGCGGCCAACATGCCGCGAAGCGCAATGACCAGAAAGATAATCAGTATGCCAAGGCAGGCCAGAAAACCGAACTCCTCGCCAGCAACCGCGTAAATAAAGTCTGTATGCGGGTCAGGCAGAAAATACTTCACCCTGCCCTCGCCCGGACCGACTCCCAGCAACCCGCCGCGTGAAATCGCTTCATGCGCCTGCTGAAGCTGGTAAGACGCGTTCGACGGATCGAGAAATGAGTCCACCCGATAGCGAACATGATCGAAGGTGAAATACATCAGCACCGCCGTGCCAATGCCGCCGACGCCGAAGCCAAGCGCCCAATAGAGCGGTAGCCCGGAGACAAAAAATGCAACCAGATAACTCGCCGTCAACAGAATCGTCTGTCCGACGTCCGGCTGTAAAAGTAGAAGCGCTATGGTTGAGGCAAACAGAGAAAAGGCAATCAACGTCCACGGAACTGTATGAAGATCACGGCGCTGAGCCAAAAGCCAGGCGGTGACCACAATCAGGGCTGGTTTCACAAACTCAGACGGCTGCAAAGAGAACCCGGCATACCGCAACCAGCGCTGACTGCCTTTGGTCTCATAACCAATCACCAGAATGGCGACCAAAAGAAAGAAAGCGCCCAGGAATACGGCGATAGATGCCCGCCTCGCCCAACGGTCCGAAAGCATGGATGTGCCGAGAAACACCCCAATACCGACAGCCACGAAAACGGCATGGCGAATGACGAAATAGAACGGATCCGAATATCCGATACGGTCAGCGGCCGTCGGGCCAGCCGCCAACGACAATAACAAACCACAGGATAACAGCACCGCTACGCCAGTCAGTATGCCGTGATCAACGGTGCGCCACCATTCGGCAAACCATGATTTGTCCGAACGGGCGATGGTGGTCATACCAGTGACGCCCGAAGCTTTTCAGTTTCAGTCATCATTTCCGAAACCAGTTGCTTATAGGCATTTCCGCGATCTTCGAAATCCCGGAACTGATCGAAACTGGCGCATGCTGGTGACAGCAGAATGATCGGATCTGGCTCGTCAGATGCGTGTGCATCGTGAAGAGCCTCAGCAATCGCCCGGCGCATCGTTCCGCAATTCACATGGCGCACGTCATCACCGAGTTCACGAGCGAACTGTTTTTGCGCATCACCGATCAGATAGGCTTTGGCAATGTGATTGAAGTAAGGACGAACGTCAGCCAACCCATCTGACTTCGGCACACCGCCACCGATCCAGTAAACCCGCGAATAGCTGCGAAGTGCCTGAACGGTGGCCTGACCGTTTGTCGCCTTGGAGTCGTTTACGAAAGTCACCTTGCCAACCTTGCCGACAACTTCCTGACGATGCGCCAGCCCCGGGAAGCTCGCCATGGCTTCCATGATGACCGTCGCATCAAGCCCCAGGGCACGGCAGGCCGCATAGGCCGCTGCAGCGTTCTGGTAATTGTGTTGCCCCGGAAGCGTCTTGATCTCTCTGAGATCGCCAACCGAAGAGGCTCTGCCATTCTGACTGTCGAACAGCTGTCCTTCGACGACGCTTATGCCGCGACCAAGCGCAAATTCAGACGAAATACCAATACAGTTCTGACGCTGCTTCATCGACAGTCGCGCCATCATGATCTGGCTCGGCATGGTATCCATTCCGACGACCGCGAAGTCCTGCCGCGTCTGATTGTTGAAGATGCGAGCTTTGGCATCGATATAGCCCTGCATGCCGCCATGGCGCTCGAGATGATCCGGCGTGATGTTCAACAGCACAGCGACGTCGCATTTGAGGCTCTCGATCAGGTCCAGCTGATAGGAAGAGAGCTCCAGCACGTAAATGGAGTTGGAATGAAGCGGCGCCATATCCAGAACGCCAACACCAATGTTTCCGCCAACGCGCGCATCTTTCCCGGCTTTGCGCAGAATATGGCCAATCAGCGCGGTCGTAGTGGATTTTCCGTTCGTGCCGGTAATACCCACAATTTTTGGACGCGCATGCTCAGGCAGATCGTTCACGGCGCGGGCAAACAGCTCCATATCGCCGATAACATCCACGCCTACCATGCGAGCGAGTTTCACAACGCGATGCGGCTCTGGATACCGATAAGGAATGCCCGGCGAGAGAACCAGCGCGGAATACTGTTGCCAGTCACGCTTGTTGATATCGACGAGATCAAAGCCCTGCTCTACCGCTCGATCCCGCGCGATTTCATTGTCATCCCATGCATGCACTTTCGCACCGCCCGCCTGTAGCGCGCGCACAGTTGCAAGCCCTGTCCGGCCAAGGCCGAACACAGCTACATACTGTCCTGCGAATTCACGAATAGGGATCACGGCTCTTGTCTACCTCAGCTTCAATGTTGCGAGGCCGATGAGCGCGAGCACGACAGAGATGATCCAGAAGCGGATCACAACCGTGGACTCAGCCCAGCCGAGCTTTTCAAAATGGTGGTGGATTGGCGCCATGCGGAAGACGCGCTTGCCGGTCAGCTTGAAGCTGCCCACCTGTACAAAGACAGACAGGGCTTCCATGACGAAGATGCCGCCGACAATCGCCAGAACAATTTCGTGCTTGGTGCAGACGGCAACAGTCCCGATCATTCCGCCAAGCGCGAGTGACCCGGTATCACCCATGAACACCTTTGCAGGCGGCGCATTATACCAAAGAAACCCAAGGCCCGATCCGAACAGCGCACCGAACAGCACAGTCAGCTCGCTCGTACCTGGCGTGTTGATCAGATAGAGATAGTCGGCATACCGCGGAGTTCCGCAGATATAAGCGATCAGCGCGAAGGTCGCGCCTGCAACCATAACCGGCACGATCGCCAGACCATCAAGGCCGTCGGTCAGATTCACAGAATTTGCCGCGCCCACGACCACGAAGGCGCCAAAAATGGCAAAGCCGTAAATCGTCAGATTGATCAGCACATCCTTGAAGAATGGAATGGTCAGTGACGTTTCAAACCCTTCGGGAATCAGAACCGGCAAAAGGTTTTGTGCCTCACGCAGAAGCGCAGATTCCTCAGCAGCGATCGGCGCATATCGCGCCACCCAGACCACGGCAACACCAGCAATCACGAACTCGGCCAGAAGCCGTGATTTGCCAGACAGACCGCCAGCATGTCCTTTGGTGACTTTCGTGAAGTCATCAAGAAAGCCGATCAGACCATATCCGACGGTCACGAACAGAACGATCCAGATGTACTCATTATTGAGGTCGGCCCAGAGCAGCGTGCCAACCGAAATACCAAGCAGAATAAGGAAACCGCCCATAGTCGGCGTACCCTTTTTCGTCAGCAAATGGCTCTCAGGACCATCTTCCCGAATTGGCTGGCCTTTCTTCTGGCGACGGCGCAGCCAGTTGATCATTGGCGCACCTATGATGAGGCACAGGATAAAGGCCGTCGCAAACGCCAGTCCGGTTCGGAAAGTCGTATAATTCAGGACGTTAAGCCAGCTGTATTGATCAGCAAATGAAGAAAAAAGATCGTATAGCATCAGCCCAGTTCCACGCCCGTTTTCTCGTCAGACCACTCACGGCTCTCTTTGCGGAGCCCATCGGCCAATGCCCGCATACCGGAAGCATTCGACCCTTTGATCAAGACCGCATCCTCGGAAATTAATAAGTTATTAACCTTTTTCTGGATTGCAGAACTCGTCTCTGCCCAATCGACTCGCACCTTGCCATCCAACGCCCGAGCAAGCGGTTTCATGCCTTCGCCAACGAGGAAGACATGGTCCGGAGAACAGGCGAGAAGGGGTGTCGCGAGCTCCTCATGCAGGGAGTCTGCGTCCGGGCCCAGCTCTTTCATCTCCCCAAGGGCGATAATGCGACGCTTTGCCACTCGTTGTTTAAAACCCGCCAATGCGGCACGCATGCTTTCGGGATTGGCGTTATACGCATCATCGACCATCAGAGCCCGGCCACCATCGGCAAGATACAACCATTCCGCATTGCCACGCCCTTCCGGAGGGGCATAACCTGACAATGCATCTGCTGCAGCCTGAAGCTCAATTCCTGCACTCACTGACATCAGTAGCGCTGCAGCGATATTGAGCCCCCAATGCTCTCCGACGGCATTGATGCTCACCTGCACA
Organism: Ponticaulis sp.; assembly: GCA_002701295.1. Taxonomy (GTDB): domain Bacteria; phylum Pseudomonadota; class Alphaproteobacteria; order Caulobacterales; family Hyphomonadaceae; genus Ponticaulis. The sequence continues at coordinate 21,862 of NZUJ01000065.1, read as the reverse complement.
TCTTCGCCGTCCAGAGAAACCGTATAAGTCGACATAACGCCATCAGACAGGCTCGACCGGTACACAGCATCCGCGTTGGCCGTTCCGAAGGTTCGGATTTTTGCTGTCGGGCAATAGGCAGAAGCCTTGTCCGACAAAAAATCAAAGAAGGCATCATCCGCCGGCAAAATAGCTGTTCCACCCGGCTGAAGGCCCGCGAAAATGCCTGACTTTTCCAGCGCCACACCTTCTTCGGACCCCATGCCTTCAAGATGCGCGGCCGCAATCTTGGTGATCAGCGCCGCATGCGGCTTCACCATCAAAGAGCGCGGCTCGATCTCTCCTGGCGTATTCATGCCAATCTCGAAGACAGCTCGCTCGGTCTCGCGCGGCATGCGCGCCAGTGTCAGCGGCACGCCCCAGTGATTGTTGAACGATTTGACGTTCCAGTGCGCGGCACCATGGGCACGGAAAATCTGCGCGAGCATTTCCTTGACACTTGTCTTTCCGACCGAGCCCGTGATTGCGCAGCTGAAGCCGCCATTCCGGGCTCTTGCAGCACGGCCAAGATCCTCCAGCGCAACCAGCGTGTCATCAACTTCAAGCGCCGGAATGCCGTCCATATGACGGGACACAAGGCATGCGCCTGCGCCTTTCTCATGCGCCATTGGAACGAAGTCATGTCCGTCACGCACATCCTTCAGCGCGATAAACATATCGCCCGACTGGATTGTCCTGGTGTCGATCGACATTCCATGAACCTGCCAGTCGCCAATGGCCTTGCCGCCCGTCGCAGCAGCAGCTTCTTCTGCAGTCCAGAGAGGTGTGGTCATGCCTTCGCCTCCAGCAGTTCCGCCGCCGTCTCCTGATCTGAGAATGGCAGCAATTCACCTGCAATCATCTGCCCGGTCTCATGCCCCTTGCCAGCAATCAGCAGCGTGTCACCTTTTTCGAGGCGGGAAATGCCCTCGCGAATAGCCGCAGCGCGATCACCAATTTCAGTCGCTTCCGGGCAGGCATCAAGAATGGCGCTTCGAATTGACGCCGGATCCTCTGAACGCGGGTTGTCGTCTGTCACGATAATCTCATCAGCGTGCTGCTGAGCAACCTCACCCATCATCGGGCGCTTAAAAGGATCGCGATCACCGCCACATCCGAAGATCAGAACCAGCTTTCCAGCCGTGTGAGGACGTGCCGCTCTTAACAGCACATCCAGACCATCAGGCGTGTGGGCATAATCCACAAAGACTGTGCCTCCGCCGGATTTTTCACCGACGAATTCCAGCCGCCCCTTGACTGTCTGCAGCTTCTCCATGGCTTTGAACACGCCTTCAGCATCCGCGCCCAGCCAGATGGCGAGACCTGCGGCCGTCAGAGCATTCAAAGCCTGAAACTCGCCAATCAGTGGCAACTCAATCTCGAAGGCCTCGCCATTGTACAGAACATCCATGACCTGTCCGGTTGCGCGCGGGCCCAGTTCACGGATTTTAAGATCTGCGCCACGCCAGCCGACAGACATAAGCTTCAAACCAGCATCTCGTGCTGCGGCCTCAAATACCGGTGTCTCAGGACTATCCGCATTGACCACAGCCAGACTTCCTGGTGCGGCCAGCTCTGAAAACAGACGCAATTTGGCCGCACGATAATCTTCGAAATCCGCGTGATAATCGAGATGATCCTGAGTGAGATTGGTGAACGCAACACCGGCAAAGCGGACGCCCTCCATCCGGTACTGTGCGAGACCGTGAGACGATGCCTCCATGGCCAGATGGCTCACGCCATCAGCAACCAGCTGATCCATCGCATGATGGATGGCGACCGGATCTGGCGTCGTGTGACCAAGGTCCACACTACCCTTTGGACCGATCATACCTAACGTGCCAAGGCTGGCCGCTTTCAGATCAAGGTCCGCCCAGATCTGACGAAGAAAATCGACCGTTGAGCTTTTCCCATTCGTGCCAGTGACACCGACAATGTATTCGGGTTGACGCTCGTAAAAGCGCGCAGACGCCAAAGCGAGCGCACGGCGTGGGTCTTCCATCACCAGAAGCGCGGCAGAACCGGTATCAACATCGTCATGGCTGAGAACCGCAACTGCGCCATTGGCGAGCGCCTGCGGAACGAAATCACGTCCATCCTGCGCAACGCCCTTCAACGCCGCGAAGAGAAAGCCAGGTTTCACTTTTCGGGAATCAGCGGTCAGTCCTCTGATTTCGACGTCTGCAGGAACATTCTGCCCTTCAAACAAATCACTCAGTTTCACAATGACCTCCTGTCCGAAACCGTACGGGCCTGAGGCCCTGTCGGCCTCAGATCCTCGAAATACGGGACAACATCAAGGATAGGTGCGATGCGTTCAATGACACGTCCGACTGCAGGAGCAGCAGAAAATGCAGCACTCAGGGCACGACCATTGTCGTCCTCAGGCTCATCCAGGACGATCAATACGGTATATTTCGGATCATCCGCGGGGAAAACTGCGGCGAAAGATGACATATTTCGGTTCGGATCATAGCCGTTCGGACCGGGTTTTTCAGCCGTTCCTGTTTTGCCGGCAACGCGATAGCCAACGACATCGGCATTTTTCCCGGTGCCGTCAGTCACTGCCACGCGCATCATCTCGACGACAACCTGAGCCGTTGGCGAAGACATGATCCGCTCGGGAACGCGCGGGTCGTCCAGCGGGTCAGCCTCTTTCACGATGGTCGGCGCCAGATAATCACCTTCATTTGCGAGACTGGAGAACGCCGCCGTAAATGCTGCGGGCGATACCGCAATACCATGACCAAAGCTCACAGTCGCAGTTGTCAGATCGTTCCAGTAATCGGGAATAAGCGGCGAGGCACTCCCAGAGACCCTGAGCGGCGCAGAGTCAAACAGCCCAGCAGATGTGAGAAACCGCACCTGGCGGTCCTTGCCGATGCGCAGACCGATCTGCGCCGTACCGATATTGGACGAATTCGACAGAATGGCAGTCGGTGTCGCTGCCCAACCATTCGGAACTGGGTGGTCATCATGGATGGCATGCGAACCGATGCGGATAGGATTGCGCACATCAAACGCTTCGCGAAGCTGAACCTCGCCAAGATCAATACCAGCAGCCATGGTCAGAGGCTTGAATACCGACCCAAGCTCATAGACAGCACCGGTTGCCCGGTTGAGACGCTCATTCTCTGTGGAGTCCTGTGGACGGTTGGGATCAAAGGTCGGCCAGGACGCCATGCCCAGCACCTCGCCTGTCCGCGCATCCATAACGACACCCGCGCCACCGATCGCATTGGTCTCAACAGCCGCGGCACTCAGCTCCGCTTCGAGACTATATTGGACACTCGCATCGAGCGTCAGCTGAATCGGTTCCAGAGACTCGCTAAGACGCGTCTGAAGCGCATGCTCCACGCCAGACAATCCCTTTCCATCGACATCGGTAAAACCAAGGACATGCGTCGCGAGACTGCCTTTCGGATAATACCGACGCGCCTCTTCGCGGAAATCAATACCCGCCAGTCCAAGGTCAAAGACCGCTTTGCGTTCTTCGGGTGTCAGGCCGCGCTTAATCCAGATGAAACGTCGATCGCGATCTGCAAGACGCGATTCCAGCGCATCATAATCAAGCTCCGGAAATATGGCGACAAGCTCACCAGCCAGCTCGGTTGCATCCCAGACGGCACTCGGATCAGCAAACAGCGAATACACGGAAATAGAGGTCGCCAGGCGCTCCCCGTTTCGGTCAAGGATATCTGCACGTCGGAGCTGTGGCGCTTCACTGACCGTCGTATCGAACAGGCTGTATTCCTTGGCATCGCCTGCCAGAGCAATCAGCCCGCCCTGTATACCAACAGCGCCGAAAGCCAGACACAGGCTCACCGCGACCACTTTGGCCCGCAGCGGTGATGCTGCCTCGCTTTCGAGTAATTGCGACATCATTGGCCATCCTCCGGATAGACGAGTGGACCGAAATAGTCCTCAGCCGTCTCCAGATTGATCATTTGCCGGGACCGGGCTGGTTGCATGCCAAGTTGCGACGTGGCGAGCTCAGCAATGCGGGATTCGCTGGTCAACGCCTCATATTTCTTCTGCAAATCATCAATTTCAGCGTGAATGGATGCAATATCCGCATTCAGCGTATTGATGGTTTCAATACCCTCACCGGCACCAGATTTCGCCTGAAACATGCCAATCGCCAGAAAACCAGCGACAACAATACCGAGAAGCATCACATACCGATTCATCACAACACCTCTGAGAGCGATGGCAGGTTTACGGGAATTTCGAACTCATCCGTCCAGGCCGGAGCGGATGTGCGCACAGCGGACCGCAATCGCGATGACCGCGCACGCGCATTTGCAGCCACCTCGGCCACATCTGGTGCCGTCACGCGTCGGACATTCTCAAAGCTGGGCGCAGGCCCTGAAGCGACCTGCTCTGGCATGAATCGAGACCCGCCCTCCTGCTTGCCAGACCGGTCCGCAAGGAAGCTTTTCACCATGCGATCTTCAATCGAGTGGAAGGTGACGACCACCAACCGACCATCCTCGCCAAGGAGGCGTTCAGCAGCCATGAGGCCACCAGCCAGTTCACCAAGTTCATCATTCACGAACATTCGCAGAGCCTGAAACGTCTTGGTCGCAGGGTGCGTCCGCTTTCCGCGACGACCACCAACGGCTCGTTCCACCGTATCGGCTAATTGAAGCGTTGTTTCAAAACTCGAATCCGCGCGTTCGCGTACGATCTGGCGCGCGATCCGTCGGGAATCGCGCTCTTCGCCCAACTGAAAAATGATGTCAGCGAGATCTTTTTCGTCTGCGTGATTGACCAGATCAGCCGCGCTGATGCCGTCCTGGCTCATGCGCATATCCAGCGGGCCTTCACGCATGAAGGAGAAACCACGACCAGCTTCATCCAGCTGAAAACTGGACACACCGAGATCCAGCACAACTGCGGATACCGATGATTTACCCTCTTCAGCGACCAGCGCCTCCATTTCACTGAAAGGCCCATTCAGCAGCGTGAAGCGATCACCAAAATCTGAACCGAGCGGCTCAGCGCGCCCTTTGGCGTCAGGATCGCGATCAATGCCAAAGACCACACAATCAGCAGATTCCAGAATGCGACGCGAGTAACCGCCACCACCAAAAGTGCCATCGACAATCACGTCACCCGCTGATGGCGCGAGGTGCTCGATCACATAGTCCAGCATGACAGGGATGTGGCTCATGACCGACCTCCCGGACCGATTATACCGCGCACCTGATAGAAAGGCTGAGCCAACGCGTCCTGGTTGCTGGCCGCAAATTCGGTCTGCTCGGCGTCATAAGCTGAATACCGCTCCGGGCTCCAGATCTGAAAGCGATCCATCGCACCAACGAACAACAAGTCCTTCTCGATTCCCGCAGACTTCAGCAGGTGTGGTGGAATAACCGCGCGTCCAGCCTGATCCATCGCAACCTCTCCCCCTTTGGAGAAGATGGCATTCACAAATGCCTGACGTTCGCGGGAGTTTGGCGGAAGGTTATTGAAGATGCTGACATGTCCGTCCATCAGCTCCTGACCGCCCGCTTCCAGGAAGCCTGAACCGTCAGATGCGGGGTAAAGGTAGAATTTCTGTTCACCACCAAGAAGGGCACGGAAGTTCGACGGGACGAGAACTCGTCCGCGCGCATCAATACTCCCTTCAAAGGTCGATAGAAACATGCCCGTTCCAAAACCAACACCAGCCCAATATGCCGATCACTTCTGAAGATTGGGATAACATGGGGAAGTTTGGGCAACAATGGGCAGAGGGTCGCAGAACCTGATACCAATAACGCCGAGCTCAGAATATTAAGAGAACTAAAATTGAACAAAAAGAAAACACATGTGCCGGTATTTCTCCGCCATGCCTCACCAGGCAACTATATATTGCGCCTGACAGGTCGGGTGCGCCCATATATAGACCGCACCAACCTCGCCCCAAGTTCTCCCCAAAACCTTAAGAAAAAATTTCAGTGCGATGACAAATTGCTCAGGCCATAAACACCCTGATTACCGCCTGATCGCTTGAAAACCGGGGTCTAACCCTAGTTTACCCAATTCTGCCCAGCATGAAAATGATCAGATGGTCTATAAGCCGGGTTCTGTTCACCACTAACGTGGATCGGCGACCATTCCTCTGGGATGATGATTGCTCACCACCTCACGCGACCGACCCGGAAGACAGCGCAAAAGCACGCCAGATGCCTTCCCTATTTGGTCTTGCTCCAGGCGGGGTTTACCTTGCCAGAACTGTTGCCAGCTCCGCGGTGCGCTCTTACCGCACCCTTTCACCCTTACCGCGAACGCGTTCGCGGCGGTTTGCTTTCTGTGGCACTATCCCTCGGCTTTCACCGGGCGGGCGTTACCCGCCGCCTTGCTTTCATGGAGCCCGGACTTTCCTCCATTCCGGTAGAACCGGAACAGCGGCCGCCCGACCATCTGATCAAAAACTCCACTACACCAGTTGGAACGAATCCGCCACTATTCACGTTGCTCAAGACTAAACGCGTTTTGTAACCCCAGTTCAGGTGTGGCTCCTCATCTACATGACCAACGAATTTCAGACCGAACTCAATAATGTCGCCAAGCGCTGTACAGCTCTTCGAACCCTGATGACGGCGAGGTCTGTGTCCAGGCTGTATGACCACGCCATGAAGCCGCTAGGCCTCACCGGCACGCAGTTCACACTGCTCGTATCCATCAGCAGCCAACAGTTCAAATCCATCTCAGAGCTGGGCGAAGCGCTCAATATCGAGAAGTCCACGCTGTCCAGAAATCTACGTCCATTGCTGACCGCGAATCTGATCGAGCGCGACAAGAACTCTACAGGTCGCGCCATCTCTCACGTGCTGACCAGACGCGGAGAACTGACACTCGAAAAGGCTTATCCGGTATGGAAATCGGTGCAGGACACTCTCGAAGCTGAAATCGGCGAAGAAGAGCTCGGTCGCGGATATGCCTTCCTGAAAAACTTAAGGAAAGCCAGCAAAACGGCAGTGTCTGAAGATTAATCCTCTACGCTATTGCGTACTGGCCTCAACATCTGTTGCCAGCTCTGCCGGTCTTTCGGCTGAGGCTTCCAGTTTCCCGACACTCGAGAAAAACGCCGCTGCGCCAATTGCCATGACAGCAAGGAAGATTGCCGCGGCTGGCTTGTCTTTGCGCATCAGGAAGTAAAGCGTCACCAGCAGCATGAGATTAGCGATCACGACGAACCACAAGAAGAGTTCCGAGCTGAAGATACCCTCCAGTGAAACCGCCTCACCCGTGGCCATACGAGCGAGCAATGGAAGCCCGACCGCGAGGTCGATGGAGATTACAAGACCAATAAACGCCTTACCCAGGTCAGAGAATGTATCGAAAACGGCAGCCGTCAGTGTGACCACTTTATGCGTCAGCGCGAAAGCGTATTCGCGACCGGCAATGAGACCCAGGAACACCCAGGTCGTACTCATTGGAAGATCATTCAGCTCTTTGAAGAAGAAGAGAAGCGTGGCGTAGAGAAAGTCGATAATCGTTGCTGATCGCAAGTCTGTGACGTTCGACTTCGTTCGTAGAATGCGCTGCACCGGACCGCCCTGATTGGCAAAGGTCACACCCAGCAGGATCATGATGGCGATCATCGCACCAAATCCCTGCACGATCGTCAGCTCGCGCGGCAGGAATACGAAAATATTGGCAAAATCCTGGATAAGCCAGATCGCCCACAGATAACCGGTTGTGACCCACTGAACGATCACCCAGTACATGGACCGGGAATGCATGAAACAGAATGCCAGCGCGATGGCCTCTGCCATCAAGGAGAACCCGACGCCGATCAGCGCCGTGTGCAAAGAATCAACTGTTCCGAAAACATAGTATTGTGAGAGAAAGAACGCGGAACCGACCAGTGCGATCAATCCGTAGGGTATCACGGCATCAAGCGGATTGCTCTCGAACCATTTTTCGAGAGAACGACTAATCACCAGATAGATCACGCCGCCTGTAAGAAAGGCCAATCCATAGCCGAAGAGCGACTTTTCGATCATGGAGCCAAGTCCACCAATCGAGGCAAAAATGGTCAGCACCATGAAAGAGGTCGAAACCGGGATACCAAACCGCGTGATGACCAGGAGAACGAGCGGCGGCAGACAGTGATACCACTCCACGCTGATCGGCGGGTATTTGCTCTCATTCGACAGACGACCATAAGACGGATCGCCACCGTTAATCACCCAGCCATAAGCAAAGGTTGCGACGAGAATGATTGCAGCAAACGCAAAAAGCACTGACCAATGCAGACGCTTATTGGAGTTAATGAACGTACCCAGCGTTTGAAGGGCATCATTTCCAACGACGGCGTAAGCGGCAAAAAGGAAGCCGATGAGTGCATAAGGTTCGATACCGGCAATCTGCATCAACTGTTCCTGTTCGCTTCTTTCCAGTCAGCCCTCGGTATCGAAACTTTATGACAGTTTTGACACAGAACTTGCCGAATGACAGAGAAAATCCAAATCCGTCATCAATTCCCAAGCCAGCTGCTGTCAGGTTATAGACAAAAAGAAAACTGACTGCTCAAGGACCGCACGAACTTTGCCATAACCGCGTTTGAAACCGACATGAACCGAACTCTGCACAGCCAACGTTTTTCCGTCGCGCCTATGATGGACTGGACCGACCGTCACTGCCGGTCCTTTCATCGCGAACTGTCCGCATGCGCCCTTCTCTATTCCGAGATGGTGACAGCGGATGCTGTCATTCACGGAGACCGGAACCGACTGATCGGCTATTCGGATGCAGAACATCCGATTGGTTTGCAGCTCGGCGGAAACGAACCGGAAAAACTCGCTGAAGCCGCACGCATTGCAGAAGACTTCGGCTATGATGAAGTGAACCTGAATTGCGGCTGTCCTTCAGACCGCGTGCAATCAGGCGCATTCGGCGCTTGTCTGATGCGCGATCCGGAACTTGTCGCAAACTGCCTGTCGGCCATGTCGGATGCCGTGACAATTCCAGTAACCGTGAAACACCGTATCGGTGTCGATGACGACGACCCGCGTCAGCGCCTGTTCGGCTTTGTTGAAACGGTCCGCAAGAACGCTCCGGTCACCGTGTTTCAGGTGCATGCGCGCAAAGCCTGGCTCAAAGGCCTCTCGCCAAAGGAAAACCGTGATATTCCGCCACTCGACTACGCACTTGTTCACGAACTCAAGGCGGAACACCCTGACCTCACCATTGTTCTGAATGGCGGTCTTGCGGACCTCGACATGTGCGCCCCCCATCTCGAAAATCTTGATGGCGTCATGCTCGGGCGTGCCGCATATCACAATCCAGCTCTTCTTCTGGACGTGGACGAACGCCTGTTCGGCAAACCACGTCGACACGTCGATCTCGCTTCTGCCCTTCGGGCCTATCGCGACTATGTGGTCGCAGAACTCAAGGCCGGCACGCCACTTCACGCCATGACGCGTCACCTGCTTGGCGCATTTGCAGGCGAACCCGGGGCCCGACACTGGCGTCGCCATTTATCGGAAAATGCGCCTCGCGCTCAGGCAGACATCACCGTATTTGATGACGCTCTCAACCTCGTGCTGCAGCACCAACTCGCAACCAGTTAAGCCGCCCCGCTCCAAATTGACTTGACTCAAAGCGCACTCGGCATCATATATTTCTGTCATGACAGAAATTACAAAATCTTTTGACAGTTTACCTCCTGCCATTCAGCGCTTCGTTCTGCAATGGGGCGACATGGGAACCCAATGGGGGGTGAATCGGTCCGTGGCGCAGATACATGCACTACTTTATGTCAGCGAAGAGCCGCTGACTGCAGAAGATATCTCCAACGTTCTCGGAATTGCGCGCTCAAATGTTTCGAACTCGATCAAAGAATTGCTTGGCTGGAAAATCATTCAGCGTCAGCCCGTGCCGGGTGATCGGCGCGATCATTTCATCGCACAGACGGACGTCTGGGATGTTGCCATGAAAATTGCTGCTGTTCGGAAATCCCGCGAAATAGATCCGGCCATCGAAACCCTGAAATTCTGTCTCGAGCAGGCTGAAACAGATACGCGCATCAGCAAGGCTCAGAAACAACGCCTCGAAGCAATGTTTGACTTCACAAGCACGATGGACCGCTGGTACGGCCAAATGCTCAAAGTCCCCACTGGCGTCCTCCTCCGATTGATCCGCATGGGCGATAAAATCGTCTCGATTGCGGGTTTTGGTTCAAAATCGGGAACCAAAGAAAAGACCTGAAGCAACAAAAAATTTTGGCTCATTATTTCTGTATCGACAGAAATATTAGAAATATCAGAAAAGGGGGTCGTCATGGGTAGTATCGCAATCGCACCAGTTCTGAATGGAGAGATACTGGGAAGTCCGGTTCGAAAACGTCGGGGAGCGCCTGAAGATGCACGCTACAGGACCTTGCTCGGCGAGCACGCCTGGCAGCGCCTGCCATTGGCGACACGCAATCGGTTCAGCCATGCCCTCACCCGCCGGGATGCTGAAGTTTACCGTGGCACGATTGAAGAAACTCAGCTCTCCGGACTTGGAAAAGTCCTCGCCCTTTGTCTTTTGCCGTTTGGACAACCCTTGCCGGTTGAAAGCTGCAAAGACGCAATATCTGCAATGGTCTGCATCACTGAGTGCAGCAATCGAAGCGCGCAAGTCTGGACACGAAGCTATTGCCGCGAAAACGGGTTTCCTCAGGTCATCGCCAGTCAGAAACGTTTTGCTGGCCCGACCGGGCTCGAAGAACAGGTCGGTCACTTTTTCGGTATGACACTTCGCGTCAGCGAGGAGAACCGGGCACTGGTTTTTCAAAGCTGCGACTATTTTCTGAATGTTTTCGGAATGAAGCTTCGGCTTCCTCGCTGGATGAGCCCTGGCGCTCTTCGGGTCGAGCACCGAGACATCGGCAACGGCGCCTTTGAATTCATTTTGCGTCTGCATCACCGCTATTTCGGCGAGCTGTTGTTTCAGCGCGCTGTGTTTCACGACATGAAGGAGGGCTGACCAATGAGCCTGACATTATGGTGTCTGATATCTGTTCAGATTATTCTGGGTGGCTTCGACACGCTTTTCCACCACGAATTCACAGAGCGGTTGCCCTGGCGACACGGACAAGCAAAAGAGCTGAAACTGCACTCTATTCGATGCTTTATATATGCCATCGTTTTCGCGCTGATCGGCGTGACAGAACCAAAAGGCCTGTTTGCAGGTACGCTTCTGGTTTTGATGCTCGTGGAAATCGGCATCACTCTGACTGACTTCGTCGAAGAAGACCTCACACGAAAGCTTCCGGCGAGTGAACGCGTCCTGCACACTCTGCTGGCTATCAATTTCGGCGCTATCCTCGCATTTTTCGCTCCGGTGCTCTGGCACTGGTCAACGGAACCGACGGGTCTGGCGTCTGCACCTCATGGCCCTGTCTGGTCTGGTGTCATGATCGCTTGTGCAGTCGGCGTGGCAGGTTTCGGCTTGCGAGACTGGCTGGCAAGCGAGCGTCAGAAAAAACTTCCTGAAAAATCTGCTATAGGTTTGCTCGCGTCTGAACTTGAAGCAAAGAACATACTGATCACTGGCGGAACCGGTTTCATTGGTCGTCGTCTGGTCGAAGCCCTCAATGCTGTTGGCGCTGATGTTACGGTCCTCACGCGCAATCCGGCGAACGCAGCCAGTCTGACCCACCCTGTCCGGGTAATCACCAGCCTGGATCAGATCAGGTCTGACACGCCTCTGTTCGCGATCGTCAATCTTGCCGGTGAACCCATTGTCGGCGGGCTGTGGACCAAACGCTTTCGCCAAAAACTTCTGACCTCTCGCACACAGATGACGAGCGATCTTGTCGAACTGGTGAAGCGCCTCGAAACGCGTCCCGAAGTCGTCGTCTCCGGCTCCGCGATAGGCGTTTACGGTGCAAATCTCAAACGCCCGGTTTGCGACAACTCAGTCGTCCGCGATGACGGAAGTTTTTCTCAAAAACTTTGTCAGGCGTGGGAAGCCGAAGCGAGCAGATTCAGTGAGCAAGGCATTCGAACAGTGTTGCTGCGCACGGGCATCGTCCTCGACACAAGCGGTGGCACACTCGGGCAAATGTTGTTTCCATTTGAATATGGCATCGGCGGTCCGTTCGGCTCAGGACGACAGATCATGAGCTGGATCACCCGCGACGACCTTGTTCGCCTGATCGGACATGCGCTTGATAAAACTGCCGTCCGTGGTCCTTTGAACGGCGTTACACCCAAACCGGTAACCAATCGCGCTTTCTCACAGACATTAGGAAAAGTGCTTCATCGTCCGAGTTTCCTTCCGATTCCCGGGCCTGTACTGCGCACGGGGCTTGGTGATCTGGCTCGCGAGATTTTTTTGGCCAATCAGGATGTTCGTCCGGCTAAGGCACTGGAAACGGGATTTCGCTTTCAGCACACAAGTCTCGAAAACGCACTCACTGACATGATCCGCGTTTGCCCGTCAGACCAGAACCAAGTCAGAGCTCAGACCGACAGAATTTCGACCAGTCAGCACACCTGAACACGTAACAGACTTGCGAAACTCCCGACGTGCTGCAATGGAGCGGCATGTCGGACTTTCTCAATATGTATGGACCTTTGCTGCTTGCGCTGCTCGCAGCAGGCGCATTCGCAGGACTCATCGCCGGATTGTTTGGAATTGGCGGCGGCGTTGTCATTGTCCCGTCGCTGGCTTTTGCCTTTGATCAGCTCGGTTACACCGAGGTCTCCATGCATGCGGCCGTGGGTTGCTCTCTTGCGACGATCATCGCCACCTCGATCCGCTCCGCCATGGCCCACCACAAACGCGGCGCGGTAGATATGGAGGTCGTGCGCGGCTGGGTGCCATGGATCATGCTCGGCGCCATCATTGGCTCCCTGATTGCAGGGTATATGCCCAAAACAGGCATGCGCGCCGTGTTCGGATGCGTACTCGCCCTGGTCTCACTTCAGTTCATTTTTGGCAGGCCGAACTGGAAGCTTCGCGATGACCTGCCCACCGGAGTTGCGCGGACGGGTATCGCCGGTTTCATCGGCGCGTTATCGGGCATTATGGGCATTGGCGGCGGTGTTTTTGGAGTGACACTGATGACCCTGTGCGGCAAGTCGGTCCATAAGGCCGTTGGCACAGCTGCGGCATTCGGCGCGGCAATCGGTCTACCCGCAGCAATCGGATTTGCGATAAGCGGCTGGTCAGTTGACGGCAGACCGCCTTTCTCGATCGGCTATCTCAATATTCCAGCCATTCTCATCATTGGTGTCATGACAACCAGCCTTGCGCCTCTCGGAGCAGCGTTGGCACACCGACTGAATGCCACGACCCTCAAAAAGATATTCGGTGCAGTGATGATTCTGGTCGCGATCAATATGATCCGACTGGCACTTGGATTTTAATCGAGATCACTCGCGAATAATCATGGAATTGCGGCGCACTTCATAGCTGCCGAGTTTGTCGAGGAAGGTGATTCCCAACAGCGAGTTTTCGAGATCCGACTGAAGCACCATGGCTTCGACATCTTCGATTTCGACATTCCCGATGGTAATTTCGTCAAGCATGACAAATGCGCCATACGTCACACCACCGGCAGTCCGAATTTCATATTTATAGTCGAGTTCGTCTTTATCGAAGCCCAGACGACGCGCATCATCGCGCGTCAGCGCCACCATTGAAGCACCGGTATCGACCATCAGACGCACATGGCGACCATTGATTTTGGTGTCGGCCCAGAAGTGATCGAGCTCACCTTTTCGCAAGACGGCTGCGCGCGGACCCGGCGCTTCCGGACGAAAGCTTGACGTTTCGGTGTTCGCTGATGCAACGGCGGCTTCTTCTTCCTCAACACGATCCGAGGCCTTCAACGCAACGGCGACGCTCGCGCATGCAACGAAAAACACCGGTATCGCGACTTTCATAAACATGGATATGCTCTCCGGTGTTCAGCCAAGCTTTCCTGCAGCTTTCAGGTCTGAAAGCCGTGATGGAAGGCTCTCCATAACATCATCTCGTTGCTGAACCGTATACTTGGTCCACTGAGCAATTTCTTTAAGCGACCGACCGCAGCCAAGGCACCAGCCTGACTGCCCATCGATTGCGCAGACTTGAATACACGGGGAGCGGACGGGCTGTTCCTTCATCTGTGGATACATGCCGCATAGCAGCAATGCTTCGCAAGACTGTTGTTCGTCGTTATGAGAATGTCACATTGACGGTATATTCGCTCAATCTCTCGCGCCAGGCATTGCGATGATAACCAAAAACCCTCTAAAGCATATTCCAGAAATGGTGCAGCTCAGGACCGATTCATGACCGGCGACACGGTGTCACCTCTCTCAGATGTCTATGACCTGATCCGTCAGCAGCCAGTGGTAAACCTGCCACGGGAGTATAATAGCGACGGCAGCGTCCGCATGACCAAATATGGTCGGCTGGACCGACTCGGCGAATGGATCGCGGCGTGTCAGCGTCGGGACGTCCCGAAACTTGAAAAGGCAACGCTTGCGCTTTTTGCGGGCTCTCATGGCCTGGCGAAGTACGGCGTGTCGGTTTCTCACGACAATGCGACTCAGAAACGGGTCGAAGCGCTGCGTACCGGCGATTCGGTCACCAACGGCCTCGCAGCCCGCAACGACACGAATCTCCGTATTTTTGAACTCGCTCTGGAAGTCCCAACTAAGGATATTTCCAATGAGCCGGCCATGACCGAACAGGAATGCGCCTCCACCATCGCCTTCGGTATGGAGGCGGTCACAGAAGAGCCTGATTGCATCGCACTTGGCGTTCTCGGCGTCGGAGGCGGCACGGCCGCTGCAGCAGTTGCCTGTGCGCTTTACGGTGGAGACGCGCAATATTGGGTTCGCGCCGGCCAGGGCGTACCAGAAGAGGTGAACCTCGCCCGCGCGGGCGTCCTCTACAGAGCCGTTCAGCTTCATCGCGGTCATATGAGTGATCCACTTGTGGCGCTTCAACGTCTGGGCGGGCGTGAACTGGCCGCTTGTGTGGGCGCCATTATTGCGGCCCGGCATCAGGGCATTCCGGTTTTGCTTGATGGCTTTGCGACAGCGGTCGCTGCAGGTGTTGTCCATGCCATTGACCCTCGTGGCATCGACCACGTCATTGCCGGACAGCAAACTGACCGCCCTGCTCACAAAGCCATTCTGGAACGGCTCGACCTGGAACCCCTGATCGATCTTCAGCTTCAGCAAGGTGAAGGTATAGGCGGACTTCTGGCCATCCCTCTTCTCAAAGCGGCTTGCGTGATTTCCGCGAATAATCAGGCCCGTAAAACCGAGGGCTGAGGCCGTCCGAGAGCTGCGGCGTCAGATACTTTAAGAGTTTCCCATACGGCAACTTGATAGCTGACTATTCCGAACTATTATGTGCCCCGAGACGTCATTGGGAGACCCTTATGAATCTGGAATTCTCACCGGAGGAAAACGCATTTCGCGAAGAAGTGCGTAGTTTTATCGAAGAAAATTATCCTGAAGAAATCAAAGGCAAAGACCGAGAAGAGCTGACCAAGGAACAGTTTGTTGCCTGGCACCAGATCCTCGGCAAAAAGGGCTGGTCTGTCCCGTCCTGGCCTGTTGAATATGGCGGAACAGGCTGGACCCCGACTCAGAAATACATCTGGTCAGAAGAAAATGCCCGCGCCGACACGATCATGCCGCTGCCATTCGCAGTCTCCATGGTTGGCCCTGTGATCTACACATTCGGTAGCCAGGAACACAAAGACAAATACCTGCCGGGTATCGTCGATGGCACGACCTGGTGGTGTCAGGGCTTCTCTGAGCCAGGCGCGGGTTCTGACCTTGCCGGCCTGAAGACCACCGCTGTTCGCGATGGTGACGAATGGGTCATTAACGGCCAGAAAACCTGGACGACACTTGGTCAGCACGCAGAGATGGGCTTCTTCCTCTGCCGCACCAATCCCGACGTGAAAAAGCAGGAAGGTATCTCCTTTATCCTGATCCCAATGGACACGCCAGGTGTTGAAGTTCGCCCGATCATCATGACTGATGGCGGCCATGAAGTGAACGAAGTCTGGCTGACCGACGTTCGCGTGCCGGTCGACAATCTTGTCGGTGAGGAAAACAAAGGCTGGACCTACGCCAAGTTCCTGCTCGCACACGAGCGGACAGGTATTGCCGGTGTCGCACGCTCCAAGCGCGGCATTGAAAAGCTTCGCGAAGTCGCGGCTATGGAACACGATAATGGCAAGCCATTGATCGCCAATCCTGACTTTGCAGAGAAGATTTCTCAGCTGGAAATCGATCTGACCGCCCTCGAATTTACCGAGCTGCGCACCATTGCTGGTATGCAGAAAGGTAAAGGCCCAGGTCCTGAAAGCTCGCTTCTGAAGATTAAGGGCACAGAGATCCAACAGCGCCTGACCGAGCTGACGCTCGAGGCAGTTGGCAATTATGCAGCGCCTTATTTCCGCGGCTTCCCGACTGATGGCGACAATGTCTTCCCGATTGGTCCGGACTATGCCCACATGGCCATGCCGAACTATCTGAATATGCGTAAGACGTCCATTTATGGCGGCTCGAACGAGATTCAGCGGAACATCATCGCGAAAGCCGTTCTGGGGCTTTGACCTGATGATGATCAAGCCAGCAATCCTTGCTCTGACACTGGCGACATTCGCGTCGCCGGTTCTGGCACAGCGTGGGGCATACACCCCCCCTGCTCCGGGAACAGCGCTCAACCTCACTTTTCAGTCCGCTGAAGAATTCAGCGAAGATTCGCGTGGAAGAGACGTTGTGGTTGCGACGGGCGAGGATTTTGCGATCCACCGTTACGAGAGCTTTGCCGGGCTCACCGACATCGTGCCTGATGACGTCTATTATTATGTCGAATTCACACCGCTGGCTTATGTCGGATGTGATGAAGATATGCCGTCAGCAGAAGACCGCGAACGCGCAGCTACTATCTGGCCGTTGAGCCTTGGCAAAACCGCCGGTTTCAAGTTTCAGGACGAACGCTGGACCTATTCCGTGATCGGTGAGGGAAAGTACATGCTGGCTGGCGAAGCTCATGACGTCTGGATCGTCGAGAATAAATTGCTCGGTGATACGACAGGCGAGAACACAGAAGAGCTTATTCTGCTCAAGTCACCATCAACCTATATCGACCTCCGTTACGGATACGGAGATCGGGAAAAAGGTATCAACATCACCTTTCCCGAGACGGCTTACGTGCTGTCTGATGAGGAAAGAAACAAACTTCAAAATTGTGCGGCCCTGCTGGACTAGAACAGCTCAAGCCGACCCAACAGTACGACCGGGGAGAACCTCAAGTGGATTTCAGCTTTACTGAAGAACAGAATATGATCCGGGACTCATTGTCCCGCCTCATCCGCGAACAATATGATTGGGAGACCCGTAACAAGGTCATCGCATCCGAGTCGGGCTGGCGCCCGGAAATGTGGGCTCAGTTCGCTGAACTCGGCCTGCTCATGGCACCCTTCTCCGAAGAAGATGGCGGTTTGGGCGGCAATGCCGTCGACGCTATGGTCGTCATGGAGGAGTTCGGTAAGGGTCTCGTCATCGAACCTTACGTCCCATCTGTTGTTCTTGGTGGCGGCTTTCTGAAGCATGGCGGATCTGCCGCGCAGAAAGAAAACCATCTGGCAAGCCTGATGGGCGGCGAAGAAACCTTTGCTTTCGCTTATGCTGAACCAACCAGCCGGTTCAATCTCAACGACGTCTCAACAACGGCTCGCGCAAATGGCTCCAGCTATGTTCTGAACGGCCAGAAAGCCATGGTTTATGGCGCGCCGTGGGCGACACACCTGATCGTGTCAGCCCGCACCTCGGGCGAGCGTTATGACGACGCCGGTATCTCCGTCTTCATCGTACCGAAAGACGCTGCCGGCATCACCACACGCGACTATCCGACAATGGACGGCTTCCGCGCGTCAGAAATCTATTTCGAGAATGTTGAAGTCTCCGGCGACAGCATGATCGGCGAAGAAGGCAAAGCCCTTCCGCTGATTGAAAAAGTCGTGGATGAAGGCATCGCAGCCATCTGTTCCGAAGCTTGCGGCGCCATGCAGATCGCCAATGCAGACACGATTGAATACGCAAAACAGCGCAAACAGTTCAACGTGCCGATCTCGACCTTCCAGGTGCTTCAGCACGAAATGGTCGACATGTTCATCGCTCACCAGCAATCGGTTTCCATGACCTTCCAGGTCACGATGCGCCTTGAAGAAGATGAAGCGACCCGCAAGAAGGCCGCCTCTGCGGCGAAGGTTCAGATCGGAAAAGCAGGCCGTTTCATCGGTCAGGCTGCAACGCAAATCCATGGCGGTATGGGCGTCACGGACGAACTTCGTCTCGGACATTACTTCAAGCGCCTGACGCTGATCGACAGCCAGTTCGGCAATGTGGATTACCATCTCCGCCGCTACACAAGCCTCGCTGAAGGACAGGATTTGTCGGCGGCTGCTGAGTAACTCCCCCAATCAGATGATTGAAACAGACGCCCGCCCGGCTAAACTGCCGGGCGGGTGTTTTGTTTCGGGGGTGAGGCGATGCTGAGAATTCGGTGGAAATGGATCTGGATAGGCCTAGCAGCTGTATTCCTCATCTTTGCGATGATCCCGCTGATCTTTGTCGAAATCACGGTCCCAAAAGAGTTGAGAACGCCCGACGCATCATCGGTTATGGGCCGCAATTCTCGCATTTCCGATCTCGCCATCATTTATGACTACAAAAAAGAAGGGCGGCGGGTGGCCGTGGTCCAGTCCCCAATCGTCTTCATTGATGATGACCGGGATGATGGGATCAACCAGTTCCTGGTTGTGACGCGCGGCTACAAGACCGACTTTGCTTCACTGCCCTGGGTCGCACGTCTGTTTTACAGTCCTTTTGACGAGTATGCCGAGGCCGCCATTATTCATGACTGGCTCTATGCCATTGGCGAACCGGGCAAAAAGCGCGAAGCAGACCTGACATTCTTTCGCGTGATGCTGCAGGATGGTGTTTCGCCTTTACTCGCCCGGTATTTCTACACCGCCGTGCGGTTCAATACCTTGTTCGACAATGGCGGTTTTGGCCGGCTTTCGGAATGGGAGAACGGGTTTTACTCCACCTATCTGGAGGACGACCTTCCTCCCGCCTGCATCTTCGAAAAACCTGAAACAGCCTATTTCCGGACGAGCGATGTCGTCGATTTCAACACGACCGAAGGCATTACTCAGGAGGAGTTTGATCAGGTCTCCGGGTTTGCTGGCGCCATAATGCGAGGCATCGACCCTTATGCGAATGACTGGCGTGCAGCGTTGAGCAAGGATGAGTGCAGAATTTTCATTCTGGGCCCGAAACTTCAGGAGTTAAGCGAACGGAATTTCGCCAATCTGATCGCCTCATTCGGCGACTATGACTCGCAACAGATTATTTCCGGCCTGATTACACGATCAGCTGTGTTGGGGAATTATTTCGACATCATCGAACGCGGACTAGCGTTTCGTCCGTATCTCGAAGCCATCATGGAGACCCGTTATGGGAGCCCTATACCCGATGAATTCTGGTGCCTGAACGCATCTGATCAACGAAGCGCTCTCGATCAGGTTCTGCCGTCAGCCTTCGACACGGAACCCAAGCCCTGGCCCGTGCTCGACTGCTCTTCAGCGCGGCCCAAAGCCGTTCCGGAAGGCAATGGTGGCCCATGTAGTTCCCTCAGCAGTCATGCGTTCGACTTCTGGGTCGGAACCTGGGATTTTCTCAATGTCGACACAGGCGAAATCTCATATCGGCTGAATGTCGAAAAGACTGACGGGTGTTCACTCGTAGCCACATCACCAGATGAAGCGCTGCATCTGACCAATATCAGCTACTTCGACAGGCTGACCGGTAAATGGAATCACACCTGGGTCAGCACAGTTGATATTTTTGAACTCGAAGGACAACTCGAAGCGCCCGGCCATATCGTTATGACTGGCACGGCAATCATTCCCGATCTGGAATGGAAAATCCCGGCACGGGCCAGCTGGGAGCTCATCGACGAGGGCTTTGTGCAATACACGCTTGAAGCCCAGCCCGCAGGCACGTCCGAATGGGTTCCGTTCACCAATGGCCTGTTCATGCCGGTCGCAGAGCCAGATGCAAACAACTAATGACGCGCCTTTTGGGACATTCATGACATGAGCTGGAAATGGACGAAACGGATCGCAATTGGCTTCGCCGCGTCTTTTGTCATCTTCACGCTGATCCCTCTTATTTACGTTGAGCTCACCGTTCCCGCGCGATTCCGGACACCCGACCCGGACTCTCTTCTGGGCCGGAATTCCCGCCTTTCCAACCTCGCCATTATCCATGACTACAAAAAGGAAGGTCGCCGGGTTGCCGTGGTCGACCGCCCTATCCTGTTTCTGGACACAGGCATCGAACAGGACTTCGAACGGTTTCTGGTCGTTGCCAAAGGCTACAAGACCGACTTCGCTTCACTTCCTTCGGCCGCACGCCTCTTCTTCAGCCCGTTTGCAGATTATGCAGAAGCCGCAATCATCCACGACTGGCTTTATGCCATTGGTCGCCCAGGCGCAAAACGTGAAGCTGATCTGATCTTTCTTCGGGCCATGCTGGACGACGGTGTTTCACCAGTTGTCGCTCGATATTTCTACACTGCCGTTCGGTTCAACACGCTATTCGGTGGCGGTGGTTTTGGGCGCGAGAGCGAATGGACCAATGGTTTTTATTCGACCTATCTCGAAACCGATTTCCCGGCCGAGTGCGCTCCCATAAAGCCCAATTCGGGCTGGTATTCCCGACAGAGCCTTGAAGATGTCGGAATCGATATGGGCAGTGGCACAGCGGCTTTGTCTGCAGTCTATCTGCAAGGGTTCGATCCGGTCGCCTATTTCTGGGAGGAAAGGCTCGCGAGCGAGGAGTGCCAGGAATTCATCCTGACAGGCATCAACGCCCGCATGGAGCGTTATCTCACCCCCTACTTCGCGAAATATGAAGGCGAACTTCCGACAGACAGGATCAGAGAGTTTGCAACCTTCTTCGCAATGTATGGAGAGCTGACCGTCGCCATTGAACGCAGGATGACCTATCGCCGGTTTCTCGAGCCATACCTCGAAACACAGCTTGGTCGTCCTGTTCCAGAGACCTTCTGGTGTCTCGACAGTTCCTCTCAGGCGGCTCTTCTGACCAATATGTTGGTTCAGAATGCGACTGACGGTGTGTGGCCCGTCATCACATGTGGCACAACAGCCTCTATTGCCGTCTCCGCTGAAGCACCGTCAGGCTGGCCGGATTTAGCTGCAGCCAGATGCCGAGGTGAACCCTACGACGCACTCGACTTTTCGCTCGGCCGCTGGGCGTTTCAACCAGATGGCAGCGAAGCAGCGATCGGAATAGCCGTCTTTGAACGCAGTTCAGATGGCTGCAGAATCACAAAACAAAACCTGATAGACGGCGAGGTATCCGGAGAAGGCGTGACCTTTTACAACCCTGTTGCCGGTGTATGGATGCATGACTGGGTCAGCGGTTTAGAAACTTACCGTTTGGAGGCTGATCCCACAGATGAGGATGGAATTGAATTTACTGGCATGATGACTCATTTTGAGTCCGGCGATGTTGTCAGGTTCCGGCTCGTGCAAACACCCGTTGATGAAGACCATTTTCGTCAAACGCTGGACGTCATTCCACCGGATGCAGACGACTGGATGCAACTTTCATCAGGACAGTTTGTGAGATTGTGATTTGCACCCGATCCTTATGTCGTTCGGCAACTGCTTTAAAACTCTGAACCAGAATTAATTTGGATCACCATACCCGCTGAGCCACTCTGAGCTGGGCAATGCGGAGGCCGGACCATGAAAAACACACCTATTGCAGCGCTGTTCGCGCTTGGACTGATGGCTGTT
>NZUJ01000064.1 GCA_002701295.1 Ponticaulis sp. | reverse complement strand
CGTTGGAATCCTGCTGCAACTCACGGGCAGCTGCCAGAACGGCGCCATCCATTGCAAACTGCACCTGCTGGGCAGCGCCTTCCGTGCGGTTAAAGTCAAGCGTCAGCCCCAGAACCGTAATCAACGGAACCAGTGTCAGCGCGAATGTCATTGTCACATTCGCCTGTTTCGACGCCGCAAAATCGACGACGGCCTCACAGAGTCCGCGCAGTCCGCACAACATAGTATTATCCCATACCTCGTTCGGAACAGGATCACTGAATTGACTTGCGCTATACTGAAAATGGGCTGGCGAATCGTCGGCATTGCCTGCACAATCGAGTAACCATAAGATCGGCCATGGTTAATCGAACTCAGTTGATTGTCGGGTTTGTATGGCAATTTGGCCGTCTGATGGCATGAAACTTGGTAGACAAGGTTAATGTCGGCACGCTTCGCCGATCAGTGAAACCAGGAATAGAAAACAAAAATGTCAGCACCCAATGCAGATTTAACCTATCTGGAGCTCCTCAAGCGCGTCCTGGAGACAGGAATTGAGCGTGGGGATCGCACTGGAACCGGCACAAAGGCCGTGTTCGGGCATCAGATGCGCTTTGATTTGACAGAAAGTTTTCCGCTTCTGACGACCAAGAAACTCCACCTGAAATCAATCATTTATGAGCTGCTCTGGTTCATCAATGGCGACACCAACATCACTTATCTGAAAGATAATGGTGTCTCGATCTGGGATGAATGGGCGGATGAAAACGGTGACCTGGGACCTGTCTACGGTAAACAATGGCGTTCATGGGCTGCCCCGAATGGCGAAGCGATCGACCAGCTGACCTGGGTGCGCGATGAAATCAAAACCAATCCGAATTCACGGCGTCTGATCGTTTCGGCCTGGAACCCCGCAGATGTCAACAATATGGCCTTGCCGCCCTGCCATTGCCTGTTTCAGTTCAACGTGATGGACGGCAAGCTGAACTGTCAGCTCTATCAGCGCTCTGCAGATATCTTTCTCGGCGTGCCGTTCAATATCGCCTCCTATGCCCTGCTCACAATGATGATGGCGCAGGCGACAGGGCTAAAGCCTGGAGAGTTTGTGCACACGCTTGGTGATGCGCACCTCTATCTCAATCACATAGAACAGGCTGAAGAACAGCTGACCCGACAGCCTTATGCGGCACCGCAAATGTGGATCAATCCCGACCGGACCGACATTTTCGGCTGGGAACGCGCCGACTTCAAACTAAAGGATTATCAGGCTCACCCTACCATCAAGGCCCCAATCGCCGTCTGACCTTCCCGATTGGGCCGCGACAATGTGCGCGCCAAGTTCGCTTGCAATCACATGACTGAAACAAAATATCAGTAAAATCGTTAGGGTTTATTGTCGCTAGTTATTGGGAAGGATTTATCATGGCGTTTTATACCGCGCTGGCTGAAGGCGAATTCAGCCTCAAGGAAACCATCACTCTGTCTTGCCGACTTGCAAAACAAACCGGCAAGCCATTGATTGGCGTCACCGCAATGCCCGATCCAGCGCGAGCCGTGATGATGACGGGCGCGTCGATGCACGGCATGATGATCGCAGCAGGTGGGCAGCTCGCTCAGGGCATCCGCGAGGCACAGAACGAAGCCAAGGAAACACTCGAAGCGGAATTCAAAACCGTTTGTGCAGCCGAAGGGCTCAGCCCGGATGCCTATTCGATCGAGCATCATGTCGGTCTGCCGACAGAAATCTATCCACGCGTATCGCTGTTGAGCGATGGGCTGATTGTTGCCCATGAATGCATTTCTGCAGGCAATGACCATGGAATGGCTTTTGAATCGACGCTGCTTGATCGTCGCCAACCCGTTATCGTTAGCGGTACGGATGGCGCGCCCGGTCTCGACACCATGATCATCGCCTGGGATGGCAGCCCGCAAGCCTCTCGCGCAGTCCGCTTCCACTACCCCGTTCTCAAAGCGGCAAAGAACATCGTCATCGCCCAGAACTCGAAGAAAGTTGATCCAGACGACCGGTTCGGGGCGGACAATCCGCAGCGTGTTGCAGATTTTCTGGCGCCGCTTGGTATTCCAACGGAGATCGTTCATTTCGACGGCGCAGTTGCCAAGGGTCTGCTGACCCTGGCTGAAGAGCGCAATGCCGGCATGATCGTTGCCGGAGCCTATGGTCACAGCAAGCTCGAGGAAATGGTGTTCGGCGGTGTCAGTCGCAATCTGTTACGGGCTGAAAATGGCCCGGCGCTCGCGCTTTCCCACTAACAGAGTTTCTGCCGAAAGCCGCCTGAACCCTCAGGCGGCTTTTGGGTCCACATCGCCACGATTTTCCCGATAGCGGATCATCGCCGAGACAACGACCGCGCCGACCATTTTACCGATGACGAAAACGATCCAGTTCGCGATATTGAAGGTCGCATTCATCGGCTCGTCGAATTCCATGTTCCGGGCGAGAGCAGCGCCATACAGAAATACGGTCGTATCGAGCGGCACAGCCAGTGCACTCGATAAGAGTATTCGTGTGGACAAACGATATTTTGTGAATGTGAATAGAAGCCAGTCTGCAGTTTCCGAGATGGCGAAAGCCATGCCAGACGCCAAGGCAATCACCGGCCATGAATAGTAAAATGACCAGGCAATTGCCGCAGCCATCAACACCAACACCCGGTGTCCCATCTCGCGCTGAACGAAATCGCGAACCACAAACACCATGCCGGTGACGAGCGTCAGCGGGTGCAGGAGCACACTGCCCGGCGCCTTCGGGTCACCCGGCCAGAGGAAACCAACGCCGCTGCCGACGAATTCAAGATTGGGCACATGACCGAAGGACCAGTTCAGAAACGGGATCACAGCCACATAGACATATGCCCAGGCGCGTCCATTCAGCTTCCAGATCACAACAGCCGTTGCGGCGATAATGGCAAACACAATTGCCGCGTGAATGGCCGTCTGGCTATTCGCCAGATCCTGAACTGTTGAGATATTTGCGCGATAGACAATCGCCGACAGAATCTGGTCGAGCAGTGAAGGATTAGTGTCCAAGAATGATCTCCCCTCCGGACTGAACTTGACAGATCGCGTTCATCATCCGCCTTCTCACTTACCACAAGCGACTCAGAACTCAATTTCCAACAAGACCGACATTATTATGCCTGCATTCCCAAAACTCAGTCTGATCGTAGCACGAGCCCGAAATGGCGTGATTGGGATGGATGGCGACATGCCCTGGCGCCTGTCATCTGATCTGAAGCGTTTCAAAGCCCTGACAAAAGGCAAGCCGGTCATTATGGGCCGGAAAACCTGGGACAGCCTGCCCAAAAAGCCACTTCCCGGCAGACCCAATATCGTGGTGAGTCGCAATTCCGATCTTACAATTGATGGGGGCTGGCTGGTCTCGGGTGTAACTCAGGCCATGGCGCTTGGTCGGGCGATGGCAGCGGAAAAAGGTCTCGACGAGGTTTTCGTCATCGGCGGCGCTGGCCTTTATCGCGATGCCTTGCCACTGGCAGATCGCCTTCACATAACAGAAGTCGAGGCCACACCCGACGGCGACACTTACTTTCCGGACTTTGACACAAAGAACTGGCGCGTATCTGATGAAGAAAGCGTTCCGGCGGGCGAAAAAGACGACTACCCGACCCGATACGTCCGTCTGGACCGTATCTAAGCCGTTATACCAGCTTGAGTGTCAGATTGCGTTCCGGGTTGTTGAGGTCCAGCCAGGTTTCAGCGAAATCCGGCAGCCAGCTCATCACGTCATCGGCAATTGCCAGCGCTTCGAGTGAGGATGTCGTCCCGGTCCCGCTCAACCTGACCAGCAATTGGAGAGAATTCTCCACATCTGGCAGGACCAGACCGACATACTTGGCCATTGTGGCGAAGTCTTCGCTATAGACCTGTTCA
Organism: Ponticaulis sp.; assembly: GCA_002701295.1. Lineage (GTDB taxonomy): Bacteria > Pseudomonadota > Alphaproteobacteria > Caulobacterales > Hyphomonadaceae > Ponticaulis. The sequence goes on along the minus strand of NZUJ01000064.1, from coordinate 4,925 downwards.
TTCTCCATCACACAGGCGAACGCCCCGGCCAGCGCAGTTTGCGCGAACTGGCGGCTCGTCGCACGAACGCGCGTTTCTGTGGATACAGCTTTTAGCCGGTGCTGGAGGCTGCGGAGCTTTGCATTCATTCCGACGATAAAGGCGTTCGCAGCTGCGGCTGTCAGCTTTTGCGGCGCGATCAGGCGTTTCAGGTCGCGCCCCGCAATGGCGACGCTATTCACACCGAGCCGAAATCTCGGATGGGAATAACATCCATTGGCCGGGAAGATTTCATCCCAGCCGAAGACTTCAACAGCGCAGCTATCAAGCTCGCCATGGAGCTTTTGAACACGGAGGGCCGCAGCCGCACAGAAGAGGTCCAGCCCCACCGCGCGCCGTAAATGACGCAGGATGATGATAAATACAGCATCCCTGTTGACCCCGCGCGCCATGCCGCCAGACAGGTAAACCGAGTGGAGATCATCTCCGAAACGTTCAAGCGCAATATCCGCAGCTGTCTGCGCCGCATCGAGGTCTTCGGGCGGAAGCGTATGCAGATCCAGTGCGCCGTTCAGTACGCGCCCCCATGGGTCCTGCGGCCAGATTTGAGAGAGACCGCTCATGTCATCGCCTCTTTCATCTGCCATTGAAGGGACAGATTGATCGCGATGGATATACGCTCCCCTCTTCCGGTGTGCGGGCGCACGGAGTGACGCAGCCAACTTGGAAAGACGATCAGCTCACCAGTCTGTGGCAGAACAGGAACTTGCGACGCAGTGCCTTTGCCGTCTGCTCCATGCCATAAGACACTCGGGTGCTGCATATGCGCCATAGGATAGCGCGGATCTTCGAGAACCAAGTGACCATCGCGTGCTGGTGCGCCATCATTGCCCATGTCGACATAGAAGACTGCAGACGCAAACGCTCCGGGGTGACAGTGCTGAGCATTGACGTCACCAGCAGTGTTCACATTCGCCCAGATATCGACATTCCATCCCATTCGCAGATGGTCCGGCATGTCCGTGACCGAAAGATGGCGCTCAACAGTGTCGGCGGCGATCATAATCAGACGAGTTGTCGCTTCCCCGCCCCAGTCCTGCATACCATTGTCAGAATGCCAGCCGCCCTGATTGGACCGTTTCATTCCGGGGTGCGCGTCTTTTCTCTGAAGAATAGACTTCTTCAATGGCTGGATCAGGCGCGTCAGTTCAGGATGACGCGCGCGGATCAGCGGCGTCGAAAACAGGCTAACCGCCTCAAGACTCCTGTCAGGTTCACTACTCATGAGATCAGCCAAGCCAATCTTGTGCCAACTGGCAAGATACCATTTCAGTCTCGATCAGATTTTTCGGTGAATGCCGCAAAATAGATTGTCTAATCGAAGACAATTTCAGGCGCTGTGGTTGATTGAGCACCAGTCATTTCGCTCATCAGGCGATCCGCAATTGCATCGAACACTTTCGCCGTTGCTTCTGACGACAGAACAGCCGGTGTCCCCGCATCAGCCCCCTCACGAACATCCTGCAAAAGCGGAACTTCACCGAGAAGCGGTACAGACAGATTTTCCGCGAGCTCAGATGCGCCGCCTTTGCCGAATACGTAGCTGCGATTTCCAGAGATTGGGTCCTCAAACCAGGCCATGTTCTCCACGAGCCCGAGCACGGGCACATTCGTTTTGCGGAACATATTCACACCGCGACGGACATCAGCCAGCGCAACCTCCTGAGGCGTGGAAACGATCACCGCGCCGGACAGCTTCATGCGTTGCGCGAGTGTCAGCTGAACATCGCCCGTGCCGGGCGGTGTATCCAGAATAAGAAGATCAAGCTCGCCCCAATCGACATCACGCAGCATTTGCTGAATAGCTGACATGACCACTGGCCCGCGCCAGATCATCGGTGCGTCATTGTCCGTGACATAACCGATGGACATGAGTTTCAGCCCATGCGCCTCGACCGGCTTCAGTTTTTTCTCGCCGCCGCCTGCCGGATCAGCCTCAACTGTGCCGGTCATGGTTGGCACTGATGGACCAAAAACATCAACATCCAGAAGACCAACACGTAAACCGCGCTTCGCAAGGGTTACAGCCAGATTGACCGCCATGCTCGACTTGCCAACACCGCCCTTGGCACTCGCAATTGCGATCACCGATGCAATGCCCGGCACATCCAGAGACATGCTCTGTGTCTGAGGCGGAGCGGAAGGTCGACTGGCAGGTGCAGACGGCGGTTTTGATGGCGCTGACTGCGACTCAGTATGCGCCGTCAGCATGATGCTGACTTTTTTTACGCCCTTAACTGACGACAGCACCTGTTCGCACTGATAGCGCAGACGTTCGTCCGCTTCTGTGGTGTCGGGTGCGCCAAGAAGAGCCAGAATCACCGAACCATCCGGCGAAACCAGAAGAGAATCAATCCGTCCGGAAGATGTCAGCGGTTTTCCGGAAACAGGATCAGACACGCCACTGAGCGCGCGTTCGACGTCTTTCTGTCGAGATGTTGTAGATTTGAATAGTCGCATTCTTGAACCCCTCGGTGGCAAAAGACACAAACAGTCTTTAAATAACAGATCGATTCCACAAATCATGTAGGGAAAGATCACATAGAGGAGCGGCTATATGCCATGGAACGACCAAAACGGTGGCGGTAAAGGCCCCTGGGGATCCGGCGGCGGATCTGATGGAGACGGAAAAAATAATTCGCCATGGGGCCGACCAACTGGCAATGGCGGTAATCAGGGGCCTGATCTCGAAGATCAGCTCAGAAAAGTTCAGGATCGTTTCAAAGGCGCCTGGGGAGGCCGCAATGGCCGCGGCTCGGGTTCCGGCGGCGGCGGTGGCAAAGGGCTCGGCATTGCCGGTGTACTTTTGCTTGGCGGCGCGCTGGCCGTGGCATGGATCTCTACAGGTGTTGTAATTGTGGACGCTGGCGAACAGGCAGCGGTTTTCCAGTTCGGCAAATGGCAGCGCAATCTCAGCGCAGGCATCCATGTTCACCTGCCTTCTCCGATCGAATCCCATGTGGTCATCCGCGTTGAGGAACAGCAGGAAGTTCAGATCGGTGATCGATCTGATGAAAGCCTGATGCTGACACAAGACGAGAACATCGCGGACATTCAGTTCTCTGTTTACTGGAAAATCAAATCTGAAAGCCCGCAGGACTACATCCTCAATGTGAAAGACCCTGACGAAACCGTTCAGATGGTCGCTGAATCGGTCATGCGTGAAGTGGTCGGTAAGTCCGAACTTCAACGTGTCATCACAGACGAACGGTCTGAAGTTGCCAATCAGGTCCGTGAACAGACACAGGCGCTGCTCGACGAATATCGCGCGGGCGTCGATATTCTGGACGTTCAGATCCGACGCGGTGACCCGCCAGGTCCCGTCATTCAGGCCTTCAACGATGTGAACGTTGCCCAGCAGGACGCTGAGCAGGTGATCAACGAAGCCACACGTTATTCAAACCAGGTCGTTCCTGAGGCACGTGGTGAGGCATCGCAAATTCTCCAGAATGCTGAAGGTTATCGCGATCAGGTGATCGCCAATGCTTCGGGTGAAGCTTCCCGTTTCAACCAGATTTATGAAGAATATCGCCAAGCACCACGCGTAACCAAAGAACGCATGTATCTGGAAACCATGGAACGCGTTCTGTCCCGCATGGACAAAACCATGCTGGATAATAACGCTGGCGCTGTGCCTTATCTTCCATTGGACCGCGCACGCGGCAACTCGAGCAATTAAGGAGAGATGACATGAGAGGTTTTGCAATCATTCTGATCATCATCCTTGGTGTTGGTGTTCTCGTTGGCCTGAATTCGTTTTACACGGTCCGCCAGGACGAGCAGGCGCTTGTTCTCCAGTTCGGTAGCCCGGTTGCAGTACGGAACTCGTATGAGACCGTGACCACCACGCCTGAAACGGCTGAAGGCGAAGAGGCAGCCACGCCGGTGGAATCGCTGCAGGAAGTCGACGAAGCAGGTCTGTTTTTCAAACTGCCATGGGAAAACGTGGTCGTTCTCGACCGCAAGAATCTGGGCAGTGACATTCCGGACATTGAAGTTCTGGCTTCCGACCAGCGTCGTCTGACAGTCGATGCTTTCGTTCGCTGGCGTATTGTCGATCCGCTGAAATTCTACCAGCGTTTCCGCAATGAAGATGGCGCACGTGCACAGCTTCAACGCTTCACTGAGTCCAACATCCGGAACGCTCTCGGTGAAGTTCCAGTGCCAGAGATTGTATCTGGTCAGCGCGCTCAGCTGATGAACGAGATCCTGACCAATGTGAATGAAGCGCTCGCAGGTACCGGTATCGACATCATCGACGTTCGGATCCGTCAGGCCGACCTTCCGGCAGCAGTCGCAGAAGGCGTCTATCGCCGTATGCGTACCGAGCGTGAACAGGAAGCTCAGCGTATCCGATCTGAGGGTGAAGAGCGTGCACGTCTCATTCGTGCTCAGGCCGATCGTCAGCAAACGGTTATCCTCGCTGAAGCAAATGAGCAGTCAGAGGAAATCCGTGGTCAGGGCGATGCCCAGCGGAACAAGATCTATGCCGACGCATACGGAAAGGATCTGGACTTCTTCCGCTTCCAGCGCGCACTGATTGCGTGTGAAGAATCGATCGAGGAAGGCACATCTATCGTGGCAGACCCGAACAATCTGGATGTCTGCCAGGTCTTCATCGATCGTGCACGGTCGGCTGGCGGACAATAGTTCGCCAGTTCTGTTCTGATGAAAGTATTGATCTTCGCATTAGGCCTTCTGTTTGCTTTGGAAGGCCTTTTGTATGCGCTCGCCCCGAACTTCATGAAGAAAATGGCTGCGATGATTCTGACCACAGCTGAGGATCAAATCCGCCAGTCCGGTGTAATTGCGGCTGCTTTTGGTGCAGTCTTGATATTCATAGCGGCGCGATTGTTCGGATAAATCATCACATTTTCGCGCAAATT
>NZUJ01000063.1 GCA_002701295.1 Ponticaulis sp. | reverse complement strand
TGATCTGGGCGTGCTACGCAACTAGTGCGCAGCAGCTTTTCCCGTTTTCGCCGTTTCAGCGGCCTGTGCTGCCGCTTCAGGATCTCCATTGCTTCGGAGTTCAGCTTCGCGCTGTGCCCAAAGCCGCTTCTGATAACTGGTAGAGATGATGTCTGTGACGACGAGGACGAAGATCACCAGATAGAAGGTGGATTTCTCAATGGCGTGGATTTCATAGCCGAACAGTTTCATGTGAGCGAGGTGACCGCCTTCGGAGACCAAAAGCGCGCCCACAATGAACAGAATGAAAAGGCCGAGCACTTCATACATGCGGTTCTTTTTCAGGAATTCAGCCACGCTGTCTGCGAGCAGGATCATGGCGACGCCTGACAGAATGATCGCAACGGCCATGATCCAGACCTGATATTCGATCTCACCGGCTTCATTCTTCGTGTTGGCGATCGCCATGGCGGAGAGGATGGAGTCAAATGAGAAGACCAGATTCATCGACACAATCATGATAATCGCCTGAGTCACTGATTTCTTTTTGTTTCCCTCAGTATGTTCAATGTGGTCGACGGCCATGAGGTGACCGATTTCCTTGACCGCCGTGTAGATGATGAAGCCGCCGCCAAATAGTGTGACGATGCTTTGCAGATTGAACTCAGCTTCAAAAATGCCTTCGAACGGAACGGTGAGGAAAGGGGCCGCCAGCAGAGTGAAAAGATTTACGATGATGATGAGCAGGACAATCCGGAAGACAACCGCCAGACCGATGCCCCAGCGACGAACCATGCTGGCTTTTCCGCCTTCTTCGCCAACGCGCTTTGACTCGATCGAGATGTAGAGAAGATTGTCAAACCCCAGCACAGCCTGGAGAAGAATGAGCATGAGCAGGGTGAAGAACCCTGATGCAGTAAACAGTTCAGCCACAATTAGCCCCTCAGTTTGTTGAGCATCGAGCTAACCGTATTCCGACCCGGCTTGGAACCCCGCCTGTACGGTTTTCTTAGCCATTTCAGATGCTTTTGGGGCTAGTCTTTTTTGAGAATGCGGGTTGCTGCTTCGCGCAGATTGTCCGGGATCGCAACGGGCCGCCGTGTTTCCGCATCGACATACACATGGGTGAAGCGCGCTTCGCCTGCCGCTTCGTCCGAGTTCGCACCGAAAACGCCGACCAGATAAGTAATGGAGGTATTGCCGATTCGCTCCACGACCAACCCGCCATCGACTGGCTCCGGCCAGCCGAGGCTGGCGTGATAAACACAGCCTGTTTCAACGACGAGGCCAATCACATCTCCGCCTGGAACCTTCATTCCCGCCTCGTCCCGCAACCAGGAATTCACCACCGTGTCGACTAGTTGATAATAGACGACATTGTTCATGTGCCCGTAGGCATCATTGTCAGCCCAGCGGGTCGTCAGCTGTGAAAAAAGTGCATAATCAGAACGTGTTGCGCGTGGAGGCCTTGCCATGAGAACATCCTGTTCGGGAAACCAGTATCTGCGTCACGGTCGCTTGCTGTCCAAAAAAGTTCAAGCCTGAGAGGTATGAAATACGATTGGATGTTGAATATATCGACAGGCCAAAGCCTTTAGTCTGTCTGGCCTGACGCAATATTCAGTCCGCAGGCTGGCAAAATAATGCCTTCAGGGAGGCCTTTGACGTCCAGAGCGCATGCGCCTTCGAAGTGCTGGCCTGTCAGGCCCTCGCTATCCGTGAAATCTGTATTGATGAGCTCGGTGTCGCGGAAGTCCGTATTGTGGAGGGCAACTTTGTTGAACGTGACTTCGTTCAGTTTCGCACCAACGAAGCTCGCTTCAGACAAATCCGAACTCGTGAAGTTCACGTCCTGCAAATGGGAGGCTTCCAGCTCAACTGAAGAGAGATCGGACTGGTCGAATGAAACGCCGGAAAGCTTTGAACCGACCATGTTGGAGTTGTGAAGCGTCGAACCAAACCAGGTGACGTCGATCATGCGGGCCGCAACAAATTTGGAATCACGGAAGTTCGACTGCGAAATATCAACGTCAGTGAACGAGATTTCCGAAGCATCGAGTCGTCGCGCCAACAGACGACTGATCGTCAAATCAATGAAGGCTGCATTCTCGAGATAGGAGTGTGAGATATTTGCGCCGTCGAGCTGAGTATCGACAAAACTGGCATTCTGAGCGTTTACGCCCTGCAGTGACGACCCGGACATATCGCACTCAACGAAGCGTGTGCCGCGCATGCTCAGGCCGTTAAAGCTCTTGTTCGTCAGATTACTGCCGGTCAGCTGGCCACCAATGCTTGGCTTATAAATGACAACCCGTGTGCCATCCTTCCCGGGGAAGGCATGCGCCGACAGGCCCAGCACCGCAATTCCAACAATAGGTATGGTTCTGATCATTTGCATGCGAGTTTGATAGCACACTCGACGCAGGGATCGACTTAAATCCATGTAAGGACAACTATTTTTGAAGTCTGATGCAGGAACGTGCACGAGCGTTATCGGCAGTGGGGAACCTGCAGTCCGGCTGGAAGGCGCGTCTGCTCATCGCCGCAGGCAGTTGTGAGCTGGGCTTGGGTGAGCCCCTTGGCCAGATCCAGTTCAGCGCCGGACAGATTCGCCGAAGTCAGATTCGCGCCTGTCATATCCGCGCCACCAAAATAAGCTCCCACAAGAACAGAGCGTGTGAGATCGGCATTCTTGAAGTTGGCACCAGAGAATCGCGCGCCAAACAGGTTCGAGATCGACAGGTCAGTTGCCTGAAAGTTTGCACCATTCATGGTCGACAGGCTGAGGTCGGACTGTTTGAGGCGCGAGCCGGACAGGTCAACGGATGGCAGATCACGGTAAGAGAGATTGGCCTGAAACAGGTTGCAGCCAGAGCAGGACTTGCCAGACTGTACAGTAGAAATTTGCGACGCGTTTTGCGCGTTTGCAGCAAATGCGAACAGGCTGAACCCTGCGACGAGGGCAAAATGTCTGATCATGGGTCAGTCTCCAGGCAAGTGAATGCATCTCTATCCCGATGAGCAAACTTCGGGCCAAAGCATTTCAGTGAGGTAAAAATGACTGCAAAACTCAGCGCAATGGACGGAAATTGCAGGATTTTTACTGTTATCGCGCGATTGTGAGAAGAAATATGCGCACACCTGAAATATTTGAAACTGTGAAAATCAGTCGCGATTGCATTATATTTTCATTATAAAACAGTGTGTTATTGGCTGTGTGAGTGGGGATGACTTGGGGCGCGACTCTGTCCAGAAGGCTTTTCAGCAGGGCCTGCGGCGAAAGGGCCTTTTTTTTTCTCTCCGCAATTGGGTAAAGTAGGCGCAAATTCGGAGATCGCCGTAAGGCATCTCTGACCTTAGGGACTATGTCTATGAAACATATTGAAGCTTTCGAGCAGGCGATCAGCACGATTCAGGATGAAGGCCGCTACCGCGTTTTTGTCGACCTCAAGCGTCATCGTGGTCAGTTTCCTCGTGCAACGGCGCGATTCGAGCACGGCGAGAAAGACATTATCGTCTGGTGTTCTAATGATTATCTCGGCATGGGCCAGGATGATGACGTCATCAATGCTATGCATGACGCCGTTGAGAGCTTTGGCGCCGGTTCTGGTGGCACACGCAACATCTCTGGAACAACTCGTTTCCACGTTGATCTGGAGCGCGAACTTGCTGACATGCACGACAAGTCAGGCGCGCTGTTGTTCACGTCTGGTTATGTTGCCAATGAAGCCACGCTCTCCACGCTGGCACGCATTCTGCCGAACCTGATCATCTATTCCGACGCACTGAACCATGCCTCCATGATTGAGGGCATTCGCCGCGCTGGCTGTGATCGCCGTGTTTTCCGTCATAACGACCTCGGCCATCTCCGGGCACTTATGGAAAATGATCCTGCTGACCAGCCAAAGGTCATCGCGTTTGAGTCTGTCTACTCAATGGATGGTGACGTGGCTCCGCTCGAGGAGCTGTGTGACCTTGCTGATGAGTTCAACGCTCTGACTTACCTTGATGAGGTCCATGCTGTAGGCATGTATGGGGCTGAAGGTGCTGGTGTGGCGCAGCGCGATGGCGTGATGGACCGCATTGACATTATCGAAGGCACGCTGGCGAAAGCTTATGGCGTCATGGGTGGTTATATCGCCTCTGATGAGCGCGTGATTGACGCAATCCGTTCGATGGCTCCAGGGTTTATCTTCACCACATCGACCTGTCCGGTCATGGCGGCGGGCGCATTGTCGAGCGTTCGGAAACTGCGTTCGGATGAAGGTCGCCGTCTTCGCTCCGAGCATCAGGCAAAAGCTGAAATGTTGAAGCAGAAGTTCCGCGATGCGGGCCTGCCTCTCATGGAATCGGACACGCATATTGTGCCGCTTTTTGTGGGGGATCCTGAGCGTTGCAAGGCGTTGTCAGACACGCTTCTGTTTGATTTCGGCATATATGTTCAGCCGATCAATTATCCGACTGTACCTAAAGGCACAGAGCGTTTGCGGTTCACACCGTCACCGGTCCATACTGAAGCGATGATGGATGACCTGGTCGCCGCTCTCCTTGCCATCTGGAAGCAGCTGGGTCTGCCAAGAGCTGCAGCCTGACGACAATGTCCGAAGGTGAGATCTATATTGAGATCGTACCGCACAGACATGCTATCGAAGTCATTGCTATTCACAGTGAAACGGCAAGAGAAATCCGTTTCATGGCGCCTACAGATACGCCCGAGTCGGCTATTAAAGAGCTCGCTCGGGCGAAAATGTCTTATGTGCTGAGTAAAGACGACGAATCGCCCAACAAAACGGAAAAGCCGGGGCGTGGTATTGTCGTCTGAGGCGTTTTTGCGAAATATTGCGCTTCACTTGTTCTGCGTCGGCGACAACTGATCAAAATCCAGACAGAATTCAAGAATCCGTGAGAATTCTGGTGAATTTCTCACAGAATTGTGACCTAGTTCTCTATGCTCACCTCAGGGCATTTTAGAGGGGTACTCATGAAACATTATTTTGCCGTCCTGGCTCTTTCCGGTCTGGTTTTCGCTTGCGCGCCACCAGAAGAAGAAGCTGACACGACAGTCGTAGAAGAAATGGAAGAAGCGGCTGAGGAAGCTGCTGAAGCCACCGAAGAAGCTGCAGAAGAACTCGCCGAAACAACTGAAGAAGCGATTGACGCGACTGAAGAGGCCATGGAAGAGGCTGGCGAAGAAATCGAAGAGATGGTTGAAGAAACAGAAGAAGAAATGGAAGAAGAACCAAGCCACTAAGCTTCTGTTTTATCGAACGAATATGGCGCAGGAGAAATCCTGCGCCATTTTTTGTATCAGAAAATGCAGTATCCGCCGTCGACCAGCAGCGTGTCGCCCGTGTGGAAGGATGACGCGTCCGAAGCCAGATAAACTGCGATGCCGCCAAAGTCTTTTGGTTCGCCCCAACGACGTATCGGCACACGCTTGATGACGTTGTCCTCGAACTTGTCATTGCCCTGGGAATTGGACGTCATGTCAGTTGCAATCCAACCTGGCAGAATGGAGTTTGCACGGATGCCATATCTCGCCAGCTCGACCGCGGTCGCCTTGATCATGGAGATTAGCCCGCCTTTGGTCGCTGCGTATGCCTGATTGCGTGCTGCGCCTTCAATTGCTGCCATGCTGGCCGTACCGATGAGTGAGCCGCCCGGATCACCATTCTTGGCGCGCTCCACCATGACTTTTGCAGCCTCACGCAAGGTCCAGTAGGCACCGTCCAGGTTGACAGAAAGGACATCGCGATGAGTCTCAGTATCCTGTTCAATGAACGGAATGCCGCGCGCCGAAACACCGGCATTGGCAATGACCGTGTCGATACGACCTTTCCAGGCATTGGTGAGTGCCATGCTGTCGATCACAGCCTGTTCATCAGTCACGTCAACGGAAAAGGCCTTCACATCCCCGGTGCCCAATTCCTGTAGCTCTGCAACCACGTTATCCGCGCTGGCAGCATTTCGGCACCAGATTGCGACATTGGCGTTTGAAGCCGCCAGTGCCTCGGACATGCCGTAACCAATGCCCCGATTTCCACCCGTGATGAGCGCTGTTTTGCCCGTCAGATCAAATGGTTTGTAGACCATGCGTTTCCCTTCTCATTTTGTCTGATCACTAATGAGAAGAAGATCTGACGACAATCAAGACTCATCGTCCGATTTAATCATGGCGAGGCGAGGGCCGGGGCCTTTCGCAGCCTGTTCGTCCTGTGGGTTATAAAGCGTACACTTATCAAGCGAGAGGCATCCGCAACCGACGCAACCGGTCAGGTTGTTTCGTGTTCTGGTGAGAGCCGCAATCTGGTCGTCGAGCCGATCGAGGAATTTTCCGCTGATCTTTTTCCAGTCTCGGGCATTCGGGGTTCGACCGTTTGGAAGGTTTCTCATTTCATCGACAATTTCATTGATCGAAAAACCAAGTTGCTGAGCAATCATGACGAAAGACAGCCGCCGGATATCTGACCGCATATAGCGGCGATGCCCTCCAGCGTTCCGATGCGGTGTGATCAAACCCATGGTCTCGTAATATCGGATTGCAGATACGGCGAGGCCGGTACGCTTAGCAATATCGCCAATAGACAGAATATCAGAATGTTTCATGCGTCGAAAAAATCTCTTGATCTAAAGTCAGCTTTAGAAATTACAAAGCATGTCATGTCCTGTCAAACAAGATGAAAAGGAGACACTCATGACACAGGCGACACTCGAGCACATTAATTTCACGGCGACGGATCCGATGAAAACAGCTGAGCGGCTTTGCCGGATTTTCGACTGGAAAATTCGTTGGTTCGGTCCAAGCCTGAATGGTGGATCGTCCGTTCATGTCGGTACTGACGATCTCTACCTGGCGATTTATGCACCGAAAGAAGATGTGAATGATCAACCGGAGAGCTTCCTCACCCGGGGCGGCCTGAACCATGTCGGAATTCTGGTTGATAATCTGGCGGCGGCTGAGGAACGCATCATCAAAGAAGGATATGTGACGCACAGCCATCAGACCTATGAACCCGGCAGCCGATTTTACTTTCACAATGAGGATGGCATTGAGTTTGAAGTTCTGAGTTACAGCTGAGCCTCACTCGGAGGTCTTTGTCTTCGCCCGACTGTCCCTCGCGATCATGTTTCGATGTCGACCGTGGGGGCGTCGGAAGGCGAAGACAAAGGCGTCAGATCTGCTATGCCTCTCAGCTGAACAACCGACGTCGTATAAGCCGTTGAAACAGAATAATAAATCCTGCAATGGTCAGCGAGAGCCCCAGAAACGCTGCGATCTTCATCCACCATGTGGCGATCACGTCTTTTCCGGTGATATCCATGATGTGGAAACGCCAGAAAACATCAAATATGCGCCACTCAGTTGTTCGCACAGCTCTGATGTCTCCCGTTGACGGATCAACATAGGCGCGTTCGCCGGAGCTTTCTGTTTCGAAGACCCAGACGGGAAGTCGACCGCCATATTCACGAGGTGCGTTTTCCGTCATCAGAAAATAACTGCCGCCTTCGCGCGCCAGTCCGGGTACGCCCTGGGTCACGACGGATCTGGCTACGGCTTCCGGGAGAGGGGAAAGTTTCTCACCGCTGGTAGCGTCCACGAGGACAGTCTCGTGTGAATTGCTGATCTGCCAGACGGGTTTTCCGAGGAACATGTCCAGTTCAGCGCGGAACCCCCAAATGCCGGATCGGTCCATCGCATCCTGTACGCTGATCGTGACCTGTTCTGGCTCCAGGACACCATGATCCATCTCGGCCCGTAGATGATCACCGCGAATGTTCTCGATTGGAAAAATCGTGAAATAGAGTCCGGATGCCATCCAGAACAGGATCTGAAGTCCGATTACCAGCCCGAGTATCTTATGGAATCGGGAGGCTTGCCGGATAAACTTTGGGGACATGAACGACTCCGCCTGAGCAACAGACTAAACTCTTTGCGCTCAGGCGGACTTCAGTCAACCGGATCAGCGGGCGCCGACGTTTTCCGTAAACTTTTCCGCATCGACGGACTTACCGTAATCCCTGTTTCGGTATTTGCGGAATTCATTTCGGGCAATGGCGCGCGCGTGCACTTCATCCGGGCCATCGGCAAAACGCAGCGTGCGGATGCTGGCATAAGCGTCTGCAAGACCGTAATCATTGGTCACGCCTGCGCCGCCAAACGCTTGAATCGCATCATCAATGATCTGGCAGGCAATTCGCGGCCCGGCGACCTTGATCATGGCGATCTCATTCTTTGCGACCTTGTTGCCGACCGTATCCATCATATAGGCTGCTTTGAGAGTCAAAAGCCGCGTCATTTCAATGTTCAGTCTCGCTTCGGCGACACGTTGCTCCCAGACAGAGTGTTCGGAGATGGTTTTACCGAAAGCCACCCGGCTCACCAGTCTTTGACACATTTTTTCAAGCGCCAGTTCTGCCGCGCCGATTGTCCGCATGCAGTGATGAATACGCCCTGGGCCGAGGCGCCCTTGTGCGATCTCAAATCCGCGGCCTTCGCCCAACAGCATATTGCTGGCAGGCACGCGGACATTGGTGAGTTGAATTTCTGCATGACCATGCGGAGCGTGTTCGAATCCGAAAACAGACAGCATACGTACGATCTCAACGCCTGGCGTATCGAGTGGGACCAGGATCATGCTTTGTTGCGTGTGTTTGGGTGCGTTCGGGTCTGTTTTTCCCATGACTATTCCGACTTTACAGTGCGGATCGCCTGCGCCTGATGACCACCATTTACGGCCATTGATAACGTAGTCATCGCCATCGCGAACAATTGAGGTTTCGATATTGGTCGCGTCAGAAGAGGCCACGGCCGGTTCTGTCATGAGGAAGGCTGACCGGATCTCGCCTTTCAAAAGCGGACGCAGCCATGTCTCCTTTTGGGCCCGTGTTCCATAGCGGTGAATGGTTTCCATGTTTCCGGTGTCGGGTGCCGAGCAATTAAACACTTCCGACGCCCAGGTGACGCGTCCCATCATTTCGGCAAGCGGCGCGTATTCCAGATTGCTCAATCCGGCACCGTGAAATTCTTCGTCGTCGTGTCCCGGAGCAGGGGCCATGAACAAGTTCCACAAGCCTTCAGCCTTGGCTTTCGCCTTCAGGTCTTCAACAATTTGCGGCACGTGCCACGGGTCATCGAACGCCGCATGCTGTTCTTTGTATGTTTCCAAATTCGGATAGATATGCGTGTCCATGAAATCAGAAACGCGCTGGATATAGTCTTTGGTTTTTTCGGAAAATTCGAAATGCATGGCAAAAGTCCCTAGTAATTTTAGGGAATAGTTATGACCTTAATTATTCTCAGGGTATTGGGCGTTTTGTCTCAGTCCATAGCGGTCACATTGAAACTTGCGAGCGCGCGGTCTGCCCGCTAACCAGTTACGCGGTGATCGGAGGGTGTTATGACGGCAATGGCAGCGGGCATCATTCTCGCGACGACCCTTGTGACGGCTTTTATTTCCGGAATTTTCGGAATGGCAGGCGGTTTGATCCTGATTGGCGTGCTAACCGCGCTGCTCCCCGTGGCAACAGCGATGATCTTGCATGGCGTGATCCAGCTTGTATCCAATGGCTGGCGAGCCTGGCTTATCCGCGAGCACATTTCCTGGCCGATTATTGGCCGATACCTGATCGGTGGAGTTCTGGCCATCGCATTGCTGGTTTTTGTGATGTGGCGGCCGGACAAACAGGTGGTGTATCTTCTCCTGGGCGTGATGGCCTTCATTCCCTGGATACCAAAATCCTGGTTTGCACTGGATGTCGAAAAGCCGTTTCAGGCGGAAATTCTCGGCTTCGTTGCGCAGGCGCTCAACACGCTGGCAGGCGTCGTCGGGCCAGTGCTCGATATATTCTTTGTCCAGACAGACATGACGCGCAAACAGATCGTCGCCACCAAGGGAGCAACTCAGGTCATTGCTCACACGACGAAGATTATCTTCTGGAGTTTGCCGGTCTGGATGGCGGCTGATGCCAGTATTCTGCCGCCGATCTGGTTAGTTCTGATGGCTTTGCCATTGTCGATGCTTGGAACCTGGCTCGGCGGACTTGTGCTTCACAGAATGACCGACATCGCCTTTCGTGACTGGACGAAATACCTGCTGACGCTGGTTGGCATTGTTTATCTGTGCAGAGGCTTCGGACTACTCTGAGTGTCAGCTTGTGACGAGCGCGCCCATAATGCTCTTGAACATGGCGCGGCCGTCTGACCCGCCTTCATGCCCGCCAATAGCGCGTTCAGGGTGAGGCATCATACCAAGCACGCGTCCATTTTCGCTGAGAATGCCGGCAATATCCCGCATGGATCCGTTCGGATTGCCAACATAGCGGAAAGCGACACGTCCTTCACCTTCGAGGCGGTCAAGTGTTTCGTCATCAGCGAAATAATTGCCATCATGATGGGCAACCGGGATCGAAATTTCTGATGTGCTGCCATATCCGGCAGTAAACACGGATGTGTTGTTGCTGACCTTCAGAGTTTGATTACGACAGACAAAATTCAGAGACGCATTGCGCAACAGGGCTCCGGGAAGGAGGCCGGTTTCAGTGAGAATCTGAAAGCCATTGCAGATGCCGAGAATATGTCCGCCCGATTCCGCGAAGGATTTCAGGTGCGGAATGATTGGCGAGTTGCCAGCCATAGCGCCACAACGCAGATAGTCGCCATATGAAAACCCGCCGGGCACGACGACCAGATCAAGACCGGTCGGCCAGTTTGTATCCTTATGCCAGATAGCAACGGGAGCTTCGCCGGTAAGGGTGTGCAGGGCTGTGATGGCATCCCGATCACAGTTAGACCCTGGAAATATGATAACGCCTGCCTTCATAAGAGCGCTTTATAACGTCTTGGCGAGTCTGCAAATGCCGAATTGGAAAAAAACGGCAGGCGCTGCAGTTCGGGGGTAGGGAGGAAATTCACGCCTGCCGTCAAAGTACATCGAGGGCAATGTGTGATCACAGTCGGCACCACCTGTAGGGGGGGGCTTCCGGAGGTGCTGCGGGGCGGACAGGCAAGTCCATTAAACTCCGGACGGTGTCGGCTGCGATCACAAAGCTATAACGCGTGAGACGTCAGGTCTCCGTCGCCTTAAGGCCACTTATTTCCATTACAAATTATTCAGCCAATCCGAGGAACTTCAATTCTTCGCCCGCCTCATAGGCGGTGCGGGCATTGTCAATTTCCGTCATCAGAGCTGACATGGGCATTTCCATCATCTGGCCTTCACGCGAGAAAAAGAATGTTTCGCCGTCGTGCGACTTACCCGCGCCGAAATCAATTCCTGGCGTGTTGATGTTCGGCCCCAAAGTGTAAGGCCCCAGCCAGGTGCCGTC
>NZUJ01000062.1 GCA_002701295.1 Ponticaulis sp. | reverse complement strand
CTTCCTGGCGCGTGATGGTTCGAAACTCACCTGCAGTTTCGGCTTCTTTCGTACGTCCGACCGCGCCATCATAGCAAGCGAGTCGCTCTGAGTCGGATTCGATTTCCGAACAGGCGTAAAGCGCATCGAGAGGTGATTGTGTTTGTGCGACTGACTGAAAACTCAGCGAAACGAAGACGCCAACGCCAGCTAAACATGTATATCTTATCATTTTGACTCGTAAAACGGTTGAGTGTGTAGTTCCTGCTTGAACTGTATCCGCCCGCGCTCCAATCTCCAATCCATTGTATTCAGTCACAGGACCAAATCGACCCATGCAAATCAAAACAGGCATGTTGACTCCACTCATTCTGGCCGCAGGCCTGGCACTTACAGCTTGTGGAGGCGGAAACGAGAGCAGCACAGACGCGCTTCGCCGGGGTATTTCGGCAAATCCAGACTCGGTCGATCCGCACAAAGTATCTTCACAGTGGGAAAACATCGTGATTGGCGACATGTTCATCGGTCTGTTTACCGATGGCGAAGATGCGACACCAGTTCTGGGTATGGCCGATAGCTATGAGATCAGTGACGATGCACTGACCTGGACCTTTACGCTGAAGGACGCGAACTGGTCTGATGGCCAGCCCGTCACGGCTGAAGACTTCCAGTATGCTTTCCGTCGCATCCTGACACCGGCCACCGCATCGCAATACGCCTCCATGCTGTTCCTGATCAAGAATGCAGAAGAGTTCTACAATGGCGAGGTTGACGCCGACGCGCTTGGCGTGCGTGCCATCGACGACAAGACGCTTGAAATTCAGCTGAATTATCCTGCGCCGTATTTGCCGGGTATTTTGAAGCACTATACGAGCTTTCCTGTGCCGATGCATGTGGTTGAAGAGTTTGGCGATGACTGGACTGATCCGGAGAACATTGTCGTCAACGGGCCTTACAAGCTTCTCCAGTTCCGGACCGGTGATTACATCCGATCGGTCGCAAACCCTGAATTTGAAGGCGCGGAAAACCTGTGTTTCAAGGAAGTCATCTATTATCCGTATGATGACCTGGACGCCATTGAGCGCTTCATCCAAACGGGCCGCATCGACATTAATAACGCGTTTGACGGGCAGAAAACCGAAGAGCTGAAAGAACGCTTTCCGGGCTGGGTGCGCACTGCACCTACGCTTCAGCTGACGTATTTCTCGATCAATATGGACCTCGATAAGTTCAAGGACCCAGGCGTTCGCAATGCACTGGCTATGGCAATTGACCGGGACTTCATGGTCAATGAGGTACTGACTGCCGGTTATCAGCCTGCTTATTCCTTCGTGCCTCCGGGCACAGCGAATTATAATGGTGGCGCCGAAGTCTATTGGGCGGACTGGCCCCTCGAGCAACGTCAGGAAGAAGCACGCAAACTCCTGGAAGAGGCTGGCTATGGGCCGGACAATCCGCTTCGGTTCGAATACACGTATCGGTCAACCGATGATAATCCGCGCGTTGCGCCGGCTGTTCAGTCGAGCTGGGCAGAGATTGCTGACTGGGTTCAGCCAGAAATCCTTCAGAAAGAAACTCAGGTTCAATACGCGTTGCTGCGTCAGGGTGACTTCGAGATTGGTGACGGCGCGTGGGTTGCTGACTTCAACGATCCGAAAAACTTTCTCTATCTTCTGGAATCAAAAACAGGCGTCATGAATTACGGCAATTATGACAGCCCGGAATATGATGATCTGATGGCCCAGTCGGATCAGGAACGCGATCTTGAACAGCGCGCTGAATTGCTGCGGGAGGCTGAACAGACCATGCTCGACGATATGGCTGTTATCCCAATGTGGTTTGCGGTTTCCAAGAACCTTGTCGACCCTACTCTGTCCGGCTTTGCTGACAATGCTGATGATGTGCACCGTTCTCGCTATATTTGTCGCGAAGAATAATCAGCGTTAAACTCACTGCATCGTAGGGTCTCTCGGGGGGATTGGGCGTGTCAGATGAACTAGAAACCGGTGCTCTGGCGTCAGCTGGCGGGCTCAGCTCGCCAGAAGGCGAATATGAGAATGCCGGCACGGCTTGTCGCAACTGCGGGACGATCGTCAATCGTCGCTATTGCGGTCATTGCGGCCAGCTGGCTCAGAGTTTTCACCGGCCCGTCTGGCATTTGTTCTCTGAAATGGTGGGTGACTTCTTTGCGCTCGATGGCCGGGCTATGCGCACATTGCCAGCGCTCATTTTCAGACCGGGCCGGGTGACGCGGACCTATCTCGACGGCAAACGCCAACGTTTTGTTCCGCCGTTTCGGCTCTTTCTACTGACCAGCTTCCTCTATTTTCTGGGGCTTTTCGCCTTTGGCGACTCACAAGGCTGGTTTCACTGGTATGCCAATCCTGCAGTTGATGGGATAACGCTGGACAACACCACTGCAGAGGGGGCCGGAAATGGTGTGCCGCTGGTCATCCAGGACCTTAATCGGTCAGATGATGAGCCGCTGGACCCAGAGGCTGAAGCTCTGCTGAAACAGTCTCAGGAGAATGTGAAGCGGTTCTTCCTGGAGGATGGTCGTATCAATCGCGCGGCGATTGATGAGAGCGCGTGCGATGAACCGGAAGAGCAAGAATCAGGGTCCTGTGAATTCATGCGAATGGTCGGCCATCGGCTCGCTGATGCGTATGAAAACCAGGGGATGCTTTTTGCGTCAATTCAGAGTTGGGCGCCACGTCTTGCCCTGATTTGCCTCCCAGTACTGGTTTTTCTTCTGACGCTATCATACCCGTTTTCGAAGAGGGCATATGTCTACGACCACATCATTACAGCCATGCATTTCCAAAGCTGGCTCTACATTTTGCTGGGGGTCGGGCTGGTGTTTTTATGGCTCGGTCAGGTGTGGTTTGTTATCGTTCTCATGTTGGCTCCGCCAGTCTATCTCTATCGGATGTTGAGGGTGGTTTATGATTCGGGGCGGTTCCTGTCTGTTTTCCGCACATTCATGATCATGTCGTCCCTGAACGTGGTCTTGCTCCTGCTTGTCATCGCCACGCTTGTGCTGGGAGTCGCGGATACCTCGCCAATACTTGGTGGAGCGTCACAAAACTGAGACCTTTCTGCCACAGTTTTAATCATTGTATGACGCATTTGTAACTTAGCATTGACGGGTCTGTGACACCCCCCGTAGCTTGCCCTCCATGTCGGATACTGGGGATCCGGCGACGCTTTTTCCGGAGAATATTTTGCCGGTTTGAAGTGCTAGTTTTTACTGGAGGTTCAAACGTGAACACGAATATCTTTAAAAATCGCCTTCTGGCGACGTCTGTCTTCGCAGGCGCGATGGCAAGTGCTGTTGCACTGCCAGCAGTCGCACAGGAAGAAGGCGAAGCAGTTCAGGGCACGGTGTTCGTCACCGGTTCCCGTATTCAGAAAGCTGACTTCGTCGCGAACAGCCCGATTGCCACAATTGATGCTGAAGCTTTCGAGCTGACGGGTTCTGTCAACACTGAGGATGTCCTCAACTCTCTGCCACAAGCCATTCCGGGTTTCGACAAAACGTCAAACAACCCAGGTGGTGGTTACGCAACTGCCAACCTTCGTGGTCTGGGTTCTAACCGTACGCTCGTTCTGATCGACGGCAAGCGCTTTGTTCCAACGACTGCCGGCGGCGTTGTCGACCTGAACAATATTCCTCCTGCGCTTGTAGAGCGTGTGGAAGTCATCACTGGTGGTGCTTCGGCTGTTTACGGTTCTGACGCTGTTGCAGGTGTTGTGAACTTCATCCTGAAAGACGACTTCGAAGGTCTCGAAGCAACACTCGGTTACGAGTCTACGCTCGAATATGGCGATGCTGAGTACTACTCTGCTGACCTGACAATCGGTTCTAACTTTGATGATGGCCGCGGTAACGTGACCATGAACATCGGTTACACAAACCGTAAAGCGCTCTTCCAGGGCGACCGTGACTTCTCGACTTTCGCACTTGGCGACGCCGGTTCTACTCTTGAGCCAGGTGGTTCTTCAGGTGTGCCTGCCGGTCACGCGTTTGACACGTTCACTTTCCCTGACGGATCTACTGGTCAGGCGATCTTTGACAACAACGCTCCTGGCCAGGTTCGTCCATGGGTGAACTCTGGTGCAAACAGCGACCGTTACAACTACGCTCCTGTCAACTACCTGCAGCTTCCGCAAGAGCGTTTCAACACGACGACGATTGCTCGTTACGAAATCACTCCTGAAATCGAAGCTTATGCTCGCTTCACTGGCGCCTTCAACCAGGTTCCACAGCAGCTGGCTCCAACACCTGCCTTCACAACTGTGACGGTTCAGACTGACAGCCCGTTCTTTACGCCTGAGCAGCGCTCTGTTCTGGCATCTATCGACGGTGCTTACGGTGACGCAATTGACGGTGAAGTTTATCCGTTCATTGGTCGTCGTATGGTTGAAACCGGCGCTCGTGAATCTCACGACGATTTCTTCGCGTTCCAGATCCAGACAGGTCTTCGCGGTGAATTCGGTCCAGGCCTCGGCTATGACGTCTTCTTCCAGACTGGCCGTACTCAGGACAACAATGACCTGACGGGTGACATCTCACTCGGCCGTTTCCTTCAGGCCGTGAACACAACAGACGATGGCAACGGCAACGTAGTCTGCGTTGATCAGTCCGGCGGCTGTGTGCCAATGGATATCTGGGGTCAAGGAGATATTTCTGACGCTGCAGCGGCATACGTTTCTGCAGGTCTGAACTCTAAGTCTGAGTACAACCAGACTGTGTTCGGTGCGTCTATCAACGGCGACACAGAGAGCTTCTTCTCACTTCCTGGTGGCGGCATTGGCTGGGCGCTCGGTGCTGAGTACCGTGAAGAGTCTTTCGACTTCCGTCCGGACGACAACCTCGGTACAGGTAACCTGCTCGGCTTCAACTCTGCTCCTCCACTTGCTGGTGGCTTCGACGTTTATGACGTCTTTGCAGAGGTCTATGTTCCGATCCTGGCTGACATGCCATTCGCTGACATCCTGGCTGTTGAAGGCGCTTACCGCGTTTCCGATTACTCTACGACAGGCAAGTCTGAGACCTACAAAATTGGTGGTGAATACGCACCGGTTGAAGACATCCGCTTCCGCGCACTCTACAACACGGCTGTTCGTGCACCTAACGTAGGCGAGCTGTTCTCAACTCTGTCTAACGGCTTCCCAGGTGCGACTGACCCATGTTCTGCGACTGCAGACCCGGTCGGAAACGGCATTGCAGCACTTTGTACAGCAACAGGTGTTCCAAACGTTGGTACGTTCCAGCAGCGTAACTCTCAGATTGAAGGTCTGTTCGGTGGTAACCCTGACCTTGATCCGGAAGAAGCTGAAACACTGACCGTTGGTTTTGTTGTTCAGCCGCGTTTCGCCCCAGGTCTGTCTGCTTCTGTCGACTACTATGACATTGAAATCACAGGCTTTGTGACGTCTCTGGCTGGTGGTGTCGGTGGCATCATGAACCAGTGTTACAACAACAACCCGTCTCAAGATCCGAACAACATCTTCTGTCAGGCGATCAACCGTTCGGCACTTGGTGAAGCTCTCGTGAGCGCGAACCTTGCAAACGCTGGTGCTCTGTCGACTTCTGGTGTTGACGTTGTTGTCTCTTACGAGCACGAATTCGACGCGATCCCAGGTGTGTTTGGTGTGAACTACGCTGCTCTGTTCCTTGACAGCTGGGACTTCGAAGCCTTCCCTGGCGACCCAGGCGCTTACTCTTGTGCAGGCAAGTTCGGTCTTCTCTGTGACGACCCAACACCAGAGTACAAGCATAACACGACCTTCTCTTGGTCTAGCGGTGCTTACACAGCTCAGCTGCGTTGGGAGTACATCGGTGAAGTGTCTGATGACGACGTCAACAGCACCTACACTGTCGAAGAGCTTGACGGTAAGTCTTACTTCAACCTGAACGGTTCTTGGCAGGTCACGGATAACGTGAAGTGGACGCTTGGCATCGACAACCTTCTGGACGAAGAGCCAGAGTTCATCGGTGACAACCAAGAGCAGGCAAACACATACCCTGCGACTTACGACCTCTTCGGTCGTACGATCTACACATCTGTGAAACTGACTTACTAAGTCCAGTTTGGATAAATTTGGAAAAGGCGGGCTCAGGCCCGCCTTTTTTTTGTTTTCAGCACGTTCGAACTTGCGTTTAGATTGCCGCATGACCCAACGTGCCAGTTCCCAGCCTTTTCCCGTAGCTGTTCGAAATTCAGAGCTGTTCTTTGCGGATGCCTCTGCCGAAGAGCTCTCGCAGCGCCCATTTCTATTTGGGGATTTTCCAGGAAGACGGCCTGTTAAATCCTCGCAGATCACGGCGAGCGCACCGCCAGTCACGACCCGCTACATTCTCCACACAGCTTTTTGTTGTTCTACGCTGCTGGCGCGGTCGCTTGACCGGCCTGGACAGGTGTTGGCCCTGAAAGAACCGGACATTTACATGCAGCTGGCGAATGCTCAGCGCATGGGGCAGGGGGCAGGTCAGTCATCTGTACTTCGCCATGTTGAAAAGCGGCTGTCAGACTATGGCGCTGCTTATGGTGAGCGGGTGCTGGTCAAACCGACCAATACGGCGAACCGGATCGCTAAAGATGCTCTGGCGAATTCCGACAGCAAAACGGTAATCATCCATTCGGACTTGAGAAGTTTTCTGTTGTCGATTGCGAAGAAGGGTGAAGAAGGACGCAGTTTCGGCCGTCGTCTGTTCAATATTTTCAGATTGGATCACGAGTTCCCGAATTCACAGTCTGATCGGGACCTGTTTACGCTCAGCGACTTACAGATTGCGGCTTTTGTCTGGGGGCTTCAATGCGATCAATTGAATTCCGCAGCTCAATCCGCCAAAGGCAAGGTCGCAGCGATCCATTGTGACGCATTCCTTGCAGATCCTGGCAAAACACTGACTGCTGCATCCGCATTTCTCGACCTTGGGCTCTCTGATGATGATATTCGCGAGCAGGTGAATTCGGGTGTGTTTGAACAGAATTCGAAGGCCGCAGAGCAAGGGTATGACGCCGCCGAAAGGGAATCAGAGCGCAAAGCGTTTTTTGATCAGTACGCTGATGCCATTGGTTTTGTTGAAGACTGGGCCAGGAAGCTTCCTCTTCCTCAAACAATAAAGGCGCCGTCACTTTTGTGACGACGCCTCTACGAGTTTTGTTTTCAATAGATCAGGGCTGAACGGAAACCGTTGAGCGCATTTGAATTTCTTTTGAGTTGATGGTTTGAGTTTCCGCGATAAGAGCTTGAATACGCTCGTTTTTGAGGAGTGCATTCAGGCGCGCGGTCGCTTCTGCTGTTTCGGCTGATGCACCAAAGAGTTCTGCGATCGCTTCTTCAACAGATTGAGGTTTCGGATAAAACTGCGCGCGAATGGCGGCGTTTTCATCCAGGCCGGCATATTCGCGAGCCAGTTCTATCGCATCGATAAGACCGCCGACGCCGTCAATCAGGCCGAGCTCTGCTGCATCTTCCCCGCTCCAGACGCGTCCGCGGGCCAGTTCGCGCACGCGGCTTTCATCCATGTTTCTGCCGTCTGCGACGATTCCCATGAAGCGGTCATAGGTGCGCTCCAGTGATTCGTGCAGTTTTTCACGTTGTGCATCTGTGAAGCTATCAAGAGAGAAGGCAGAGGCGAATTCGCCGCCAACTGTCAGAATGCTCGGATTGATGCCGATTTCACGAAGACCATCAGCCACTGCCCATTTGCCGCCATATACGCCAATTGAACCTGTGATCGTCGTGCGGTTTGCAAGAATGGCGTCCGCGCCTGCGGCGACATAAAATCCGCCTGACGCAGCAACCGTGCCCATGCTGACGATGACAGGCTTGTTGTGCTCTTCTCGAACACGCTGGACAGCGCGCCAAATCTGATCAGATGCAATGGCGGAGCCGCCTCCGCTGTCGACCCGGAATACAATGGCTTTGACGTTTTCGTCTTCGCCTGCTTCGAGCAGAGCGGCTGATACAGTATCGGAGGTGAACATGGAATCGCTGGCAAACGGATTGTTGCTCGCGCCACCTGTGACAATGCCGCCTTCTCCGCCAACGATGGCGATGATTGGCGCAGATGTATTGCTCTGTTTCGGCTTATAGGCTGCGATTTTGACAAACTCTGCGCCTTCTCCAGCTCGTTCAATCGCTGCATCCTGTGCTTCTTCTGGCCAACTGAGTTGGCTGACAAGCCCTGAAGACAGCGCGGTTTCTGGCGAGATGGGGCCTGATTCGAGTAGTGTTCTGAGGCTGGATTCAGAGCTGAACTGACGATCTTCAGCGATATCGGCCAGCGAAGCGCTCCAGATGTCTGAAAGAAGTTCAGTCATCGCCTCTCGGTGCGGCTCAGTATAATCACTTTGTTTGTAAGAATTCGGCGCGTTTTTATACTCATAAAACTGTTCGATCTCGGCTGAGATCTTGAGGTCGTCGAACAGGTCCTTCATGAACAATGTCTCAGACGACATGCCGGGAAGGATGATGTCTGAACCTGGCTGCAGCCAGATCTCGTCCGCTGCGGAAATAGAGCGGAAAGCCGACGGGCCGGCCATCAGGAAACCTTGCGTGTGGGCGATCACAAATTTTCCCGAAGATTGGAGCTTTTTGAGGGCCTGACGCAATTCTTCGGCACGCGAGTTGCCAATTCCAAAATCGCTTGAGCGAATGAAAACACCTTTCACACGAGGGTCGGTCGCTGCTGCATCCAGTTTGAGCAGCGCGTCAGCGAATGCGGGTGATTCAAAAAACACCCCGATACCTGCTGAGGTTGGCTGGTCAGACATTGAGTCGCGCAGATCGATCTGGAGCACCATTGCATCGGGCGCTTTACTGTCTCCGGAAGCCGAAGAGGCGATTGAGCCGATCACGCCAGCAATGATGAAAAAGCTGAGTATTAGAAAAAGGATCAGCGCAACAAATCCGCCGAGAACCGACGCAAAAAAGGTTTTCAAGGGTCACTCCGTGCAGTGTGGAACTCAGAACTTGCAAATTCTTATCGATAAAGAATAAACATTAAAAGACAAATTGCAAAGATAATCTGCAGAAATGGCTTTAAACACGGTTCAAAGCAGGAATAAAAATTCTTGTCGATTGAAGTGAGATTAGATGTTGCATCGTTGGAAGTGTTTATGTAGATACGGCGGCTCGTTGGGGCGTCGCCAAGTGGTAAGGCATCGGTTTTTGGTATCGACATTCCCAGGTTCGAATCCTGGCGCCCCAGCCAACCTTCAGCAAAAAAGACGTCTCTGACCGACCGGAATGAAACCGGTTTCGGCGTGTGCTGCTGCACAGAGTCTCGCATTTGCATCAGATGTGATTCATTTTTAAGCGCCTTTGTGAAATTATAAAGAAATCGTGTACTCTTTTTGGTTGAACGTTCGACCTGTTCACTTGTGCCGCGTTCGGACGAATCTCGCTCCGGCTGAACATGAAAACTCGTTGGTACCAAGTAGTTTGCAGACTTAACGGTCGTGTGGCTTTGCTCGCGTAAGACGTTGTATTTGGCCGCCTGCGCCGTGATATCAGTCGAGATCAAATATAGTGAGCTCCCAGAAAGACACTGGACTTATCCATTGTCGCCGCGCTAAGCCGTGATTTAACTGAATGCAGAAGGGGTTTGGCAGAACTGCAGGTGAACGCTTGCGGTCAGATCAATTTTGTGGATTAGTTATAATATAACCTGTCGAGCTATTCTATTGATCTTTTCACAGAGGTTGATAGCGTCGCTTTGTCGCTAGGGGGACCTGGGACAAAGTCGACCTTAAAGGCTGGCTCAACATATCGAACGGATGGTCAACATCCGCTTTCAGGGTACGTGGTGTGCGGCGATTTCGTCGGCTGCTTCCCATAACTAAGCCTGCGTGTGTGTGCAGGATATTGAGTTTTTTTGATTCCGGCTGGGGTACCGGTCAATCGATTTGCGGATTTTTCGCGTGGATTTCACGCGCACTTATGGGAGTGAGAGACGAACATGAAACGTGTTCTTTACCCGGCTTGCAGTGCTTTGGTTGCTGGCCTTTGTCTGGTTGGTCTGCCTGCTTCGGCTCAGCTTGATCAGGCTTTGTCCGAAGGCGAACGCGCAACTCGCGAAGCCGAGACGATCCAAAATCAGATCAACCAGCTCGACGACGAGCGTAGCGATCTGGTTCGTGAATACCGGTCCATGCTTCAGCGCCTGAATGGTGCGAAGCTCTACGCCCTTCAGCAAGAGAAGGTCGTTGAATCACAACGCACAGAGCTGGCATCTCTCGAAGAGCAGCTGGGTCGCGTTGATGAGATTACGGCTCAGATGACGCCAATGATGATGGCGATGATCGAAGACCTGAAAACTTTCGTGGCAGCTGACCTTCCGTTCAAAGCTGAACTGCGTAACGAGCGTCTCGAGCAGCTCGACCGCGCGATGGAAGCTCCGGACGTTGCTCCAGCTGAGCGTTACCGCCTGATCGTCGAAGCTTATCAGGCTGAGATGGAATATGGCCGGACAATCGACACGTTCGAGGAAACGATCACGAACGAAGCTGGCGAGCAGGTCGCAGTTGAAATGTTCCAGTACGGCCGTGTCGCACTGGTTTATCATAACCCTGCAAATGGCGCAGTGGCCCGTTGGGACCGCGAAGGCGGCGCTTGGGAAATGCTTCCTTCAAGCTACCGTCGTCCAATCCAGGATGCGATCCGGATTGCCGAAGGAACGAAGCAGCAGGACATCCTGATGGGTCCTGTCGAGAAGTTCTCGGTTGAATAAGCCAGTATTTGCGTGATTTCAGAGGTTCGTAAAACCATGATCAAGAATAAACTATCTGTAAAAGCGCTCGCCGCCGCCGCATTGTTCGGTGCAGGCACGCTCATTACATCCCTGCCGGCAACCGCGCAGGTAAGCTCTCTGTCAGACGTTCTGGCAGCCGTTCGCCGTGACTCTTCTGAGCTGTCACAAGAAAATCAGCAGCGTCTTCGTCAGTTCCAGCAAGCAACTGCGGAACAGGAAGCGTCTATGGCGTCTCTCCGCGCTGAGCTGAACCAGGCTGAAGGCCAGGGCCGTGCGCTCCAGGCTGAATTCCAGGCTAATGAAGGTCGTCTGAACGAGCTTCAGGGCGAACTGGAAAACCTCGCGGGTGACTTCGGTCAGCTGCTCGGTCAGTTCCGCCAGGCTGCTCAGGAATCCATGCCGGTTATCCGTAACTCTCTTGCATCTGCAGAGTATCCGGGCCGCGCAGAAGGTCTGTCTGAGGTTGCTCAGTCACGTTCACTTCCAACACGTGAGCAGCTGGACCGTCTTCCAAAAGCGATCCTTCAGGAAATGATTGCTCAGTCAGAAGTGAAATCCTTCCAGGCTGAAGTGAACCAGGTCGGTGCTGAAGGTCAGACTGAAGTTCAGGACGTTTTCCGTGTTGGTATCTTCAACGCTGTAACTGTTGATGGCGCGCGTTTCGTTGAAATGAGCGACGGAAAACTCAGCGCGTTTGCGAAACAGCCTCCAGGCAACTTCTCAAGCTCTATGTCGAGCCTGATTAACGCTGGAGACGAAGACGTCGTCATGGCGCCGATCGACCCGTCTAAAGGCACACTGTTCGACACTTACGGCAAACTGCCAACATTTGACGACCGGATCGAAGCTGGTGGTACCGTTGGTTACGTCATCATCGCGCTCGGCGTTGTTGGTGTGCTTCTCGGTCTCTTCAAGCTGATTTCAATCATCCTGATGACCGGTTCGATGCGTTCGACTTCAAAAACCAAAGAAGCTGGCACAGGCAACCCGCTTGCGCGCGTCTTCAAGGTTTACGAAGATCACCGCAAGGACTCTGTTGAGACCCTCGAGATGAAGCTCGACGAGCAAATCCTCAAAGAAGGTCCAAAGATCGACCGTTTCAACGACATTCTGAAAGTTCTCGCATCTGTTGCGCCACTTCTCGGTCTGCTCGGTACGGTTATTGGTATGATCGTGACCTTTACCGCGATCACGATTTACGGTGCTGGTGACCCACAGCTCATGGCTGACGGTATCTCACAAGCTCTCATGACAACGGTTATGGGTCTGTGTGCGGCTATTCCGCTCCTGCTCATCCACGCTGTCTGTTCTGCTGCATCCCGTTCTGCTGCACAGCTCCTCGACGAGCAGGCTGCAGGTCTGGTTGCTGAGCGCGCTGAAAAGGAAGGTGTGGCAGCGTAAGCTGTCACATAGGTTTGGAAGAGCAAGCACATGCAAGCTGACCTTCTTAATTTCCTGGAAAGAGGTGGACCTGTCCTCCTGGTGATCATGGTGGCCACATTTATTATGTGGGCCCTGATCCTGGAACGGATGTTCTACTTTAATTTCGGGCACAAGGCGGTCGAGGAACAAACCCTGGCTAAATGGGATGACTGGAAGCGCAGATCTGCAGATATGAAATCTGTGCGCTGGTCAGAATGGTTCCGAGACAAACTCGTGTCTGAAGTTCGCCAACAGGCCGAACAAAATGTTTCTCTGACGAAAGCAATGGTGGCATTGGCGCCTTTGCTGGGTCTCTTGGGAACAGTGACAGGTATGGTAACCGTGTTTGACGTTATGGCTCTGTCTTCAGGGTCGGATGCTCAGGCCATGTCCGGTGGTGTGTCTCGTGCCACCATCCCGACAATGGCCGGCATGGTTGCCTCACTGTCAGGCATTATTTTCACCAGCAGCATGGACCGCACGGTTAGCCGTCGGGTTCAGTCTGTCGCAGACCAGCTGGAGATTGAACGATGAGAGGACGCACCCGTAAAGCGGAAGAATCCGAAGTCGATCTGACTCCAATGCTCGACATCGTCTTCATTCTGCTTATCTTCTTCATTGTCACCGCTACCTTCATCAAGGAAAATGCGATTGACCTCACTCCACCGCCTCCGGCACCACCGGATCAGCCTGTGGACCCGAAACCGACAATTCTTATTCGGATTTCTGAGGACAGTCTTATCTCTGTGAATGGACGGTTGTCAGACGTTGGATCAGTCCAGGCGAACATTGAACGGCTCATTGCGGAAACTCCGGAAAGTGCTGTTCTCGTCCAGGCCCATCCGCGTGCGAAGAACAGACTCGTCATTATGGTGGTCGACCAGGCTCGCAGCGTTGTTGAAAGCAGCGTCGGCTTCACCATCGACCAGTCGTAACAGGAGAGAGATATGGCTCGTAAAGTTCGTGCCCGACAGGCAGAAGAACAGGCGCTGGACCTCACACCTATGCTGGATGTGACCTTTATTCTCCTGATCTTCTTCATCGTGACGGCTCAATTCATCAAGCTCCCGGGGGTGGATATCTCCCGGGTAGAAGCGGAAAACGATAAACTGGTTTCACCGATCGGTATCGTCGTTGCCATTGATGAAGAGAGCAAAATCTGGGTCGACAAACAGGAGATCGATATCAGCGAGCTGGAATTTACGGTTCGTGAGCTTCGTGAAGGTAACGCCAAAGGCGAAATCATTCTCCAGGTCGACAACGAATCCGAGGCTGAAACCCTGGACCAGGCTATGCAGGCCATTACGTCTGCTGCTCCGGAATCCGCGGTGAATGTTTCGACAGAACTTGACTGAAGGAGATACATAGCATGTTTGCAAATCCCCTTGTTCGTCTCGGTATCGGTATTCCGTTTGCCTTGGGAATTGTGGTTGGACTGTTTCTTATCATGGGCTGGTTGATCGAGCCTAAAGAGATCGTCCTTGGTGAAAATGAATTCCGGACCCTTGAGCGCATCACGCCGCAAGAGCAGGAAATGGAAGTTCGCCGAACTCAGCGGAAGCAGGTTCAGCGTCTGGATACGGCTGACAAGCCGCCGCCACCGCCGAAACTGTCTGCGACCAAGTCCGACGTGAACCTGCCAACCCCGCAAATTCAGGGCGCGGCACCAGCAGACATCGAAATCGGAAACGTTTCTGAATTCGCTATGGATGCTGTGGTTGTGTCTGACCGTGACGCTCAGCCAATTCGTCCACCAATCGTGTCCTATCCGACACGTGCAGCGGAACGTGGCATTGAAGGCGAGTGTGAAGTCCGCTTTGACGTGGATGAACGCGGCCGCCCTTACAATGTCTCGGCTAATTGCACCAACAGTGTGTTTACGCGTGAAGCAGAACGGGCAGTCAGCAACGTTGAGTTTGCACCTAAGATCATTAAGGGTCAGCCAGCTCGACGCAGCAACGTGGTCTATCCGATTTCATTCAATCTGGAATAGGCCTCAGGCAGCATAAGGTTATACCATAACATTTTGTGGACGACATGTAATTGTTATGGTATAACGCCTCTATCAAGGCGCGCGTAGCGCCTAAAATGGAGGAAGCAATGTCTGAAGTGTCTGAATCAAAACTACTGAGATTTGGCCGGTTGCCGGCCAGTCTCATCTCAGCTGCGGCGATAACCCTGGGATTGTTTTTTGTAATGGATCGTCTGGTCGATATTGGAGAAGTGAAACTGGCTGAACGGACCTACCGTTCGCCTATGATTCACGTTCTCAAGCCAGAAAAGCCACTGAAGCCAAGAGCTCCAGACCTATCTGCTCCAGTGCCAATGGATGTTACACCTCCGCCGCGCACGCAGCAGGTTGCCAGACTTGAGGCCGGAGATATCTTCTTTGCGCCTCCGGTGATTGCAGAACCTGTAAGCGCTGTTCCACGCACAAGCATGGAACAGGTGATCGGTCCTGTACGTACCATTGACAGAAGAACTGCTGTTCCGGTGAGGAACCCGGTCCCTGACTATCCGACGCGTGCACTGACCCGAAACCTTGAGGGCCATTGCAATGTGACATTCAGCGTGGATGCGGCAGGTCGCCCTTATGATCTGACAGCAGATTGTTCTGATGAAGTTTTCAGGAGCAGCAGCTTGCGTGCCGTCGAGCGCGCCCTGTTTGCCGCCAAAATGAGTGACGGTGTACCGGTTGGGCAGGACAATCTTGTCTATCCGATATACTATAGTTTGAACGACTAAGACTGCCGTAACGGCGAGGGAGTAATAACCATGCGAAGAGCACATTGGATGACTGGTGTCCTGGGCGCTGCGCTGTTTGCAGTTGCTACGGGAACCGCACAAGCACAGAGCTGTGAAGCGACAGAGTTCTCGTCAGAGACTGGCCAGACCTATCTGAATGCAGAAACCAAACTGCTTCAGGAGAAAAACCCGGCAGGCGCGTTGACGGAACTCAACAAGCTGCGTGCCATGGAGCTGAACTGTTACGAACTTGGTGCGGTACTTCGACTGAGTGCGGCGATCAAGATCGAACAGGGCAATGCTGCGGGCGCTGTTCAGGACCTTGAAGAAGCGATCCGCGTTGGTGCGATCACCGGCGCTGACATTCCGAAAACCTACTACAACATCGCGCAGCTCTATCTGCAGGCAGATGACCTTCAGAAGTCGAAAGACTATATGGAGCGCTGGATCCGCTCAGGCGCGACACCGACGCGCGATCAGAACTTCCAGCTGGCGGTTCTTTATCAAAAGCTCGATGACTTCCGGAGCGCGCTGCCTTATGCCGAGAAAGTTCTCCAGGCAGACGGCAACAACGCTGATCGTCAGATCATCGACTTCCTGATCTTCCTTTACGACCGGACCGGCAATAAAGCGAAGAAAGCGGAACTGCTTGAGCGTCTGCTTGTTCGTGACCCGAACGACCGTAAGGTCTGGGATGCGATCTCTGGCGAGTATTTCCAGGGCAATGAAGAGCGCAAAGCGTTTGAAGTTCAGAAAGCGATGTATCTTGCAGGTCTTCTGAAAACAGAAGATGAGCTGATGCGGGTTGTGAACTTCTACAACCGCTTCAATGCGCCATACGAAGCGGCGAAAATTCTCGAAAGAGAAATGAACCGTGGCAATATTTCGAAGTCTTTCGAGCGCCTTGAGTTGCTGGCCAACCTTTATCAGGTTGCTCGTGAATATGACAAAGCGATCCCGATCATTCGTCAGGCCGCGCAAATGACCAATAACGGTCAGATGTATGAGCGCCTTGGGCGGTCTTACTTCGAGCTTGCTGACTATGACGAGTCCATCAGCGCCTATCGCGAAGCGATCTCCAAAGGCAATCTGAAAGAGCCTGGTTACGCTCGTGTGATGATTGGTCAGTCTCTGTATGAGCAGGGCAATAAGGCGGGTGCGCGCGAATCTTTCCGTGACGCCACCAACTTTGCAGATGGTCGTCGGGCTGCTCAGGGCTGGATTGGCTTCCTCGACTCTGAGGAACGTGCGGAAGAAGCATTTGCTCTGTTCGAGGTGCGGACGCGTCTTGAAACTCTTCAGAACGAGAAGAAAGCCTGCGATCAGCTCCGCGTACTCGGTGACGCGCTCCCAGAGGGCTGCAGCACGGTTGATGACCGTATCACGGAAGTTGAAGCTGAGATTGCCGCTATTCAGGGCGCCTGATCTCATCTGAAGCATAATTTAAAAGAAAAGCGCCGGAGAGATCCGGCGCTTTTTTGTATTTTGTCGGTATCGAAGATCGGCCTCTCCAATAAAAGAGGCCGATCATTCCGTTCTATTCGACTGGTTCAGTCGCGACGGTCAGGTCCACCGTGTTGATCTTGCCAACCGCAGCCAGCGCAAACGCATACTCAATGGCAGCCTCTTTGAGGCCTTCAAGGCGCCCTGACGCTCCACCATGGCCCGCATCCATGTTGATACGCAGGAAGTATGGTCCGGCTTCAGGTGCTTCGTGGCGTAGCTTAGCCGCCCATTTGGCTGGCTCCCAATAGGTCACACGCGGGTCGGTCAGTCCGCCGGTGATCAGCATGGCCGGGTAGGGCTTGGTCGTAACCTGATCGATTGGCGAATAGGCGAGGATGGTGTCGTAATCTGCCTCAGTAGTGATTGGGTTCCCCCATTCCGGCCATTCTGGTGGGGTGAGCGGCAACTCTTCATCCGACATAGTGGTCAGAACATCGACGAAGGGAACCGCGGCAATTATGCCTGCGAAGAGTTCAGGATCGAGATTAGCCGCCGCGCCCATCAGGAGGCCACCTGCGGAGCCGCCCATGCCAACGACATTGCCTGCGGAACCATAGCCCTCACCGACGAGATAGCGTCCAGCGGCGACATAATCCTTGAAGGTGTTTTCTTTCTTTTCGAGTTTGCCGTCCAGGTACCACTGATAGCCTTTGGCCATGGAGCCGCGGATGTGCGCCGTGGCATAGATGAAGCCGCGATCAACGAGGCTGAGACGTGTCGTCCGGAAATCAGCGGCGATGGTTATGCCATAAGATCCATATCCGTAGAGCAGGAGAGGCGCCGTACCATCGACCGGCGTATCCTTGCGGCGTAGAATCGTTACGGGCACAGTCTCGCCATCAAAGGACGGTGCCATAACGCGTTCGACGACATAATCTTCCGGATTGTGGCCGGATGGTACTTCGCGCGTTTTCCGCAAGGTGCGTTCGCGCGTGACCATGTCATAATCATAGACCTGATCCGGAGTGGCTGGAGACGCATAGTCGAAACGCAGCGTCGTCGTATTGTATTCGTAGCCGCTTTCCATTCCGAGCGAATAAGCCGCTTCAGGGAATGAGATGGAATGCTCATCGCCTGTCTCGCGTTCGCGGATGACGAGACGTGGAAGGCTGTCCTGCCGTTCCATACGGACCAGATGGTCGGCGAAGGCCTCCAGACCGAGAACCAGCGTGCCGGGGCGATGCGGGATTACCGTTTCCCAGTTTTCACGTCCTGGCGCGTCGGTTGGTGCTTTGACGATTTTGAAGTCTACCGCGTCATCGGCATTGGTGAGAATATAGAATTCACCGTCGAAATCAGACACCGAATACTGAACGTCGGTCTCACGCGGCGCTACAAGCTGCAGTTCCGGATCGGTCGCATCTGCCGGGAAGAAGTACACTTCGCTGGTCGTGTGGCCACCTGTCTCGATCAGGATGAATTCGTTGGAGTCGCTGTAATCAATGTTCACGAAAAAGCCGGCATCCTGCTCTTCATAGATCAGCGTATCCGTTCCCGATCCGAGAATGCGTTGATATACGGCAGATGGCCGCCCGTTTTCATCGCGCTTGACCCAGAATATGACGTCGGAATTCTTGCCCCAGACGAAGTCACCCGTCGTGTTTTCAATCACGTCCTCGAGGGCTTCACCGGTTTCGATGTTCTTGATGGAGATTGTGTAGAATTCAGAGCCTTTGTCATCGATCGCAGATGCCAGCAGGGTATGGTCCGGTGAGTGCTGAATTTCGCCTGTGTCGAAATAAGCGAGGCCTTTCCCGGCTTCATCACCATCGAACAGGATTTCAGGTTCCACAGCGGCGTCAAAGGCGCTTTCGGCTGGTTTTCGAGCCAGCACGCCATATTCCCCGCCTGTACGATAGAATGTGTAGTAAGCGTACGGCCCATCAATGGCCGGAACTGAGCTGTCATCTTCCTTGATGCGGCCACGCATTTCCTTGAACAACTCATCGCGCAGTTCGACGGTCGGGTCTTCAAGAACGGTTTTCGTATAAGCATTTTCCGCTTCCAGATAGTCGCGGATATCCTGTTTCAGGACGCTTGGATCTTTCATCACCTCCTGCCAGTTATCATCGCGAATCCAGGAATAGGGATCGGTGCGTGTGCGGCCGAGCTGTTCAATGGTGACGGGCCGACGTTCGGCGATTGGAGGCGTTGGTTTCATATCGGTCTGTTGATTTTCTACGGTACTGGAAGAAGCTGAACTATCGGGTGTACTGCTTGGCGCAGAGCATGCGCCAAGCAAGGCTGTGAGGCAGATGGCAGAAGCCAGCCTGTTACGAAACGTCATTCTGGAAATCTCCGGATTTGCTCGGTT
Organism: Ponticaulis sp.; assembly: GCA_002701295.1. Taxonomy (GTDB): domain Bacteria; phylum Pseudomonadota; class Alphaproteobacteria; order Caulobacterales; family Hyphomonadaceae; genus Ponticaulis. The sequence goes on along the minus strand of NZUJ01000062.1, from coordinate 15,053 downwards.
GGCGACAGTCTATTGCGGAACAGCAGCGGAGGGAATGATTCAATTTTTGGGGTCAAAATTTTCCGTAAGAGAACGATTTCGTATTGCAAAATGACCGGATAAATACGTCAATCATGTAACAAACAATCGAAAACATATTTAAAAACAGAGTCGAATGAAATAATCTGTTGCAATAAAGCTCCGTATCTAGACTAAATGTATCAATTGTGACATAAAACTGTCATGAAGAAGATACATATGCTCGTGGCATCTTTCGCCACCATGGCCACCGCTGTCAGCGTGATGCCGACCGCATTGGCCAGTTACGAAACTGAGGAAACGGCTGTTTCATACACAATCGACGTCACTGGCGTTGAATTGCCCGTAAATCTTGGTTCTCTCGACTATCCTTACAACGCAGCACGCCTCGGCCTGACCGGTAGCTGTGATCTGGAACTCACTTTGAATGAAGCCGGCGCTGCCAGCGACTTCAATGTCAGTTCCTGCTCCAATGCGGCGTTTGAGCAAGCGGCTCGCGAATTTGCGTCCACGCTCAGCTTTGATCGCGGTAATGGCGATGAAGTTCGCGCGCTGACCGTTGTGTGGAAGTACGCAAGCTAAGCCAAAGCGAATGTGACTGCATTCGCAGGGTTCATCTCTGGAGTGTTTTCCGCCCCCTCAAGCGAGCTTTCAGAGATGTTTGATCCCGGCCTGACCCTCAGGCCGGGATTTTTAATGTCTGATCAGCCCTCGCTGGCCGGAATGAAGTGAAGCACCGCGCCATTAATGCACCAGCGTTGTCCTGTCGGTGGCGGGCCGTCGTTGAACACATGCCCCATATGCAGGCCGCACACCGCGCAATGGCATTCTGTGCGTGGTCCAAAGAGTTTGAAATCTGTTTTTGTTTCGATGACATCATTGCGAACCGGGCGAAAATAGCTGGGCCAGCCCGTGCCAGAATCAAATTTGTGATCCGACGACCAGAGTGCTGTGTCACAACCGACGCAGTGATACATCCCGTCGCGCTTTTCTTCATTGTAATTGCCGGGGGTGAAGGCCCGTTCCGTGCCTTCTTTCACGCCAATGCGGTATTGTTCCGGCGTTAGCAGGTCTTTCCATTCCGCTGACGTGCGTTCGATTTTGGGTAGAGAGGTGGTCATTGAGATAGCCTCGTTTGTAACGTTTACTGAAATTTAGGCCGAATACGATCAGTTTACATCAAATTTTACCGACTGACCGGAGCCATCCTATGTCTGAACGCGCTCAATTGGATTCACGTTTCCCGCGTCGCGCGTCTTGTCGACTGACAGATGCCCCACTCGAATCCATTCTGGATCTTGGGGATCAGGCTCTGACAGGCGTGTTTCCGAGCAATCCTGTCGAAGATGTCTGCGTCACGCCGCTTGAGCTGGCCTGGTGCCGGAAATCCGGACTGGTTCAGCTGGCTCATGAATATCCGGGCGAGATGATGTATGGCCAGACCTATGGTTATCGATCGGGGTTGAATGCGAGCATGGTGCGCCATCTTGAAACGAAGGTGAAGAAGCTCGAAACCGAACTGGTCGAATTATCTGACGGCGATATCGTTCTGGATATCGGCGCAAATGACGCAACAACGCTGAAGGCATATCAGTCATCTGGCATCAGGCGTGTGGGTATCGATCCGAGCGCAGAAAAATTCCGTCGGTTCTACACCGATGACATTCAGCTGGAAGTCGATTTCTTCTCTGAGGAGGCTTATCGACGCGTGGCCGACAAGCCCGCGAAGATGATCACCTCGATTGCCATGTTCTACGACCTGCCGGACCCTGCTGCGTTTGTGCGCGATATTGCATCTGTACTTGATCAGGATGGTATCTGGCACTTTGAACAGAGCTATTTGCCACTGATGATCCGACAACTGGCCTACGACACAGTCTGTCAGGAGCATCTGGAATATTACACGCTTCAAGTGGTGAACAACCTCCTTGATGCGGCCGGGCTGAAGATTGTTGATGTCGAACTGAATGATGTGAATGGCGGGTCGTTTGCCGTGACGGCGGCACACCAGTCCAACACAAAAATCGCTGTTAATTCAGAGGCAATAGATCGTCTTCTTCAGGAAGAAGAGAAAGAAGGTTATGCCGAAGGCAGGCCCTATAAGCAGTTTGCTGAGGATGTGAAGGCGCACGCCGAGCTGCTGGTCTGTAAACTGAGAAGCCTGAAGGCATCTGGCAAGCGTATTCTCGGTCTTGGTGCCTCAACCAAGGGCAATGTTGTTCTGCAATATGCCGGGATTGGACCTGACCTGCTGGATGCGATTTCTGATGTAAACCCGGATAAATGGGGATGCGTCACACCTGGTACGCGCATTCCAATCCTGCCGGAATCCGTCGCGCGGGCTATGAGACCCGACTATTTCCTGGTTCTGCCCTGGCATTTCCGCGACAACATTGTTCAGCGGGAAGCCGAGTTTCTTTCAGCAGGCGGGAAGCTGATCTTCCCGCTGCCAAATGTTGAAGTTGTCTCAGATGGCTCGGTGCAGAGCCTCGTTGATGAGATCAGTAAAGCGTGCTGAGCGCCTCAGCGTTATAGTCGCTAAGCTCGTCGAGACGGCCTTCCTTGACCTTCTTCGCCCAGAGCGGGTCCTGAAGCAGGGCGCGGCCTACGGCGATCATGTCGAATTCGCCTTTTTCCAAACGCTCGACCACGTCAATCAGTGGACGTGTCTTGGAGCCTTCTCCACGGAATGCGCCAGTGAACTCAGTCGACAGGCCAACTGAGCCGACGGTAATGGTTGGCAAGCCGGTGAGTTTCTTGGCCCAACCGGCCAGGTTCAGGCCGTTCTCTCCGTCCAGCTCAGGGAATTCCGGTTCCCAATAACGGCGCTGTGAGCAGTGGATGCAATCGACACCCGCATCGACCAGAACCTTCAGGAAAGTATCGAGCTCTTCAGGCGTCTCGCAAAGACGCGCGCCATAGTCGAATTGTTTCCACTGGGACATGCGCAGAATGATTGGGAAGTCGCCGACTTTCGCTTTGGCGCGAGAAATGATTTCCGCTGCGAATTGACCGCGGGATTCAAGTGATCCGCCATATTTGTCGTCGCGGACATTCATGACGCCCCAGAAGAACTCGTCGACCAGATAGCCGTGTGCGCCGTGAATTTCAGCGCAGTCGAAACCGAGCTCTTTTGCATTCACAATACCTTGGACGAAGGCTTCGATAATATCGTCGACTTCATCGAGGCTTGGGGCTTCGGCAACTTGCTTGCCAGCATATGTGACGCCAGACGGGCTGTCAGAGGCCGCTTCAGGATGTGGACCTGTGCCGGGTTTGCGCGCGAGGCCAACGTGCCAGATTTGTGGAGCGATCTTGCCATCGACAGCATGAACTTCGTCGACAACATTTTTCCATCCCTTAAGCGCTTTGTCGGCATGGATGTTCGGGATTTTCGGATCGAAGCTCGCGCCACCGCGATTGATTGTTGTGCCTTCCGTGATCAGAAGGCCCACATCGGCCTCAGCACGACGCTTGTAATATGCGGCAACGTCTTCGCCCGGCACGCCATCTGGCGAGAAAGAGCGCGTCATCGGCGCCATGGCGAGGCGGTTGGCAAAGGTCACGCCCTTAAGTGTGAAGGGTTCGAAAAGGGGTGCAAAATCACTCATGTGCGTCTTGTCTCTCTGTCAGTTTCTTTGGCTGTATGCGGACCGGTTCGCAGTGTCAAACATGACCTAAGGTAAGGCGGGGCATGGATTTTGCTTCTAAAATGATTGTTTAGAAAATCAGACTTCAGGATGCCCTGTCGTGCCAGTTCGAACCAAAAATGATGCTAAATCTGTTTCACGCCTGATCGGCTCGGCCGGTCTGTTTGGATGTGTTGGCCTCCTGGCGCTTGGTGCACAAGCTCAGTCGACAACCTACCAGAAGGAGCCGGCAGCGCCGTCTGCGATCGCTTCTGTTGAAACACGAACGATTTCCACGACGACCTATACCCGGCGCATCAACGCAGACGGCAGTGTTACGGAGATCCCGGGATCTTCGTCGACGACAACGCCTTCGCGCCCACCTGTGACAACCACGACGCGGACATATACGCGGCCAGCAGGATCGACAAGCTACCAAGCTTACACGCCATCTGAGACGCGCTCTACGGTAACCTATAGGCGTCAATCCGGTTCTTCGACACGGCAATCATCTGCGCCAACTTATGGCGGCACAACATCGGCGCCATCTTCTGGAACGTCCACTATCGTGACCACGAAGCCAGTTGATCCCGTTTCGACCTTGTCTTCAAATGTACCGACAATGGGTTCGGCGATGCCTGTTGTGACAACAACCCGAACGGTCGCACCGACATCTGTGATGGACGCAAAGGCTGTAGTGTCCACCTCTGTGATTCCGAGCAGTGAGGCGAGACCGGTTGTCAGAACCACACGCACAGCCGCTGAGCCATCGTCTATCACGAAGTACCCTGCAGCCAAGACCGTTCAGCCAGTCGATGCAGCAACACCCGGTGTGACGCGCACGACCGTCTATCAGCCCGCAACCACGTCCTCAGCTCTGGCCCAGCCTCCGGTAACGAGTGCCGTGGCCCCGCCATCGCGCAAACCTGTCGTTCAACCGGCTTCAGAGTCATCCCCAGTTTTGTCCGAACAAGCGGCTCCAGCTGCAGGGTCTGTTGATCGCGGCACAGGATTGGTTCAGGTGCCCAGACTTCCTTCAGATGAAGTTCCCGATGTTGTGACGCTTTATCATATCCTCTGGTCCACCATGGAGGTGATCAGTGAAGCGCAGGGTAGCGGCAACTTCGCTGGCTTCACACAGATATTGTCTCCAAGAATGCGGTCCGAAGTTCCAAGCGGTGATTTGCCGAGAATTTTCCAGGGGTTGAAGCCTCACGAAGACAAGCTTGGCAAGTCGGTCGGCAAGGAAGCATTGTTCGAGCTTGACCCTTATCTGATGTCAGATGGGCGTATGCGGTTACGCGGATTGTTCGACGTAGCCGAAGGGCTGCGTTTCGATCTTCTGTATCAGAATGTCGATGGCGTCTGGTATGTGGACGCCGTCGCTTTTGCGGAAAAGTCTTGAGCGTCAGTCGTCGTCTCGGGAGCGTTTTGCTCCGTCCAACACGGAGTTCTGACGTCTGGTCTCTGTCGAAGTCTGTGACTTCTCCGCTTTGGTCTGGCCGAATTTGGCGCGATTGACGTCTGCGATACGTTCTTTTTCTTCGCGTTTTTTCTGTTTCCGGGCCTGACCGAGATTGATGATTTTGGCCATCTCACGCGTCTCCCAACAATTCCATACTGAGCGACCAAAGACGATCTGCGGCTTCAGTGTCAACGGCATAAGGGCGAACCTTGTGATATCGCGGTGTATCGGGTTCGGCGACGTCAGCGACATCGCAGTCTTCGCAATACACGCCGCCAATATGGTTGAGGGCTGTCGAGGTTGCCGCGAAAACGCTGGTTGATGCGCCAGCCGCAGGCGTTTTGAAAGACTTTTGAACGCGTGGCGGAATAGTGCCATCTTCGTTTTTCCAGCCGAGAATGACCATTTCCTCTTCGGGGAGGTGACGCTGAAGATTCGTGAATATGCCGCCCGGGTGAACGGCATAGGCTCGAAGGTCATTCGCTTTTTCGCGTTGATCCAGACCGACAGCAAAAAGTGCATTTGCCGTTTTAGACTGACCATAAGCCTGCCACTTATCGTAATCATGATCGCGGAAATTCGGGTCTTCCCAGTGAATGTCAGACACAGCATGACCGGTGGACGAAAGACAGACGACCCGCGAGCTCAAAGCGGAGCGAAGCAGGGGTAGAAGCTCCAGCGTCAGCGCCATATGCCCCAGATGATTTGTCCCGAACTGGGTTTCCCATCCAGACTTTGTCTGGCCAGGCGGGCAGGCCATGACACCGGCATTGTTGATCAGAATGTGCAGCGCCGAAAGAGAGTCGCGCATCTCATTGCCGAATGACTTCACGGTGCTGAGATCTGACAAATCCATGGAGGCGATCTGAATTTCGCCGGGGACAGAAGCCAGGGCTTCACCAGCAGACTTCGCATTTCGTGCAGGAACGATTATCCGGGCACCTTTTGCCGCGAGCGCTCGGGTTGTTTCCAGACCAATTCCGGAGTGACCGCCGGTAACGACTGCTGTTTTGCCAGAAAGATCAACACCTTCCAACAGGTCGAGCGCGGGCGTGTGAGGCTCAATCCCCGTGGGGATCCGATGCTGATCCGGATTTATCATGTTTTCCATCCCATTGTTTTTCTTTGGAGCCTATCGCGATTTTCCGTCCTGTCTACTGACGTAAAGCTGCAGCTGAATTGTTTAAGATGAAGCCGTGAGGTAAAGGCATTGGCCAGAGTTTGGGAGAATTGAGTGTGTTCAAAGGCGACCAGCCATTCGTTCTGCCGCCTGTCTGGACCGCAAGTCTTGCTGTGTTTTGTGGAACGTGTCTTGACGCACTGATCCGCTATACGCGCGACATGGTGGATCTGCCGACACTGGTTTTCGCCCGCTTTGCAATTGCGACGATCCTTGTGGGTGTTCCGTTCTTTCTGTCAGGCCGTCGGCTTGGCGGTTGGGAAGCGGCGCGGTTTCATGCCCTTCGAGGACTTGTGCATCTCATCGCAGCCAGCCTGTTCTTTTTTGCGCTGACAAAGCTGCATCTGGCGCTGGTCACGGTACTCGGATTTACGTCTGTGCTCTGGATAACGCCCATGGCCTGGCTCTTGTTGAATGAGCGTCCCAGGGCGATTGCTGGCGTGGCGGGTCTGATCGGGTTTTGCGGAGTAGCGGTGACATTCATCGGTCGTGAGTTGCAAGGCAGTCTGGGCGTCGACGAAATTCAGGGCTTCATTTCCGTTATCTGCTCGGCGGTGTTTTATGGTCTGGCGTTAGTTTTGCTGCGGAAACGAGCCACAAAAGATGGCACGTTTCTGATCGCTTTTTATGCCAATCTGTTTCCAGCCATCTATACCTTCATACCCTTTCTTGTCCTTGGGCAGGGGGTGACGCTGGAGGTTCTGCCGTTTCTTGTCGTCATGGGAATACTCGGCACAACCATCTGGGTTTTGATGACATCAGCCTATGCGCGCGCGCCAGCGCAATTGCTTGCACCGACGGAATATACCGCGCTGGTCTGGAGCGTTCTGATTGGATGGTGGCTTTTCAAAGAAGTCCCGGAAGGCCTGTTCTGGCCAGGCGCGGGACTCGTCTTGTTATCGTGTGCTCTGGTTTCGTTTGCATCCGGGAAGAAACAGAAAGCGAAACCCACCGTGACTAACCTTACAGACTAACCTGCTGGGCAGGTGCCGACACGTGTGGCTTCGGCATTGAAGTCGAAGTCAGCTTCTGCGCCTGCCAGCTTTACGGAGCCTGTCGCCTGCATGCCGACGCTGTCGTCCGAGTACTTGGTCATAGTGCCGTGTGCAACGCCGGAATAGAAGCCATCGCAGGTTAGGGTGAATTCATAGCCCGCCGCAGTCGAATTTACATCTGAAAGCGCGCAAGCCTGATCGAGCGACTCTGCAAGGTCTTCCAGAGATAATGTCGCGTTCTCTTCGGGAAGGCATTCGGTATTCTCTTCACTGAATTCGATACCGGCGAGCCTCGTCAGGTGTGACCAGTTCCAATAGCCCGGATTGACGCTGACTTCGCCGACTTCACTTGCAGAAGCGGGAATGGCGAACATCGTCAGAAGACTTGCGCCAAGGCAGATGACAGGGGTTTTGAACATGACATACTCCGGTAACTCACACCTAATTGACGCGATGATTGGGGCAATTCCAAGCCCAACTCATGACGAAACGCCCTTGAGAAGATTACGTTTCAGCAAGGCAGTAGTTTAATTGCGGCAGACCGAGTTCGTTCGGCGCGCCGTCATGCTCCGCTTGATGGGGAAGGGCACGCCTCCGAGATCGAGTGCCAGAGAACTCTCGATCGAGAAGCTGGCATCCGAGATGTTGACGGTGGAATGGCCGGTCATTTCGCCATTCTGGTTCGGACAGGAGAGGTCGAGTTCAACGCGAGAACGGGAGGATGAGACAACAACCGCGGAACATTCATTATTTGGTTTTGCGAGCCCGGCGAAAAACTCATCACGCACGCGGGTCTCGTTGTTCTTGATGCAAAAGACCCGGTTGTTCACCGGGGAGACAGTCCCAGTAACCTGAACGCCATCGCTGAGCATCCATTCACCTGATGCAAGCCTCCGGTCCTCTGCAGATGCAGAAAGCCCGCAACCGGCTGCCAGAATTAAGCCCAGAAGGGCGAAGTGCTTTTTTTGTTTCAAAACCAGTCCCCCAGTTCGACTGAAGGCCTTAGCAAGACAGCCTTTGTTTTGAATTTGAACAGAATTCTCCAATCAGGAGAAGATTGGGGCGCGATTTGTCGCAAAAAAAAACGGGACGGTTGAGAACCGTCCCGCTCATAACTTTGGGTGTGGGCGTTGGCGCTTAGTTGCGAGACTTGTCCACGAGGCGGTCATTCTGCGCCCAGTGCATCATGCCGCGCAGTTTCTCGCCAACTTCTTCGATCTGGTGCGAATTCATGCGTGCGCGTGTTGCGTGGAAGCTCGGTGCGCCAGCCTGATTTTCGAGAACCCAGTCGCGCGCAAACTTGCCGGACTGAATATCTTCCAGAACCGCCTTCATGGCTTTCTTGCTTTCGGAGTCCACAACACGTGGGCCGGAAACATATTCACCATATTCAGCCGTGTTCGAGATTGAGTAGTTCATGTTGGCGATGCCGCCTTCATAGATCAGGTCAACGATCAGTTTGGTCTCGTGCAGGCACTCGAAGTAAGCCATTTCAGGCGCATAGCCTGCTTCAACCAGAGTTTCAAAGCCGGCTTTGATCAGCTCGACGATACCGCCGCAGAGAACAGCCTGCTCACCGAAGAGGTCAGTTTCTGTTTCTTCGCGGAATGAGGTTTCAATCACGCCAGCGCGCGTATTGCCGATAGCTTTCGAATAAGACAGGGCAACGGCCTGCGCTGTGCCTGTAGCATCCTGATGGATGGCAACCAGACCCGGTAGACCAAAGCCGCGCTGATACTGGTCACGCAGCGTATGGCCCGGGCCTTTAGGTGCAGACAGAGAAATGTCCACATTCGCACTTGGGCGGATCAGGTTATAGTGGATGTTGAAACCGTGACCGAACATGATGTGCTGGCCATCACGAACATTGGGTTCGATCTCATTGGCCCAGAGAACAGCCTGTTTCTCGTCCGGGATCAGGATCATCACAACGTCAGCCCATTTGGTGGCTTCAGCTGGCGTCATGACGGTCAGGCCTTCGCCTTCCGCTTTCTTCCGCGAAGACGAGCCTTCCTGAAGACCGACAACAATGTCTTTCACACCGGAATCGCGTGCGTTCAGAGCGTGGGCGTGGCCCTGAGACCCATAACCGATCACAGCGACTTTTTTGGCCTTGATCAGGGAAAGGTCTGCATCCTGTTCGTAGTAAACTTTCATCGTCAATCTTTCTTTCTTGGACGAAATTTGTGCGCGTCTAAGCGCAAATAGGGGGTTTAGGCAAGAGTTTGCCTTAAAGCTTAGTCCGGCAATCCGCGCTGAATGCTGAGAACACCGGTTCGGGAGACCTGAACAAGGCCTAAAGGTTCCATCAATTCAATGAACTGATCGATCTTGGATGAGCCACCTGTGATTTCAAAAATGAAACTCTCCAGAGTGACGTCGAGCACACGTGCCCGGAAAATATCTGACAGGCGCATGGCTTCAACCCGCTCATCTGAGCCGGTTTCGGCCTTGACCTTGATTAGGGCCAGTTCGCGTTCAAGACCAGCAGGCGCTGTTGTGATGTCGACAACCCTGGCAACAGGTACCAGGCGTTCAAGCTGGGCTTTGATCTGTGCAATGATATCGACCGTGCCAGAGGTGACGATGGTGATACGCGATTGATGGGCCTTCCGGTCCACCTCTGCCACTGTCAGGCTCTCAATATTGTATCCCCGCGCTGAAAACAGGCCGACAACCCGCGCGAGAACACCCGGTTCGTTATCGACGATCGCGGCCAGGGTCCGGCGGACAATCTGATCGGGCTCGTCATTATCAATGAAGTAAGCGCTCTGTGGTGCGCGTTTATCCTGATCTGCGGTCAATTTGAGTGTCCTACCTCTATAAGGTGGCTGTCCTGTACACGCTGCGGACAGCCAATATCGTTATGGGTTTCCCGTCGACGTTTCGAGCCCGAACTCAGACCAGAACCTTACCAGCTTCCCCGATCTCCTGACCCGTGATTTCACCAAGGATCATATCATTATGTGCTGCACCTGACGGGATCATTGGGAAGCAGTTTTCATCTTTGGTCACCAGACAGTCAAACAAGACCGGCCCATCATAATCGATCATTTCCTGGATCGCATCATCAAGGTCGCCCGGATTACGACATTGAATGCCATGGCCGCCATATGCTTTGGCCAATGCAACAAAATCAGGCAGGCTATCACTGTAAGAGTGTGAATACCGCTCGCCGTGAAGCAGTTGCTGCCATTGGCGGACCATGCCCATCCATTCATTGTTCAGAATGAAGATCTTGATCGGCAGTCGGTGCTGGATGGCAGTCGACATTTCCTGCATGCACATCTGAATAGAAGCCTCGCCGGCAATATCGATGACGAGTGCATCCGGGTGTGCTGCCTGAACGCCGAGCGCCGCTGGCAGACCATAGCCCATCGTCCCAAGTCCACCTGAGGTCATCCAGCGGTTTGGTTCTTCGAAATGATAGTGCTGGGCGGCCCACATTTGATGCTGTCCCACTTCAGTGGTGATGTAGGTGTTGCGGCTTTTTGTCAGCTCATAAAGGCGTTCAATCGCATATTGCGGTTTGATCTGATCTTTAAGGTGCTCGTAGGAAAATCCCTTGCGCTCCCGCCAGCCATTGATTTGTGACCACCAGTCATTGAGTTCGCTGCGGCGATGTTGCTGCGTGCGCCAGCCAGACAGCAGAGCTTTGATAGCTTTGCCAGCATCAGCGATGACCGGAATATCGACGCGAACCGTCTTGTTGATGGATGACGGGTCGATGTCGACATGGATCTTCTTGGAATGGGGCGAAAACGCATCAAGGCGTCCGGTTACGCGGTCGTCGAAGCGCGCGCCCAGACAGATCATGACATCACAATCATGCATGGCATGGTTGGCTTCATAGGCGCCATGCATGCCCACCATGCCAAGCCAGTTCTTGCCAGACGCAGGATAGGAGCCAAGCCCCATCAGGGTCGAAGTGATCGGAAAGCCGGTTTCGGCAACCAGTTCCCGAAGCGCTATGCTGGCTTCTGGTCCGGAATTGACGATGCCGCCACCGGTATAAAAGATCGGGCGGCGTGCAGTGCGCATGAGATCAAGCGCCGCTTCGATCGCCATTGGATCGGGATCTGAAGCCGGGTGATAGGTCTTGTGATGCGTGCCAGCAGGTCCCTTATAGGTGCCCTTCGCGAACTGGATATCCTTTGGAATGTCGATAACGACAGGTCCGGGACGCCCCGTTGTGGCGATCAGAAAAGCTTCATGCATAACCCGCGCAAGGTCGTTTACGTCACGAACCAGATAGTTGTGCTTTGCGCAGCAGCGCGTAATGCCAACAGTGTCACACTCCTGGAAGGCATCTGTGCCGATGAGGTGGCTTGGAACCTGGCCGGTGATGACGACCATCGGAATGGAATCCATCATGGCATCCGCAATCGGTGTGACCATGTTGGTCGCGCCTGGGCCGGAGGTAACGAGGCAAACACCCGGCTTGCCGGTGGATCGCGCATAGCCTTCGGCTGCATGCCCTGCGCCCTGTTCGTGACGAACCAGGATGTGGCGAAGTTCCGGAGTGGAGAAGAGCGCGTCATAAATCGGCAGAACGGCGCCGCCAGGATAGCCAAATAGAGTTTCCACGCCCTGATCCTGAAGTGCACGGACGACAATTTCCGCGCCTGTCATGGTCAGTGTCGTGTCTTTCGTATTCTCAGTCCCGTTCATTTTCCGTCTCCGCCGTTTTGGCCATTGGCCAGAAGAATTCCCAAAAGAAAAGGGGCCCTGTGTGAGCCCCTTGCATAACCGCGCCTGCGATGAAGTGATCTCACTCCTCCGGCAGGCGCTTTCTTACGAGTACTACGAGCATCTGGCCCATGAATATTCCTCTGACTTCAGGTCCTGAGGTTATCTGTTCGAAAAAGCCGCGTCAATCTCTTTAAAAAGGGCATGAATGACCTTTTGACGCACATCACGCTCAATTGACGGAATTCTTGGCCAGAATGGGAACTGATGGGCAATCCAGGTGAACTGACGTTTGGCATAACGTCTCGTGTCACGCTTGGCGTATTCTGCGGCGAGGTCTGCGGTCATATCTCCGCGCAAGTAAGCCAGAAGCCAGGGCATGCCGTGCGCTTTCATGGCTGGCAGTGTGGGATCGAGATTTCGTTCCTGTAGCGCGCGGGCTTCATCCATGGCGCCTTCCATCAGCATGCTGGCAAACCGGCGATCAATTCGCGCATAAAGCTCATTTCGAGGCGGCGTGAGGGCCACGCCAAGCCACTCGCCATCATTGAGGACGGGCGGTGTTTTCGACTTATGAAACTCCGAAAGCGGCTTGCCAGTCGCCATCCAGACTTCGAGTGCGCGGGTAATGCGCTGGCGATCACCGGTTTCGAGCCGTTCGGCGGTTTGTGGATCCACCTGCGAGAGGCGGGCATGCGCTGCTTCGACGCCGACGCTCTGCACATAGGCGCGTGTTTCTGACCGGCAATCATCCGAAATGGCTGGAATCTGTGACAGGCCCTGAAGCAATGCCTGATGATGAAGACCGGTGCCGCCTATGATGATCGGCACCTTGCCGCGACTTTCGACATCGCGAATCACCTGACGTGCGTCTGCAAGCCAGCTGCCGACGGAGCCTGCATCAGCCGGGTCGCGATAACCGAACAGATGGTGAGGGACGATGGCCATTTCCTGATCGGTTGGCCGCGCCGTCAGAACATGCAATCCGCTATACACCTGCATGGAATCTGCATTGATGATCTCTCCATCCAATCGCTTTGCAAGGTCGATTGAAATTTGGGTCTTGCCGCTTGCGGTCGGACCATGGATGAGAATAGCAGCGCACATGAAGATCAGATTAGACTGTTTGAAGGATTTGTAAAAGCATCATGGAAAACGACCTGCACGTTCAAGCCGAGCCCATGGCTGAAACATACTTCGCAATCACGGTTTCCCATGATGGTGAGGCGCTGGGTGTCCCGAAATTCCTGCAAAAAGCCGAAGCGCGTGAACTGGGGCCGGGTGCTCTGGAGTTCACGATCGATGTTGCTGAAATAGAGCCAAAATCATTCACGAAAAAGCTGATAGAAGACCTCGGAGATGGGTTTGATGTGTGCGTCATGCCCGCGATCGCGCGTGAGAAATCGCTTCTGATCTGCGACATGGATTCAACCGTGATTGGTCAGGAGTGCATTGATGAGCTGGCAGATTTTGCCGACCTCAAAGACCGGGTCTCTGCCATTACCGAGCGAGCGATGCGCGGTGAACTCGATTTTGAAGAGGCGCTGACAGAACGCGTTGCGTTGCTGAAAGGGCTTTCTGAAGACAAGCTGGAACGCTGTTTTGAGGAGAAGATCACACTCAATCCGGGGATACGGACACTCACTGCCACCATGACCAAACGTGGGGCGACCTGTCTTCTCGTCTCTGGCGGTTTTACGTTTTTCACCTCTCGCGTTGCCGCGGAAGCCGGATTTTCCGAGAATTATGCGAATACGTTACTGTTCAATGGCGCTGAATTGTCTGGCGAAGTTGGTCGCCCAATTCTGGGACGCCAGGCCAAGCTCGACCGTTTGAATGAAGCCGTTGAGCGGCTCGGATTGAACGTAAAGGACGTTCTGGCCATGGGTGATGGCGCAAATGACCTGGCGATGATTGAGGCGGCCGGTCTCGGTGTCGGATTTCATCCGCATCCGGTCCTTGCAGAAGCCGCGAACGCTGTCATTCGCGGGCCGTCACTTGCCGCGGCTCTCTATTTTCAGGGAATTCCGAAAGCTGACTGGGTCGAAATCGACTGAGTTTAGCTTTCCAGTTCCAGCGCATAGAACGAATACCGGCCGTGACGCATCACTTTGACCAGAAGCGGGTCTGAGCCGCCTTCCGAAGAGAACAGAGCATCCGCTTCAGCCGGGGAGGTCACGGGCTGAAAATTAATCTCGGTGATCAGATCGCCTTTTTCGATCTGGCCGTAAGCCGGACCGTCAGGATCGATCATGTCGACCAGAGCGCCATTTACCGGGGCAGGGATCTGCCAGCGCCGACGCGCGTCTTCTGAAATCTCGATCAGTTTGAGGCCGTAATCATTTGCGCCGACAAAGAGTGGTGGTGTCGGGTCTGTATCTGGTTCGTCCTCGATCAGGTCTTCTTCGCGCTCTTTCAGCGTAACCGTCAGTTCGCGGCGGCGCGTTTCGCGAATAATGTTGATCTTGAGTGGCTCACCGAGTTCAGACTCGGCGACACGTCGGGACAGCTGGCGCGTTTCCATGATCAGCTCTCCGTCGAAACGGAGAATAAGGTCGCCGATTTCAAGGCCTGCGGCTTCACCTGGGCTGCCTTCCTCGACGCTCGTGACGATCACGCCCGCAGGCGTGTTCAGGCCATAAGTCTTGGCAAGCGCTGCATCAACTGACTGAATGTTGGCGCCCAGCCAGCCGCGATGCACGCGGCCGTTTTCGATCAGCTGATCGACAATAATCGTCACGAGATTTGCCGGCACGGAGAAGCCAATACCAACCGACCCCCCAGTCGGAGAGATAATTGCGGTGTTCACACCGACGACATCGCCATCAAGCGTAAAGAGCGGACCACCAGAGTTCCCGCGGTTGATAGCTGCGTCAGTCTGGATGAAGTCGTCATATGAGCCCGCATTGATGTCGCGGCTGCGCGCAGAGATAATCCCGGCGGAAACGGAGCCTCCAAGGCCGAACGGGTTACCGATTGCGATTACCCAGTCGCCAACTTCAGATGCGTCTGAATCGGCAAAATCGACTGCGGGAAAAGGGCTGGCAGATTCGATCTTGAGAACGGCGATGTCTGTG
>NZUJ01000061.1 GCA_002701295.1 Ponticaulis sp. | reverse complement strand
TCGGCAAGATAACATCGACGCCGTGCGTCATCAGCGAGCGAATGCATGCAAGCTCGCACCTTTCAGAAAAGTACATCGACCGTCCGCTTTCTCGATTCCTGGCTCGAGCCGCCATGAAGTGGATTTACCCGCACGCAGACCTTTGCGTCGCAGTTTCGCAAGGTGTTGCGGAAGATGCTATCATGACGTCGGGTGTTGTTGCTCAACGGATTGTAACGATCGGCAATCCAGTAAATTTCGACAAGCTCGTTTGTTACGGTGCTAGTCCTCCCCAACTTGAATTACCGCAACGTTTCCATGTGGCGGTCGGCAGACTGGTCAATGCGAAAGGATACGAAACCTTGCTCGATGCCTACGCGATGTTAGACGATGCTCCACCGCTTGTTATTCTCGGAGACGGTCCAGAGCGTGACCGTTTTATTCAACGCGCCAAATCTTTGCAAATTGGTCACCGTGTAAATTTCGCAGGCTATGTGGCAAATCCAGCCGCAATTGTTGCTCGCGCGGAGCTTTTCGTCTCCGCTTCGTTAAACGAGGGGTTCCCAAATGCGATGGCCGAGGCCATGGCGCTCGCCACGCCGGTGGTCGTAACGAATTGCCCTTCAGGACCAGCTGAACTTCTTCAGAAAGAAACCGTGGACCTCGACGACGCTCGCATCTACGACACTGGTCTTGGACTCCTTGTCCCAACGCGAAATTCACGCCTACTTTCTGATGCGATACGCCAAATGATGGCTTCTCCTGAACGCCGCATTGAAGCAGCGAACAAAGCTCAAGAGAGTATAAGAGTCTATTCTTCCCGAAACAGCGTAGACGAATATTGGAGAATGATCGATGAGGTGTCGCGCGCATCTTCCCTTGCTGGAAGCTACCTCGAATAAGTCACTCACTTCGCACTTATGAATTGAGTTGCGAGTTTGCACTCGCTCTCCAAGGAAGACATGAAAGGCTGCCCTACACGATCGGCAGGCGGCGTCAGACGCACATTATTTTTCTTTTGCATAAGTGCAGCAAAACTGCGGGCTACATTGACGGGATTGTTCTGAGCCAGACGGACCACCATGCCAAGGATTGCCTCCACATTACCATTTCGGATTGCCCGGGCCAGATTGAACCGAAGTATATTCAGTCGGCCCTCTACCAGCGCGTTTCTAAATTCGGGGAATCTTGTCTCGATGTCTGCTGCGCACAGCTCCCTGGAGTTCAGCATTCGCAAGACGTCCGAAGACATCGCGGCCTGGCCTTCGCGATAGCCTGTCAGAATTTCTGCAACCAACCCCAGCCTGAATTGAGTTGCGATTTCGAAATAGATTTTGAAGTCTTCGCAGCCCTCCGCGTTTCTAGCTCGGAGTGTTACATCATAACCTCCGGCTTTAGTTACAGCGTCGCGACGCATCATCGGCGAACTCCCGCACCCAATAAAATTGCGACGACACAATTCAAGAGCGCTGGCGTCTGAAGGCGCCTCCGGCACGATTGCAACAATTGCATGGCCGCCATCAATTATGGCGCATCGCGTATAAACGAGGCCCAAGCTATCATCCTCGCATGCGAATTGAGCGAGTTGGCGTTCAATCTTGGTCGGTCGCCACAAATCGTCTGCGTCGATGGGAGCGATGTAGGGGGCGCTAGTTTCCGCAATCGCCAAATTGCGAGCAGCCGCGACGCCTGAGTTGGGTTGCCGAATAAGTCGAATTCTGCTGTCGCAACTCGTATGCTCTCTGACAATTTCTGGAGTTTGGTCTGTCGATCCGTCGTCGACTACAACGACGTCAAGGTCTTGATGCGTTTGGCAACGTACTGATCGGATGGTGGCGTCGATTGTGCGCTCTGCATTGAATGCTGGAATAATGACTGCGACTTGTGATTTCGTCATGCAACTTGAGCCCCTTTGCTCCCTCAAACTTTATGAAAACCCTTAAGTTGCATAACCGATCTTCGCTCAGCTTGCGAGCGCACGGTTGCTGGTGTTCTGCCACCGAGTGCCGAGTGCCGAGTGCCGAGTGCCGAGTGCCGAGTGCCGAGTGAGGCCGACCATGATGGCAATCGAATCGCCTGCCCTCGCTCCCACTCCCGTCACGAGCGTCCGGCTCTAGCTTGCGCCTGACTGTCTACGAATCTACGCTGTCTAATCGGCAGGCGCGGCGCTGGAAAATCTCGTGACTTGCAGCGCCCTCAACGCCACATCCCGTTTTTGTTGGAGTGTAGTTAACATTTTTTTCAGCATCTCTTTCAGGACGACATTGTCCAGCATCGCATCGGACAGCACGCGCTCCAGCCGAACATTCTCGATCTCAAGCGTCTTCAGCTTGCGGGCGACCAGCACGTTCATTCCGCCGAGCTTCGCTTTCCATTTTTAGAATGCCGGTGAGCTGATCCCGTACTTGCGACAGAACTCGTTCAGCAACAGTCACCGCACGAACTCGGCTAGGAACGCGATGACCTGTTCCACGGTGAGTCTGCTACTACACTTCGTCGCTATTCGTGATCATGCATGCTCCTTTCAAGTATAGGGCCACACTGACCTCAGAACACATACCACAGCGCTTAAAAGTTGGTCTTTTTTTAAATCGAGGAAAAAATAGGGGTGTTTATTTTGGTGATTCTTACGGAGAAGTTGTATATATGTGGGACGTCAAGCTAGCAAAGGGAAAGCGAGTTGGTTTGGACGAAGCCAATTCGCGGGGGTGGGGAAACAAATGTACAATCGCCATTTAGCGCCGTTGTCTCGCGCAACATACAGGTTTGTGGTTACGTTCGAAAGCCTAGGTATCCTGTTTTTGACGGTACAGAAATTCATGCTCAATTTAGAGTTAACCGTACGGGAAAAGGGGCGACAATCTGGTGCGGATTTTCGGCTAGGGTCTGGCGCTGAATGAGTTCAATTGACACATTGGGAGAACGCCAAGCGCCGGTTCGGCGAACCCTCCTATGCGCAATTGGTCTGCGTGGGATTCCGGATGTACCCGGAGGGATCGAGTCTCAATGCGAGACTCTCTATCCTGAGCTTATAGTCGAGTTGCCGGGGTTAGAAGTCGTGGTCATTGGCCGATCAAAATATTGCGCCGGCGGCATCTACCGAGGTGTGCGTGTCATTCCCATTTGGGCGCCACGACATCGAGTTCTAGAATCCCTTGTCCATACTGCTTTGGCGCTGCTCTACGCCCGATTGTTTGTGCATCCGAAAATCGTTCATTTGCACGGAATTGGTCCCGGCTTCTTTGCTTTATTTGCTCGAATTTTGGGTTTCGCCGTTATCGGAACTCACCACGCATTCGACTATCATCGTCCCAAATGGCGATGGTTTGGCCGCGCATACCTTCGGCTGGGTGAATGGTCTATGTTCCAATTCAGCAATCGTGTGGCCTTTGTAAGCGACTGGCTTTATCGGCAAGCAAAGTCGGCTCATCCGACTCTGGTCAACAAATTTGCAACCGTCCACAATGCACCCATCTCATTACCCGGTGCTCCGATTCCAATCTCTGACCGCTACCTTTTTCATCGCCTTGGCGTCGAGCCAAGAAAATACATCCTCGCCGTCGGGCGACTAGACGAATCCAAGGGCTTTCATGATCTGATCGCTGCTTATTTAGAGGTAGCTCCTTATGACATGAAGTTGGTCATTGCAGGAGAGGCATTTACTAAAAGCCGTTACGTTGATGACCTTCGTTCGGCGGCCTCTCCAAATATCATTTTTGCAGGAGCACTTTCTCATCTGGAATTGGATATTCTATATTCAGCTACTGCGTTGTTCGTTCATCCATCTCATATCGAGGGATTCGGAATTGTTATTCTAGAGGCCCTTCGAGCAGACGCACCCATTCTTGTGAGTGACATTCCGAGTAGCCGGGAATTCGACCTCCCAGCCAAGCACTACTATCCGGTCGGGGATATCGACAGCTTGGAGTTGGTGCTTAGACTACCTGACTATTCGAGCTTCCGATTTGGAGATAGAGCAAGAATACTGGAAAAGTTCAGTCTCGGCGAGCATGTGCAGAAATACGCCGATGTGCTCAGGGTCGTAGCAAAGGGCCGATTTCCACCACGGTGCACGGCCCGTGTAATTGAAAAAACACTCGCGAACCGGACAATGAAAAATAGTTGAGGTGCTGCTTCGGAATTGGAACTGGGGGATACCGTTTTGGATCGCCCGTTTTGTGACGTTTCCGCTTCATTTACCCAATTGGAGATTTTCAGGTTGCTGAGGTCAGCTTTGTCGAGTATCCGTTCCGTCAGCAAGCTTGGTTCAAGTGATTCTCGAAGTAATCCACCCTGTGGATCAAATCCTCGCGCAGACCAATCTCTTTCTTTCTAGAAAGAAGTTTGCAGATGTGATTTTGAGCGTGTTCCAGGGTAGCTTGCAAACTTCGAGGATGGAAACCCGAACCAGTTCGCTGGTAGTGACTTCAATCCATTCGTCGCAGAGTTGTTAGACTGCGGTAGGTCCCGCGGGGGATGATTTGCTTCTTGGGTTTTAACCGTAGGCATCGTTTTGCGAGCATCTTACGAGCCTAGTCGGGCGCTTGCGTCGGAAGGAGAACAGCTTTCTCTCCAATGGTTGTTCCAAGATTTCTGCCTTGATCTTTAGAGTGGTCTTCAGCGACGAAGGTCGATCCTCCAGTTGGTTTTATGTTACGCCGAGCCCTGATAACTCTGAATCTCAGTAGAAGGCTGTGCGAACGGGAACTAGTGTTGTAGATAAAGCGGGCTTTGTGAATTTTAGTTCGGACATGTTCTGTTTTCCATTTGGCCAACAACAGGAGGTTTGCGGGAAATTTTCTCATAGGTTCTGATAACGTTACATCAGTGAATTATGATAAGAACAGATACCGAGATGATGCTTGATCATTGGCGAATAACTTTGAGAATACTTTGGGCCCGGTCTCCAAAACCGAGGGTCGGGAGTTCGATTCTCTCTGCCCCTGCCAGGCTGAAACACTTTCCAATTCTTTGTGTTTGGCGATTTGCCGAAAACCCTTCTATGGACTCCTCAACTGAGTATCGCGGAGTCCATCATGCAGTTTATCGACCTTCAAGCACAGCGCGCCCGGATTGAGTCAGAAGTCAATTCAGCAATCGCCAAGGTTCTGTCCCACGGCATGTTCGTCATGGGTCCGGAAGTGCGTGAGTTCGAAGCTGAACTCGCGGCATTTTCAAACGCAAAGCATGCGCTGGGATGCGCAAATGGTACAGATGCGCTTGTTCTGCCTTTGATGGCCTGGGAGCTGAAGCCAGGCGATGCAGTTTTCTGCCCGTCTTTTACATTCTGCGCGACAGCTGAAATCGTTCCCTGGCTCGGTGCGGAGCCTGTCTTCGTGGACGTACTGCCTGATACCTACAATATGTCTCCTGAACACCTTGAGGCTTGCATCGCGGCAGTGAAGGCAGAAGGGCGCCTCACACCCAAAGTGATCATCGCCGTGGACCTGTTTGGTCAGGCAGCTGATCATGAGGCTTTTCGAAAGATTGCCGACGCGCATGGCATGAAGCTGATCGCTGACAGCGCGCAGGGCTATGGCACGACCATCAATGGCAATCACCCCGGCGAATGGGCAGACGTGGTTACGACAAGCTTCTTTCCGGCAAAACCGCTTGGCTGTTATGGAGATGGCGGCGCTGTCCTGACGAATGATGACGCTCTGGCTGAACTCATGGACAGTATTCGAGTCCACGGGAAGGTGACGGCCAGCGATCTGAAAGGGCAGACATTCGAACACGATCCGAAATACTTCAACATGCGGATTGGGATGAATTCACGTCTGGATACGATGCAGGCGGCCATTTTGCAGGAAAAACTCAGGATATTCGCAGACGAGATTTCACTGCGGAACAAGGTGGCTGATCGCTATGCCGCTGGACTGAAAGGCAAGGTGAAGGCTGTTCCGGGAACACCAGAGGGCGTGATTTCAACCTGGGCCCAGTATGTGATTGAGCATGAAAACCGCGACGGCCTGCAGGCTCACTTGAAAACTCAGGGCATTCCGACGGCTGTCTATTACCCCGTCCCGATGCATGTGAACGGCGCTTATGAGAAATATAAGGCTGGCGCAGGCAATCTGACCGTGACCGAAGAGATCATGAACACGGTGATTGCATTGCCAATGCACCCGTATCTCTCTGAAGAAGATCAGGACAAGGTGATTGAAGCGATCCTCTCGTTCAACGGCTAGATTCGATCATCCAGCGATTTGTCTGATGCGATATGCGCCTCGCGAAAGGCTGGCTCGAGATCCGCAACCCAGGTCTTGAGCTGCGCCTCGCCTGGCGGTTTCGCTGATTTGCCTCGCGTGGCATCTGATATTTTTCGGACAAGTGAGGCGATCTGATCGTCGCTCAATTCAGTGGAATAGGGGTTCGCCCGTAGGGCGGTGAAGATATCGCTGATAGGTGTTTCGTGCGCGCCGGCAAACTCCTCATAAGGTTTCTCGCCTGATGTGTCGGACGGCGTCAGGATCAACGGCCACCGATTCTCACTGCGCAGGGCAGCTAGGTCTGCGAAGGCTGTTTTCTCATCTTCGAGCGCGAAGACTTCGGGAGCGAAACCGTTCGCGTTCAGGAAACCGATCGCTGCTGCCTCCATGGTGACGAGATGCTCAGCCGGGTCGAGATCCGGAATATAGATTTTGCCTGACTGTCCAATCACCCCGGAGAGAAGGCAGAACTCGCCTGCCTCGGGGAGGGTCATGAAAAAGCGGGAAATATCTTTCGGTGCGGCCAGAGGCACACCTGTATTGAGACGGTCCACAAAGCTCTCAAGGAGTGAGCCTTGAGAGTAGGCGACATTGGCGAAACGCGCTGAGGTCTGTCCACGACTGAGACCGGTCGGTTCGCGGGATCGGAACGTGATGTGCTCCATCAACCGCTTTGTGGCGCCCATGAAAGACACGGGGTTTGCCGCTTTGTCAGTTGAAACGCTGAAGTACCGACAGTTTGGCGAGTGGGTTGTCAGCCAATCAATCAATCGATCCGGAAACAGGATATTGGTTTCCATCATACGCAGTATGGACCAGACGTCACGCTCGGACCTGACATGTTTTAGGGCGGCGAAATTCAGGACATAGTCAAATGGTGCCAGCGCTTCCGCAGCCTGGAAGAAAAGAGGTGAACCAAAATCGAGCGGCAAAGTTGATATGGTTTTCGTAGCAGGCGGCGTGGTTCGGCCTCTGAGACGCCGCATTAGCCGGGTCAGACCATTCTCGTCCTGATCAACGATTGTAAGAGATTTCAGAGGGAAATCGGCGAGCCGGAGAACAGTTTCTGAGCCGATCGATCCTGCGCCACCGATGACAAGAACAGAACTGGCGTTCAAGGCCAGATTCAGGGCTTGAGCGTGGTCGGCCAGATCCTGCGCAAGCAGCGAAGTTGTCCGTCCGGTCAGCACATCTGTGGGGCATTGAATCAAAACAGAAACTCTCTCGACTTGCTTCTCTATCGGGCATTTGACGCAAATCGGCAAATACGAAGTTGAAACCCTTCATCGCATGCTTGCTATTCGCCGCGTGACTGGTCAAAACGCCAATGTGTGTGCGGTCGGAGTTTTATGACATGTCGAAATCTGCTCAGGCGATGCAATACCATGTGCCCGGCGAAGATTTGGACGTGTCTGACCTCATTTCGGCGTCCGGCGAGCGGGTTTTGCCGGCTGAAAAGCGCCCTGAAACTGTTGTCATCATGGCAGGCGGATTGGGGCAGCGTATGATGCCGCTGACTCGCGAATTGCCGAAGCCCATGCTTCCTTTGAAAGGGCGTCCGATCCTTGAGCATGTGATTGCCCAAATGATCGGGCAGGGGTTTCACAAGTTTGTTTTCTCAGTGCGGCATCTGGCTGACCAGATCCGGGACTATTTCAGTGACGGTGAGGCGTGGGGCGTCCGTATTGAGTATATCGAAGAACCCCATCGGTTGGGCACAGGCGGAAGCCTTGCATTTCTGGAGACTGATTCTGAACTGCCCATTATCGTCGCGAATGCGGACCTGATCACGGACCTCGACTACCGCAAGGTATTGAGCAGTCACGATGCGGGCACAATGGTCACCATGTGTACGCGTCAGGTCGAATTCCAAATCCCGTATGGCGTGGTCGAAACGCTCAGCGACCGCGTTTTGAGCGTGGTCGAGAAGCCGACACAGTCTGTGACGATCAGCGCTGGTATGTATCTGGTGTCACCGCGTTTACGAGAACACATTGAGAAAGGCGAGCATATCGACATGCCCGACCTTATCCAGCGGGTCATCGAGGCGGGGCATCAGGTGATGGACTTTCCGATTTCAGATCGCTGGGTGGATGTTGGTCGCCGGAGCACCTATGAACGCGTTGTCGAATATCTGAACAACGGACCTGTCAGCGAATGAAACTGGTATTAGCGCGGCACGGCAACACTTTCGGGCCGGGGGATACGCCCGTCTGGGTTGGTGCGAAAGAAGACCTTCCGCTCGTGGAGAAAGGTCAGCAGCAGTCTTTGGACGCCGGTCACTATCTGGTCCGTCACGACCTTCAGCCGGACCTGATTATTTGCGGCCCGTTGAAGCGGACGCTTGAAGGCGCGGCCATAATTTCTTCTCTGACAGGGTACGAACCGTCACAAATCGTCGTCGATGATCGCCTGAGGGAGATTGACTATGGTAGTTGGGGCGGGAAGTCCGATGCAGAGATTGAGGCGCGATTTGGCGCTAAGGTGATTGAAGATTGGCGTGAGCGGTCAATCGTTCCGGCTGAGGCCGACTGGTCACCCAAACCTGACAATCTGCGCGCACACGCGCGAGCCGTTCTGGAAGATGTGTTGGCGAGCGGTGAAGAAACTGTTCTGCTGATTTCGTCGAACGGCATACTGCGGTTCTACCATGATATTTTTTATGCAAATATCAGCGATCCGCCCTCCTCAAAGGTGAAGACTGGACATATCTGTCTTGCAAACTGGACCGGAAAAACCTTTGAGCCGGTTCTCTGGAATTATAATCCTGCAGCTGACATTTGAAATCTGTCGATTGCAGTGACGAATGGACCCTGGAATGACCGATACAAAAGACCGTATTCGTTCGGCTTTGAAGACAACAATTGAAATCGAACAGGCTGGTCTTGATCAGCTGCTCGCGAGTATCGGCGATGAGGCGATACAAGCCGTTGAGGTGATTGGCGGTCTTTCCGGGCGTCTTGCCTGTGCCGGCGTCGGTAAATCAGGGCATGTTGCGCGGAAGATTGCTGCGACCCTGGCGTCGACGGGCACGCAGGCCTATTTCGTTCACCCGGCCGAAGCCAGCCATGGTGATCTGGGGATGATTTCTCAGCAGGATGCGGTTCTGGCGCTCTCAAAATCGG
>NZUJ01000060.1 GCA_002701295.1 Ponticaulis sp. | reverse complement strand
TGTTTATTTTTGCCTCCGTTCGACTGCGCTCACATGAGGCGCGCTCAGGGCTGCTTCCCGCCTGAATTCAAAAAATAACAATCGATCCTGTGAATCGATTGTAGGGAAAAATTGTGTTTCATCTGCCTCACGCCGCGCAGCGGCTCCGGCGGGCGGGCCTAAGCCCGACGGCAGGTCTGCCGCTGTATGGCTTGGTGCATGCATAGACACGCCGTTGATGCGCAGTCATTGAAATGAGACGCATGACTACCGATTGACTGTTTGGCCAATAATATCTATTCCGCTGCTTCCAGTGCGCGGCTATGGCGAAATTGGTAGACGCACCAGATTTAGGTTCTGGCGGGAGACCGTGGGGGTTCGAGTCCCTCTAGCCGCACCAAACCCTGCTTCGGCAGGGTTTTTTCTTGTCCGAAATAGTCCCAAAAATACAATAAAAAACAATACGCAGCGTGCGGTGTGTGTCCTAAGGCGCTTCAAGCCATCCTAATCAATCTGTTGGTATCCGGGGCAAAATGTTGGTATATTTGTTGGTATTCTGCCCTTGAGGTGGCGTTTTTGGCGAAGGCGATACCAACAGATGCCGCTAAACGACATACAAATCAGGAAGTTACGACCGACCGATAAAACGCAGAAAAAGTCGGACGGTGAAGGGCTTTTTATCGAGGTGAAGCCGAGCGGTTCCAAACTCTGGCGAATGGCCTACCGGTTTGAAGGGCGACAAAAGCTGCTTTCGTTTGGTAGTTATCCCGTTGTATCGCTCGCCACTGCCAGGCAGAAGCGACTAGAAGCCAAAGCGCTACTCGCGCAAGGGATAGACCCGAGTGCGCAAAAGCAAGAGGCCAAAGCCGAACACAAAGCGCAAACCGAAAACACCTTTGCCAATATCGCGCGTGAACTGATCGACAAAAAACGACGTGAAGGCAAACGCGAAACCACACTCAAGAAACAACGTTGGTATCTGTCGCTCGCTGAACCCGATATCGGCGAACGCGCAGTTGCAGAGATCAAGTCTGCCGAAGTTCTCACCGTACTTCGAAAGGTTGAAAGCAAAGGCAACTATGAATCCGCCCGTAAACTGCGCGGCTTTATCGGCGAAGTCTTCCGCTATGCCATCGCAACCACTCGTGCCGAATATGACCCGACCTATGCGCTACAAGGCGCTTTAACCGCGGTGAGCGTGAAGCACATGGCGGCGGTTACGAACTGGGATGATTTCGGGAAGCTTCTGAAAGCGATCTGGGCATATGACGGCGGCGCGCCGTCGACGCGTGCCGCGTTGAAGCTGATGGCTTTGTTGTATCCCAGACCGGGTGAATTGCGGCTAGCTCGGTGGTCTGAGTTCGACCTGAATAATGCCGTTTGGGAGATACCGGAAGAACGGTCGAAAATGCGACGGCCACACAAGAAGCCTCTTTCCGACATGGCGGTGAAGATCCTCAAAGAGCTACATTATTGGTCGGGTGACAGCGAGTTGGCCTTCAAGTCGGATATTTCGCGCGGCAAGGCGATCAGTGAGAACACGCTAAATCAGGCTCTGCGTCGTATGGGATATAGCCAGGACGAAATGACGAGCCATGGTTTCCGTGCGACGGCGTCAACTCTGTTGAATGAAAGCGGCAAGTGGAATGCAGACGCAATCGAGGCAGAGCTTGCCCATGTGGGTGCGGATCAAATTCGCCGCGCCTATCATCGCGCGAACTATTGGGATGAGCGCGTCACCATGGCCGATTGGTGGGCAGAGGAGATTGGGAAGTGCACGCGCGGCTGTTGAAAAGGTGAGCACAAAGAGCGAACATGGAATCGCCACATTAGGACAACATGATCCATATCCGAACTGTTTTAGATTCGGAGCTGGGCCATGTCAGATAACTCTCAACCAGAGGGGAGAAACGCACTCTCTGGGTATTCGTACGACCGTTTTTATCGCGCAAAGTTCGATAGGTGGGTAACACGGGCATATTGGCTACCTCATGAAGTAGCGGCTCTGTCCATGGGGTATGATCCGCGAAGTTTGAATTTAAAGGCGTTGAGTGAAAAGAAGGCCGATCCTGAAGTGGCGTTGGAGTTTCTAGATAGGATTGATGTTGTGAGGCGGGCCATAGAAGTCGAGCAACTGGACGTTCAGTCTACCCCACGAGCGGCATTCGATTGGCTTACATACCACGGCATTCCTTTTCCTGAGGAACTAAAAAAATTCGTTGAACGCAAGACCGGCAGAATATGTTGGAAACAGGCTTTTTTCGTACTTAGTGAAGACGTGATGGAAAGCACTTCAGAAATCACAGGAGTCTTGGAAAAGTGGTCTGAACTCGATCTGGTAGACAGATCTTCCTCGGTCGTAGAGTTCGGTCAGCTCAGAAAGGTAGCTGGTTTTCTGGATCAAGCCCTCGAAGAGCAGTACGCGTCTGAACAAAAATTGATTGAACTTCAGAAGCAGGTTGAAATTTCAACACCTAAACCAACAGCTGCAAATGATAATCTAAACGGCACCGAGACGCCGACCACAGACCCGCGCCGAATGACCTCACTGTACAAAATAATCGTAGGATTAGCTATCGAGTGTGAACGCTTTGATCCGTTCGAGGACAAAGATGAGCATCGAGTTGCAAAGGAGATTGAATCCAAACTCTCACTGTTGGGGCTTGCTTTAAATCAGAAAACGATCACGACAGCTCTGTATCAAGCGAAGGTACATCTTTGCGAGAAGGGGCTACTGCAGAATTGGAAACAGCTCTAATTCTACGGAAATAGCAGTTATTTCCAATTTCATCTGTTCGATCAGATTAGGTTCTCCTCACTCATTAACGAGCGAGGTAAGACCATGTACGACTACGACTTTCCTAAAACTGGCTTTGTGCGGATCTGGCAAATCATTGCACCACACGGACCTATCCCGGTTTCAAGATCGACCTGGTGGCTGGGCATTAAAGATGGCCGCTTCCCCAAGGGCACAAAACTGGGCGGCGTGACTGTGTGGCGCGCTGAAGAGATCCGCGCGCTGTATGAGCCGGTGGCAGAATAATCGGCGGTAACATTGAAATCGTCTCGACATGTCTGTTTCTGCTTATCCAGCTAGTCAGCACGATAGCCCCCATGCTCGCTTGTATGACCGCGACCATGAGCACCCGGCATGGAGAGGGCTGAGTCCGGTGGCTTACAAACTGATCGGCTATCTTTTGGCGAAGTATCGTCCGAACAAGCCGAATAGCTTCCTTGCGGGGGGCCGTAGAATGGGGCTTGCAATCAACGTAAGTGAAAAGACGGCGGCATCTGCCATCAAAGAGCTAATCGACAAGGGGCATATTTTCGAAGAGCGCGTGGGAAGAAATACCGGTACGAGAGCTTCGCGCGAAAGGGTAGTTTCCTTGTCGCGGTGGGATTCTGATACGCGCAAAGGCGATCCAGAACGGCCAAAGAAAGTGTGGAGAGAAAATAAGTGAACCCTGCAGATCTGCACTTTGAACGGGGTAAAAATGCATGGTTTGTGAAGCGCTGGAGGAAGCGCAAGTCCTATATCGGCGGCATGTTTCGCACTCCGCTCTGTATGTCGAACACCCGTATAGAGTTAGCCCAATGAGGCCTATCCAATCCACTTCACACATGATTGCGAAAAAGATTTAGCGGGAGGCAGACATGGGCGGCTATGGATCCGGGCGGCGCACTAGATGGGCCAGCAAAACAGATGAATTCCACAAAATCGACCTTGCTAGCTTTGAGCGCCTTTGGTTCGAACTGGGCAGAAACGGCACGCTGACCTGGAGCCGGGGCGGGCATAAAACCGGAAGCGTTGGCTATCAATGCGGCTCTGACTTTCTTCGCCTGCATTACACGTCTGGTCGCGGTGAGAATCGGCAGGACATCGACGAAAGATTCAGGCTTTCCAGAACAGACCAGCCCTTCGGCGGTGATCGGCTCTGGATCATCTGCAAGTGTGGCAGGCGGTGCCGCGTGCTCTATGGTGGAAAGCGCTTTCGGTGTCGCCAGTGTTACAGTCTTACCTTTGCTAGCCAATACGAGCGTTTCCGCGTGCCGGGTAGGGCGGCGGCTGAGAATGTCAGAAGGCGGTTAGGTTTCGAGGCTGGCTTCGCATATGGTTTTGGCTCTAAGCCAAAGGGCTTGCACTGGCGCACATATTACCGCTTGCGCGAAAACGATTGGGCCATGAGTGAGGCAATCGACCGCGCGCTGCTGGGACAGTTTGAACCGTTTCTGAAACGATAAAGCCTTGGCCGAATCCGCGCCAGTCCGCTATCCCTGTTCAGATCAGGGGAGCAAACATGAAAACCAAACTGACACTCGCACGCCTTTCAAGCCTTCTGTTCGCTGCATGTGATGATCTACGCGGCAGTATGGACGCCAGCGAGTACAAGGAATTCATCTTCGGCATGCTGTTCCTGAAGCGCGCGAGCGATTTGTTTGATCAGCGCCGCGCAGAGCTAACCAAAGAATTCAAAGCCCATGGGATGAGTGACAACGATATTGCAGAAGCGCTGGAAGATCGCGACTACTACACCGACAAGTATTTCTACGTCCCACCCAGAGCGCGATGGAATGAAAAATGTTGGGATGAAAATGGCGAACAACTTCCCGCTTTGAAGCACACCAAAGTAAATGTTGGTAGTAGGCTCACAAAAGCTTTGGAAGCTTTGGAAGACGAGAACCCGGATTCCCTGCAGGGCGTGCTGGCCAACATCAATTTCAATAAGCGAATCGGGCAGAAAACTATGTCCGATGACAAACTCGCGGACTTCATTCAGCACTTCGAAAATATCCCTCTTCATGACGATGACTTTGAATTTCCCGATTTGCTGGGCGCTGCCTATGAATGGTTGATCAAATTTTTTGCGGACTCCGCTGGTAAGAAAGCGGGCGAGTTCTACACGCCTGCCGAAGTGGTGCGTCTCTGCGTCGAAATCTGCGATCCTAAGGCGGGTATGCGCGTTTACGATCCGACTGTTGGATCAGGCGGCATGTTGATACAAACGCGGGACTATCTGCGTGAAAACAAAGAAGACCCAAATGAGCTTTCGCTTTTTGGTCAGGAAGAGAACGGCACCACCTGGTCGATCTGCAAGATGAACATGCTGCTGCATGGTATTGCAGACACAAATATCCAGCAGGGGGATACGCTTAGAGAGCCACAACATTTTGACGAGACAAATGAACTTCGTCGCTTTGACCGTGTGCTCGCCAATCCACCGTTCAGCCAGAACTATATCAAGAAAGACATTCCTCAGCCCGGTCGCTTTCCTGTCTGGATGCCGGAAAAAGGCAAGAAGGCGGACTTCATGTTCGTCCAGCACATGCTCGCCGTGCTCAAATCTGACGGGCGACTGGCAACAGTCATGCCGCACGGTGTGCTCTTCCGGGGCGGTGATGAACGCGAGGCGCGCAAGCACTTCATCAAACAGGGCTATCTGGAGGCGATTATCGGCCTGCCGGGCAATCTCTTCTATGGCACGGGCATTCCGGCTTGCATTCTGGTGATGAACAAACAGGGCGCGAAGGATGCCACAGGCAAACCGCGTAGCCATGTGCTCTTCATCAATGCCGATCGCGAATATCGCGAAGGCAAGGCGCAAAACCATCTTCGCCCGGAAGACGTCGACAAGATTGTCCGCGCTTACCGCACCGGCGAAGGCGACCCGAAATATGTACGGCGCGTGCCAATTACCGAGATCGAGGCCGAAGACTATAACTGCAATATCCGCCGCTATGTCGACAATGCGCCGCCGCCTGAACCGCATGATGTGCGCGCGCATCTGAAGGGCGGCGTGCCGCTGGCTGAGGTGGGCGCGCTATCTCATTATTGGGAGAATTATGACGGCCTGCGCGAGGCCTGCTTTGTGCCGCGCGATGCGAAATATTGCGACCTCGCGCCCGCCATTGCGGAAAAACGAGACATCGCGCCGCTGGTGTCTGATCATGCCGGCGTGAAGGCCTGTCATGAGGCCATCATGGGCAAGATTTCCGGCTGGTGGGATGAGAATGAAACCATCGTCACCTCACTGGCTGTTGACCCGGAAAACCAGACGGATTCTGCAGGCAATGTCTACGGCATGCGGCGGCTCCTGCTGGAAAGCATTGAGGCGGCGCTGAAGGGCCAGACGCTTCTCAGCATGTATCAGGTGCGCGGCGCGTTCGCGAATTATGTCGGCCAGCTGAAAGCCGATTTCAAATCCATCGCGGCGAGTGGCTGGGGCCCGGAACTGATCCCGGATGATGATCTGCTTCAATCTGAATTTCCGCATGTGCTGGAAGAGCTTGAAAAGTCGCGGGCACGACTGGCGGAGCTGCAGGCGCTGTTTGCAGCTGCGAGCGAAGAGGATTTCGAAGATAGCGACGACACCGGCGTTCTGCCGGACGATGACGTCAAGTCGAAGAAAGAGGCTCTGAAAGAGGCGACGGCAGACTGGAAGGCGCAGCTGAAAGAGCTGAAAGCGCTCGCCGGGAATATCTTTGTTGAAATCAAAACGGCTGGCAAACTTCCGAAGGGGGAGAAGAAAGGCTTTTACTGCACCGATGGCCTGACCGGCTCGGAGCCGGAATTTGCCAATGGTGGGCGAATTCTGAAGCTTCTCGCGGATGTGGGTCTGACGAGCGAGTATGCCGCGCCATTGGGTGAAGCGATTGAAAAAGGTGCGGCGGCGTTTGAACAGGCCAGGGCGCTGACCGAAGCGCTCGCAAACCACAAGAAGCTGGAAGATGAGGTCAAGGCACTGAAGGCCAGCATCAAGGCAACCGAAAGCAAGAAAGATGAGCTGGTCGCCTCTGCCCGTGAAAAGATTTCTACTGATGATGCCCGCAAGGCCATTCTGGCGCGGCTGAAACGCCTTCTGGAACAGACCTATCAGGCCTATCTCCGCGCCGATCAGCGCGCCTGCGTGAAGGCGATTGAAAACCTGCACGCCAAATATGCGACGACCGCGCATGATATCGAGACAGCGCGCAATGAAGCTAGCGAGCGGCTTCGCCAATATCTGGTGGAGCTGGAGTATGAGTGAGTGGGGGGAAGAGCCGCTAAACCAGCTGGCTGATTTTCAGAAAGGACGTAAGGTAGACACCTCTGAAGAACCACTAGAAGGCTATCGCCCTTATCTGGGCGCTGGTTCGCTTGTGGGAAAAAGCGACGGCTTTGGAAGCGGCATTGGCGCAGTCACGGCCAGCGATACAGATGTTTTGATGCTTTGGGATGGTGAACGAAGCGGATTGGTCGGTTTGGGGCGACCAGGAATTGTTTCGTCAACTGTAATGAAGCTAAGTCCAAGCGCCAGAATCGACGTCACTTTTCTATACTATTTCTTGGCGCTATCGTTTGATTGGGTTCAAAACCGTCGAACGGGAACTGGCGTTCCACACGTTCCGAAGGACCTAGGGAAAATTCTGAGGGTCAAATACCCAAAAGACCCCGATCATCAAAAAAAGATCGCGGATATTCTGGAAACGGTTGATGAGGCGATTGAGCAGACAGAGGCTCTGATTGCGAAATATAAGCAGATCAAAGCGGGGATGATGCAGGATCTGTTCACGCGCGGCCTGAAGCCTGACGGCAAGCTCCGCCCGCCGCGCGAGGACGCGCCGCACCTCTATCAGGAAACCCCAATCGGATGGATACCGAAGGATTGGGAATTCAAATCTCTTAGATCAGTAATCTTGAAGATCGATTCCGGATGGAGCCCTGATTGTATTGAGCGGACCCCAACTGAAGGTGAATGGGGTGTTCTTAAAGTGAGTGCGGTCACGCGCGGAGCGTTTGATCCAAAAGAAAGCAAAACGCTGCCTGATCATCTTCCTCCGAAGCCTTCTTTAGAGGTGAGACAGGGCGACGTAGTGCTGACCCGTGCAAACGGTGTAGCGGAACTTGTGGGCAAGTGCGTTCAGGTGAAAAAGACACCAAGTAAGCTTATGCTCTCTGATAAGCTCCTTCGGTTGGTTCCGGATGAAGACATGATATCAAAAGAATTCCTAGCGATGGTGATGTCCAGTGAAGTAGTTTTGCGCCAGATCGACAAGGTGCTCAGCGGAAGCAGTGGTCAAAGGAATATTTCTCAGTCTCAGATTTTTGGTTTTTGCGCTGGACGTCCTCGGAAAGTCGAACAGTCAGAGATTGCGCTTCGGATCGAGGCCGTGGAGAGCTCGCTCGTGGATTTAAAATCGGAGCTCCAGAAACTTCGCCAGCAAAAAGCGGGGTTGATGGCTGATCTGCTAACTGGCAAAACTCCCGTCAAGGTTTAGTGGGGCGGGATGTCGGAATATACGGAAGTTGAACAGCCCTTTTTATGCCGCCTGCAAGCGCTGGGCTGGCAGACAATTGATCAGGGCGCTGGTGTGCCTGCCGCGCCTCAGCCGAGCCTGCGGGCGAGCTTTCGTGAGTGGATCTTGCCGGATGTGTTTGCCGAGGCGGCGCAGCGCCTCAACACGACTGCTGACGGTACACCCTGGCTGACCGATCGCCAGATTGATGATCTGAAATCCCAGATCACGCGCCAGCCGAACCGCACCTTGCTGGAAGCGAATGAGACTATTCAGGCCCTGTTGTTCAAGGCGCAGGTGGATGTGAATGAGTTGACGGGCGAAGACGACCCGATTGTCCGCCTGATCGACTTTGCCCACCCTGAACGCAATAGCTTTCACGCCATCAATCAATTCCGCATAGATACGCCGGGATGTGTGAAGGGCTTCATCATTCCCGACATTGTTCTGTTCGTGAATGGTATTCCGCTGATCGTGGTGGAGGCGAAGAAGGGCGGGCCGACCTGTTCGGACCCGATGCATGAAGCTTTTGTCCAGCTGCAACGCTATATGGGCAAGCGGAAGGAAACGCGCGATGCGGGCCTGAAGGAAGGCGAGCCGCGCCTGTTTCACACCAATCTGTTCCTGATCCGCTCCAGCTGGGCGGAGGCTGATTTCGGCACGATCACCTCGGGCGAAGAACATTTCTACCCGTGGAAAACGCAATGGCCAAAGGATGACAAAACAGCGGAGGGCTTGAGCCAGCAGGAGCAGCTGATTGATGGTATGCTGAACAAGGCCAACCTGTTGTCCATTCTGCGCAGCTTTT
>NZUJ01000059.1 GCA_002701295.1 Ponticaulis sp. | reverse complement strand
AGAAGCGCGACGAGACCGACGACCAGATCACAGTCGACGCAGCGAACGCGACGAAAGAATATGGTGTTGCCGTCAAGTGTGCGACCATCACGCCAGACGAAGCTCGCGTTGAAGAATTTGGCCTCAAGAAAATGTGGCGCTCTCCAAACGGCACCATCCGTAACATTCTCGGCGGCGTTGTGTTCCGCGAGCCGATCGTGATCTCAAACGTTCCACGTCTGGTCCCGGGCTGGACGAAACCTGTTGTCATCGGCCGTCACGCATTTGGTGACCAGTACCGCGCGACAGACTTCCTTGTTCCTGGCGCTGGTAAGCTGACCATGAAATGGGAAGGCGATAACGGCGAAACCATCGAAGAAGAAATCTACCGCTTCGAAGAAGCCGGTATCACCATGGGCATGTACAACCTCGACAGCTCTATCCGTGACTTCGCTCGCGCGAGCTTCAACTATGGCCTCCAGCGCGGCTGGCCGGTTTACCTGTCGACCAAGAACACCATCATGAAAAAGTATGATGGCCGTTTCAAAGACATCTTCCAGGAAGTCTACGAGAACGAGTTCGAAGACAAGTTCAAGGAAGTTGGCGGCTGGTATGAGCACCGCCTCATCGACGACATGGTCGCAGCCTGCATGAAATGGTCTGGCGGTTATGTCTGGGCCTGTAAGAACTATGACGGCGACGTTCAGTCTGACACGGTTGCGCAGGGTTATGGTTCACTCGGCCTGATGACATCTGTTCTGATGTCACCAGATGGCAAAACAGTTGAAGCTGAAGCCGCTCACGGCACGGTGACCCGTCACTACCGGAACCACCAGAAAGGCGAAGCAACGTCTACAAACTCCATCGCGTCGATCTTCGCATGGACACAAGGCCTCACACACCGTGGCCGGATGGACGAAACACCTGAAGTTCAGAAGTTTGCCAAAACGCTCGAAGAAACCATCGTCAAAACTGTCGAAGGCGGCGTAATGACGAAAGACCTCGCGCTTCTTATCGGTCCTGATCAGGACTGGGCGACGACTGAAGGCTTCATCGACACGGTTGCTGAGAACTTCGAAAAAGCGATGGGCTAAGCCCGAAGCTGTCGCCCACTCCGGCGACGCCAGAAACAGAAAAGCCCGCCATCACGGCGGGCTTTTTTAGTATCTCATTGCGGTGGTGCTGATCAGGCGGTCTGATCGTCCACAGCAGCGTCTGGTGCGTTTCGCATCACAGATTCGATGCCGCCATCACGAGATGCAGCGCTCGCATAGGACTGAGATGTCCCGACAACCTGACCATTGGTGGATTTCAGATTGAACATGAATTTGCCGGCAGCCGTATCTTTTTTCTCATAGCGCGCTTCTTCAGGAGCGTTTTTCTTGACCGACTCAACGCCGTTCATGCAGCTCGCCTTGGCCTTATAGCCTTCGCTCGCAAGAATGTTCTCGCCATTGCCCGCTTTCAGGCGAAAGCGATATTCACCAGCTTTGTCCAGATACACTTCGAATTTTGCAGCCATCTTACTTCTCCTCTCCCCAACACGTGGGATTCCCTTCTTCTTCTGGTTGCCCTTGATCGACGAAATCGTCAAGCCAAGGGCTGCATACCCCGTTCAGAGGATTGACGAAGAACGGGTTTCACAAACAGATACTGAGATGTATTCCAAATTCGTCTCGACCTGTTTTTCCCGAATAAACAAGCGTGTTTGCCTCACATCCATCACGCCAGTGGAACGCTGCAGCGCTGATCACGCGGTTCATGTGAATTTTTTTGCAGGCGCGCGCCGCCCATCCCCGTTTTTTCCGTGTCAGGGGATTTGACCATGAAAAAGCTCCTCAAACGGTTCCTCCCGGTCATCCTGTTCGTGGCGGCAATCCTACTCTTCACTCAGATCAGCCGCTTCACCAATCCCGCAAGCCATGCCTATGCGGGCGAATGTATGTCGCGCTCAGATCTGGGCCGCACTTTCACGAATACATGCGAATTCGAGATCAATGTCGGCATGTGCCTCGCCGATGGCGATGCGGAAGATTATTCCAACTGTCCGAACCAGTTATTGTCAGCGGGCGCCAGCTACACACTGCCTGAAGAGGCGAGCTTCGAAATCGACGCCTATGGCAATAACCGCATCTGGGCCTGCAAAGCACCATTTGTGTTCAAAATGAAACCAGGCAACAGCAATCGCGCACTTCTGAGAAAGGGCTGCGCCCGACCACTGAAACACTGAACCGCCTGTTTTGGTCACATTTCTTCCAGCGATGTATGGAATAACGCTCGCAGATATTGCTGGGAAATGTCGTTTTTTTAATCCGCTGAACGGCCAAGTCTTCGACGGAAAACGGGCACAATTGCGTACAAATCTTCAGTATGAAGAGGACGTCGCACATGAATTTGCACCTTACCCAAAACCAGATGCGCACCAGCGCCGGACGCCTGATTGCCCGGTCCTATAATCGGTTATTCTTTCGCAAAACCGTTGAGCTTAACCGCTTTGACTGGGAAGCTGATGGCTATGATTACGGGCATATGGTGAAGAGCGCCCTCTTCGCGCCCGAGCCAATGTCTGTCTTTGTGCCCGTATCGTCAGCTGCAAGTCGTAGCTTCAGCGGCATCCTGTTCGACAATCAGTCGGAGCGCGACAGCGATGACCGTACCGGCCTTCGCGGACAAGGGTTCCAGAAGGCGCAATCCTATTCCATTCTGCCTGACCTGATGGCGTCTGGCACGTTCCGCACCTTCACGCTGGTGCGCCACCCCGTGTCGCGATTTCTGTCTGCCGTACGCGATCAGATTTATTTGCGGAACTCAACGCCGCTCAGATCCGCTCTCGGCAAGTTCTTCAAACGGGATGCGACCGATGATTTCTCTGTCGGTGAAATCCTCACCTATGTCGAAAACACACCAAGTCATATGGTTGAAGAACATGTCGCCCCGCAATGGAGTCTGAACGGCGCAGGGCGTATTCCATTTGCTTATGTTGCAAAGGCCGAGCGCCTTCAGTCTGACGTTATCCGGCTGTGCGAAATGGGTCTCATCAAGGCTGATGTTGTGTCAACACGCGGCGCACCCAACAAACTGGGCGGCAGTCACCTGGCTGAAGAGCTCACAACGCCCGTGCTTGTTCGCCTCCAATCGGCATACAGAAGAGATTACGAGCTGTTCCACTATACCTGACCACACGGGCTCAGGTGATCAGATGAAGACGAAGTCTGAAGCCGAGAGGTCTGCGACCAGTGTGTTCTCGATGAAGAGCACATTGTCGGAGTCCAGATAAATCCGGACGTCCGCACCGACCTGGCTCATATTCGCCTGGATATCGGCGAAGTTGTTATAGGCCGAGTGACCCGTGACATCGACTTTGTCGATACCGATTTCCCAATCAAGAATGCGGTCGACACCAAATGTGTCAGTGATCACAAACGTATCTATTCCGAGACCACCGGTGAGGCGGTCATTGCCGCCATCGCCTTCCAGAATATCGTCGCCATCATCGCCATAGAGACGATCATTTTCTGTTCCACCATTCAGGATGTCATCATGGTCACCACCATAAAGCAGATCTGCGCCGCTGCCGCCGTCCAGAATGTCAAAGCCCGCCTCGCCATAAAGCTCGTCGTCGTCATCCCCGCCATCGAGTGTATCGTTGTTCGTACCGCCATAGAGCTGATCAAGCCCTACACCGCCATTCAGAATGTCATGCCCCTGCTCGCCGTAAAGAACGTCATTGCCAGCATCGCCATTCATCGTGTCGCCGCTATTGCCGCCCCACATCGTGTCGCCATCGTCACCGCCATTCAGGGTGTCAAAGCCTAGCCCGCCATAAAGGTCGTCCGTACCAGCGCCACCGTTCAGCGTGTCATCATTGCCGCCACCATCGAGGATGTCATTGCCTTCATTGCCGTTGAGAATATCGTTCTGACTATTGCCGCTGATGACGTCATTGCCCGTGCCGCCACTCAGATCGTCCAGTCCGTAGCCACCCGTTATCGTGTCACTATCGGTCCCGCCATCGATGACATCATCACCATGGTTGCCATTAATTGTATCATCCTGGCCTCCACCCTCGATCTCGTCATTGCCAGTGCCGCCGAA
This sequence comes from Ponticaulis sp., assembly GCA_002701295.1. GTDB lineage: Bacteria > Pseudomonadota > Alphaproteobacteria > Caulobacterales > Hyphomonadaceae > Ponticaulis. The sequence goes on along the minus strand of NZUJ01000059.1, from coordinate 30,078 downwards.
GATGGTGTCCATCCCGGAACCACCTTGAATAAAATCGTCGCCGTTCAAGCCACGGATATCGTCATCTCCGCTGTCACCGATGAGCGTGTCATTTCCATCATCGCCGCGGATGATGTCGTTGTCAGAGCCGCCTCTGATGGTGTCATCACCATCGCCTCCTCTCAGGAAATCGTCGCCGGTCTCCCCGAAAAGCTCGTCATTATCAGCTTCACCATAGACGCGGTCATCTCCATAGGACCCGCGCAGAAAGTCATCTCCCGTGCCGCCCCAGATCGTATCATTTCCGGCATTTGTATTGACATTGTCATTGCCCGCATATGTGTAAATCAGGTCAGCGCCAGCATCAGTGCGGATCGTATCGTCAAAGCCGCTTGTCCGAATAGTGTCGTTTCCGGAGTTCTGGTACGCGGCATAATAATTAACGGAACCACCGATATCCGTCGCCGTAATTGTATTTTCTCCAAGCGCGCCGTAAAAAGTTATCGTGTCCGTATAGCCCAGTGACGTCACTTTTCCTGTGATGTTTGTCGTACCACCTTCCGTCAGATGAAATGATCCGGCCGACACGAACTCTTCAAATGCATTGATCTGGTCCGGCGTCATGCTCGCGGGACGCCCATTCATGTCGAAAACTTCAACCGATATAATTGAAGAATTTTCGAGGTTCAGCACACCGCCGAAGAAATTCATGTACAGCGTGTCGCGCCCGGTTCCGCCGTCATAAATGTCAAATTCAGCGCCCGCGCCAGAAAGCTCAACACTAAAGGTGTCATCACCTCCACCGCCAAACATCCGATCATCACCGTAATGGCCGTCAATCGTGTCATTGCCGTCTCGCCCGTAAAGACGATCATCGTCGTTCCCACCCTCAATGACGTCGTCGTCATTTCCGCCATAGAGAACGTCTTCACCGTCATGCCCTTCAAGCTGCCAGGCGCCTGTCGAGCCTGTCGCATTGAAGACGTCTACACCTGACGACCCGACGACCTGTAAAATCCCGGGATCATTATGACTGGCGTTCTGAATATCCGTTACGCCCGCCGTCATGAGCTTGATGTAACCAATATCGAGAAAGTCTGTGAACTGGTCTATCTGACCCGCATTGACCTGCACGGAATTAAAGTTCGCATCGAAGATTTCGAGATCAACGAACGTGAGAAGTGTCAGGTCCTGAACGCCAGAAATGACAGGCTCAAGGCGGAACGTATCAATGCCGTCTTCTCCATCCAGCAAGTCATTGTCGCCCAGAGCCGTAATAACCAGCGTGTCATCGCCATCTCCGCCGAACAGCTGGTCATAACCGTTTCCGCCATACAGAAAGTCATTTCCCTGATAGCCGAAAATTATGTCATCACCGTCAAGGCCATCAATCGTGTCATCTTCAATTCCGCCTCCGAGAGACGGATTGTCGATATCGTTATCATTACCGTTCGTACCGATGATGCTGGCCATAACTCGGAATCCCCTAAACACTTTCAGCCCAACTTACAGTTTTCCGATCTGCTTGCCAAATTCGGGCCGAAACAGAATTCTGTGAACATCGCACACCACGGTTTGACACAGCTTGAAGAGTATAGAACAAATCATGAACATTTAGAGGAAAACCATGTCTGGATATTCTGTTGAAGGCGGGTGCACCTGTCACGCTGTGCGCTATCGCCTGGTCTGCCCGCCGCTGTTCGTCCACTGTTGTCACTGTCACTGGTGCCAACGCGAAACCGGGTCAGCCTTTGTGATAAATGCTCTGATTGAAGGCTGTTACGTCGAACGCCTGGGAGATCGACCGATGATTGATCGCATCCCAAGCGCCAGTGGTCGCGGCCAGCAAGTTGCGCGGTGCGCCTGTTGTAAGACTGCCGTCTGGAGCCATTACAGCCTGGGCGAAGCGCTCTATTTCATACGCGTGGGAACGATTGATGAACCTGATCTGCTTCCGCCCGACGCGCACATATTCGTCGCATCAAAACAGAAATGGCTGAGTCTCACAGACAGAAAGCCCGTTTGTCTCGACTTTTATGACCGTGAAGAACTCTGGCCCGAGGAAAGTCTCAGACGATTTGAAGCCCTGACGGCGAGTGAAGGCGTTTGAGCCATGCCTGCCTCGACCCAAATAATCCGAATGTTGGCCCACACACAAGCCGGCATCCTGACGCGATGCCATGAAACCCTTTTAGACAGGTCTATGTTTGTGACAAATGCCACACAAAATTCTATGTTTTCAGCGGTCTGGCGGACGTTTTTGAGCGTCCACGCTCAGCTGGCAGATAAAAGACTCGGTTTCTCTGAAATCCGGGCTTGATTCTGATCAAAATATCCGTAGAACACGCTGCCTTAGTCGGAGTGTAGCGCAGTCTGGTAGCGCATCTGGTTTGGGACCAGAGGGTCGGGAGTTCGAATCTCTCCACTCCGACCATTAATCCCTCCCCCCTCATTGCATATCGCATTGGCCTGAACAGGGCAGAATGTGAATTTGAGTCAAGATGTTTACAAAAAAGTAACGCAAAATATTTTCAGAAAAACAGCATCCTACAGAACGAACTGCGACATAATTGCAGATTATGCAAAATTAGTTTGCACGAATGCCCGCTAAAGTATAAATATCACCCAAGCCGGAACGGACACCCATCCCCCTCCTTCCTGTTCGTTCTTAGGCACACCCGAGCAAGCCAGGTATCGCTGCTTCCGCTAGCGTCCCCACCCTTCCCTCCTCGCGGGTTTGATACGGTTTTCCGTGTCAGACGCGATACCTGGTTTCACCGGCTCGGCTAGTCACCAAGCTTTCCCAGATCACGAACCGCACCCTTTGCTGCTGAGGTCGCAAACGCCGCATAGGCCTTCAGCGCCTTGGAAACCTTTCGCGCACGCGCTTTGGCAGGTGACCAGCCAGCATCACCGCGCGCATCCTGCTCCGCACGTCGCGACATCAGCTCATCATCAGTAATCTGCAAAGAAATTGTTCGACCAGGAATGTCGATGTCGATCGTGTCACCATCCTTGACGAGCGCGATCGTGCCACCTTCAGCCGCTTCCGGAGAAACGTGCCCGATGGACAGGCCTGACGTCCCGCCAGAGAACCGACCATCCGTGATCAGGGCGCAGGCTTTACCCAGGCCTTTTGATTTCAGATAGCTGGTCGGGTAGAGCATTTCCTGCATGCCAGGGCCCCCACGTGGCCCCTCATAACGAATGACGACAACATCGCCTGCAACGACCTTTCCGGTCAGAATAGCAGACACCGCATCATCCTGGCTTTCATAGACTTTCGCAGGGCCAGAGAATTTCAGAATGCTGTCGTCCACGCCTGCCGTTTTCACGATACAGCCATCAAGCGCCAGATTGCCTGACAGAACCGCCAGACCGCCATCCTGGCTGAAGGCGTGTGCTTTGCTGCGGATAACCCCGTTTTCACGATCCGTATCGAGGCTTTCCCAGCGGCGCTCCTGACTGAAGGCTGTTTGCGTTGGCACACCGCCTGGCGCGGCTGCGAAGAATTCCTTCACGCTATCAGACGGGTTAAGCGCGATGTCATACTGATCAATCGCGTGACCAATACTCTCGCTGTGAACCGTTGGCAGATCACGATGCAGCAGCCCTGCACGGTCCAGCTCGCCCAGAATAGACATGATGCCGCCAGCCCGGTGCACGTCTTCCATGTGCACATCACTCTTGGCCGGCGCGACCTTACACAGGCACGGCACCTTGCGTGATAGTTTGTCGATATCATCCATTGTGAAACCGACCTCGCCCTCACTCGCTGCCGCCAGCAGGTGAAGCACCGTATTAGTCGACCCGCCCATGGCGATATCGAGGCTCATCGCGTTTTCAAAAGCTTCAAAGCTGGCGATGCTACGCGGCAGCACGCTCTCGTCATCCTGTTCGTAATATCGTTTGGCATTGTCGACGATCAGGCGACCGGCTTCGAGGAACAACCGCTTGCGATCAGCATGGGTCGCCAGCGTGGACCCATTCCCCGGCAGGGATAATCCCAAAGCTTCGGTGAGACAGTTCATCGAGTTCGCCGTGAACATGCCGGAGCATGATCCACAAGTCGGGCAGGCAGACCGCTCAATCGTCTGAACGTCCTCGTCGGACACACTATCATCGGCAGCCGCGACCATGGCATCCACCAGATCCAGCGCGACTTCCTTGCCTTCCAGAACGACCTTACCAGCCTCCATCGGACCGCCGGACACAAACACAGCCGGAATATTGAGGCGCATGGCGGCCATCAGCATACCCGGGGTAATCTTGTCGCAATTGGAAATGCAGACCATGGCATCGGCGCAATGCGCGTTGACCATATATTCCACGCTGTCGGCGATCAGCTCGCGCGATGGCAGCGAATAGAGCATGCCGTCATGGCCCATGGCGATGCCATCATCGACAGCGATCGTGTTGAACTCCTTGGCGACACCGCCAGCGGCCTCAATCTCACGCGCCACCATCTGCCCCAAATCTTTCAGATGCACATGGCCGGGCACAAACTGGGTGAAGGAGTTCACCACCGCCACAATCGGTTTGCCGAAATCACCATCCTTCATACCGGTCGCGCGCCAGAGACCACGAGCACCCGCCATGTTGCGGCCATGAGTGGAAGTACGGGACAATAAATTTGGCATAAGTCTTCTCTTTCGGCTGAGCGGTCGCTTGCCTCATCAGGCATAGGCTGACCGAACACCTGCCCTAACAGGCGAAACGGACATCCGCAACAAACACGGGGCGCTTCACATTCACGGAAAGGGCATTTTTTCCCACAAAACGTCTATTCTGACCACATCGATGCCGTCAGGCCTGACTGGACCGTCGATCTCGAAAAATTTCACCCCGTCGGGTCGGCTGCCTGACGCTTCATCCGCCGGTTTCGCCGCTGAGCGGTACGCGCATCCTGATAGAGAGCGGGCAGAGAGACCAGCGCCAGCAACAGGATAACCGGCACCAATCCAATCGCACCGCTGTTTCCGATCAAAACTGCCCCGATAACGCCGCCCAGAAAAAAGCTCATAGTAACCACAGCAAGCAATGTCACTTTCGTCACCGATGCAGCCTGACCCGTCCGATCAGATCCAATGATCAGGCGGCCAAGCTCAATCCCAATGTCCGTGCTCATTCCAGTGATGTGCGTCGTGCGCACCACAGCCGTAGACGCCTTGGTGATCAGCGCGTTTTGCAAACCCATGAGAAAACACAACGAGGCAACAGTGAACGGCACCAGCCAATCTGCGCCAGCATCTGCGAAATAGAGAAGAATGATCAACACCAACCATGCCGCCTCCACCAGCAGAGGCAGGCTGAATTGTGCGTGCATGGCAAACCGCTTGGCCCAGAGCACAAGCACTGTCGTCGCGGCGGCACCGGCGATGAAGCAAAACACAAAACCGGTGAGCAACAGCGCCTGACGCAGCTCGCCCAGCGCCAGCCCGTCTGCGGCTTCAGACATGATCCCCGTCATATGCGAGGTGTACCGGTTCACAATGAACAGGCCGCCCGCATTGATATACCCTGCCGTAAAGGCGAGGAGGATACCGAGCTGCCAGTTCTTCGCCGATGAGCGTTTCTTGCTGGCCAGCCGATAAAAAGGAATGGGGCGAAGTCGGTCCATAGATCAGATCAGGTATCACCATTCGGATTTGACGAACAGACTGCCCTGCAATGACCCGCAGATAGACAAACACCCCGGATCGCTCCGGGGTGTTCGATTTACACAGGCATCTGGCCAAATTGGCCGGACTGAAAATCCTGAAAGGCCTGCATGATCTCTTCACGCGTGTTCATCACGAACGGGCCATGGCCAACGACAGGCTCGTCAATCGGCTCACCCGTCAGCACGAGTAACCGCACATCTTCGCCGGCAGTGAAGCTCGCGCCCTCGCCTTCGACGGAATACCGCGCAATCTCACCAGCATTGACCCAGCGGTCGCCGACATAAATCCGACCAGACATAACCACCACGAGGCTTGTATGACCATCTGGCAGGTCGAGCGTTACATCCCCAGTCCGATCCAGGGTAACATCCCAGATATTGATCGGCGTGAAGGTGGATGCCGGGCCTTTTGTGCCAGACGTCTCACCTGCGATCAGGCGTGCCTTGCCGCCTTCGATATCGACGACCGGAATCTCCTGATTGAGGATCGCCTGATAGCGCGGTGGAGCCATTTTGTCCTTCGCTGGCAGATTCACCCAAAGCTGGACCATTCGAAATGGACCACCCTTTTCGGAGTAGGCCTTCGAGTGAAACTCTTCATGGATCACGCCACTGCCGGCTGTCATCCACTGAACGTCACCCTTGCCGATGGTTCCGCCGCCACCATGGCTGTCGCGGTGACTGACTTCACCATCATAGACAATTGTCACGGTCTCAAAACCGCGATGCGGGTGCTGGCCCACGCCACGTGGCGCACCTTCATTCGGTGGGAAGAAGGTCGGATCACCATAGTCGAGCAGAAGGAACGGGCTGATCACCGAGGTGTCCCCGTTATAGCTAAAAAGAGAGCGCACGCGAAAGCCATCGCCAACCCAGTGGCTGTGATCGGTACGCATGATGTCGACAAATTTTTTCGTCATCTGTTACGCCTTTTCGTGGGGCGGCGAGCGTGCCGCCCAAAAGTTTGTGTTGGAAAGGATATGTGTCGAACGCGCTACTCAACAAGTAGGGAGGCGGAGGTGCCTGTCGCCCGGCTACGACCTTGAGAGAGCCTCTTTAAGTCCAGCCTCCAGACGAACAAAGTCTTCCTCCGAATTGTGGAGGTAGGGCGAAAACCTCAACGAGTTACCGCGTCGACTGATGAAAATGTTCTGTGCGGTGAGGTTCGGAACGAGGTCTTCCGGAAGCCTTGTCTTCGAACGTGCGCCCAGAATATTCGTCGACCGGAACCTCTCGGTCACCGGCACCAGCCCGACCTCCTCCAACACATTCGCTATGCGCATCGTATAAGATGACAGCGTCTCTGTGATGTTCTCCACGCCCCAATCGAGGATTTGTTCAAGCGCGGAAATCCCCCCATAGACCAGTGTCGGCATGGACTTCTCACCCAGATCGAACCTCCGGGCACCCGGCTGATAAACGTGAGAATAGTCCGCCAGTTTTTCGAATACATGGGCTTCTTCGCGGTTCATCCATGTCTCTTCGAGCGGCGCAGCATCATGCCATTTCGGATCGACATAGAGTGAGCCCAGCCCATAGGGAAACAACATCCACTTATAGCCTGCTGTGGCCACGAAATCGGGTTTTACGCGGGCAAAATCAAACGGCATGGCGGTGAGCGTCTGTGTCAGATCGAACACCAGATATGCACCCTGCTTGTGCGCAGCATCCGCGACGTCCTCGACATTGATCACGGCACCATTGGCCCAATGACATTGCGGCAGAGACAACAGACGCGTGGCAGGCGTCATCGCGTTGAGAATGGCGCTCGTCCAGTCATCGTCACCGGGCGCATCCACCATGACAATTTCAGCACCTGTCTCATCTGCGACCCGTTTCCAGGTCAGATAAGTCGAGGGAAACGTCTCGGCGACCATCAATATCTGATCGCCTTTCTCGAGCTTTGGCCCGAGCACTTTCGCTGCCGTTGCCAGGCCGTAACTGGCCGATGGCACAATCGCGAACCGATCCGCATGCACACCACACACGCGCCCTAACAGCTCGCGCAGTTTTTCCGGGTAGGAAAAGAAATCCTTCGGCGCCGTCGTCCATGGCTGCGCCTTGCATTGCGCACCATCCGCAATCGCAGAAACCGATGCATTCAGAAGCGGCCCTTGATAGGCAAGGTTCAAATAGGCGACGTCATCCGGGATATCGAACAGATGACGCTGCGAAGGCAGAATGGACATTTAAAACCCCCGGCAAAGATGATTTCACCTTCAGCACATTTCAGCCTCTTGCCAAAGCCCCCTATTCCGACGACATAGCGGCAATGGCTCCACCTCCAGTTCTTTCTCTTACAGACATACGGCTCACTTTTGGCGGCAAACCCGTGTTCGAGGGCGTGACCATGTCTCTCGGCGCGAATGAACGCGCTGTTCTCGTCGGCCGGAATGGGGCGGGAAAGTCCACACTGATGAAGGTCATTGCAGGCCGTATCGACCCCGATGAAGGTGAAGTCTGGCGCCAGCCCGGAACGCGCGCGGTCTATCTCTCTCAGGAACCTGATCTTTCAGGGTTCGACACGCTGATCGATTTTGCGGTGCAGGACCTGCCTGCCATCTCAGCGGATGACAAGCACATCGCCGAAGCCGAACTCATGGCGCTTGGGCTCGACCCGGAAGCAGACCCGGCAAAACTCTCTGGCGGGCAGAAACGCCGCGCCGCCCTTGCCCGCGCCTTTGCTGCAGACCCTGATATCCTTCTCCTCGACGAGCCGACCAACCATCTCGACATTCCGGCGATTGAACAGCTGGAAAGCCGCCTGCAAGGCTTTCGCGGCGCGCTTCTCATCGTCAGCCACGACCGCCGCTTCCTCGAGAAGATTTCGACATCCTGCTACTGGCTCCGCCAGGGCACGGTTCGCCGCTTCCATCAGGGCTATGCGCAGTTTGACGACTGGGCAAACGAGGTCGAAGCCGAAGAGGAAAAAGCCCTCGATCGGCTGAACACTCAGCTCAAGGCGGAACAGCGCTGGCTTGAGCGCGGCGTCACCGCTCGCCGGAAGCGTAATATGGGTCGGCTTCGCAAGGTGATGGACATGCGCGCCGAGCGGTCACAGCGCAAAACCAGCCTGAATGAAATCCGCGCGACCTCGGAAATGACACTGGAAACCGCTGAAGGCTCGGGCAAACGCGTCATCGAAGCGCGCAACATCTCCAAAGTGTTCACCACACCAGCCGGCGACCTGCCCGTGGTGCAGGAACTCTCCATCCGCATTCAGCGCGGTGACCGGCTCGGCATTGTCGGCCCGAACGGTGCGGGCAAGTCTACGCTGATCAAGCTGCTTCTGGGTGAACTCGAACCCGATACGGGTTCGGTGAAACTCGGCACAAACCTCGAGATCGCCTATCTCGACCAGAACCGCGCCAAACTCGATCCCAAGGACACGCTCTGGCAAGCACTGGCACCCGAAGGTGGTGACCAGATCGTTGTGCGTGGCACACCACGACACGTGGCCAGTTATGCGCAAGACTTCCTGTTCAAATCCGAACAACTCCGCCAACCGGTTTCAGCGTTGTCAGGCGGTGAACGCAACCGGCTCCTTCTGGCCATCGCCCTGGCCAAGCCCTCGAACCTTCTGGTGCTGGACGAGCCAACCAATGATCTCGACATGGAAACCCTTGAACTGCTCGAGGACATGCTCGCCGAATATGACGGCACGCTGATCCTTGTCAGCCACGACCGGGCTTTCCTAGATGGCGTGGTCACATCATGCCTTTCACCCGTCGGCAATGGTAAATGGCTGGAGACGCCTGGCGGCTATGTCGATGCTGTCCGTCAACTAAAAGAAATCCGCGGCGCGAACGTCGAAAAAACCGGTTCTTCAAAAAACAAAACGTCCGAAAAACCCACAAACAAGAGTCAGAACAAGCTATCCTTCAAGGATAAACATCGCCTCGAAGAAATCGACAAGCTAATGCCGAAACTTCAGGGAAAAATTGCAAACCTTGAAGCCGAACTCGCTGACCCTGAGTTGTTTTCCCGAGACTCTTCGCGCTTTTCTGCAGTAAGCAAAGAACTCGAAGATGCCCGTGAAGAGCTCGAAAATGTCGAGATGGAATGGCTGGAACTCGAGGAAAAACGCGAAGCTCTGGAGACCTGACCCGGAACAGAATGACGCACCAAAAAAGCGTAAAATTTCTATTCTTGAAGGAATTTTTCTTAACCTAAATCAGATAGCGTCCTCGTGAAAGACACTCACGAGTTTACACGATGTCCACACCGACTAGTTCTGCATTTGCCCGCCTTCAAGATTTGGCCAAAGAGAATTCCAGCGAACAACGCCGTGAATTGCTTCGGTCAATTACGGATATGTTCCTGGCAAAATCTGACGAACATTCTGAAACAGAATGCATGCTGTTCGACGATGTAATCGGCGCAGTCGTCAAAGATATGCAGACATCCGTGCGTGCTGAACTTGCTGATAAGCTCGCCGAATCTACAGCACCGGTTAACAAAACGCTCCTGGCCTTCGCCATGGATGAAGACATTAACGTCGCCCGCCCTGTGCTCGAAAAGTCCACTCAGCTGAGCGACGAGGATCTCATTCGTGTTGTGACCTCGCGCACGCAGGAACACATCTTGGCGATCACGAAACGCCAGGGCGTGAGTGAATCTGTATCAGGCGCAATCGTTGAGCGCGGTACAGAACAGGTCATCGCCTCGCTTCTCGGCAACAAGACTGCCGAAATTGGCCGCGAATCGATGGAAAAAGTCGCCAACAAGGCGCTGAATTCCAAGGTTCTTCAGAAAAGCTTTGTGAGCCGCGAAAATGTTCCGCTCGATCTGTTGAACGAGCTGGTCATGGTCGTCGAGAAAGACCTTCGCGACGAAATCATGAACCGCTTCTCAAACGTGTCAGAGCGCGAACTTGATGCGGCACTCGCCCGCAGTCGCCGTCTGGTACGCAAGAATTTCGGTCAGGAATCGCGCGAACAACGCGCTGCAATCGTTCAGATCAATCAGCTCACTCAATATGAGCCACTGACGACGTCTCACCTTCCGGGCTTTCTTAAAGCCAATGACGCAGCTGCGTTTTCAGAAGCGCTCAACCGTCTCGCCGGAATTGGGTATCAGAATGCGTTGCAGATCTATAAGCGGCGCGATGTCGATGGGCTCGCTTTTGTCTTGAAGGCGCTTGATGCGCCACTGAACATCTTTGCGACCACTGCAGCCTATGTCGCAGGCAAGTTCCACGCCGTGAATGCCATTCAGGAATACGGACCGGTTTATCAGACCGTTTCAGCTGAGGCGGCATCCCGTGCGCTGCGCTTCTGGAAGGTCCGCAACAGCGCGTCTGAAGCCGCCTGATCTCAGGGCGATTATTCACCGCCTCCGTCATCATCATCCATGGCGGTCGCCTTGTCGTGCGCCAGTTTCTCAATGCGTGCACGTTCGACGCGTGGCGACAATTCTGGCGGCGACATGATTTCTGGCGGATCCTGTTGTTGCATGTAGAGGGTCCGGCTTGGAAAGGCGAAGCCCGTTCCGGCCTTCTCAATAATGTCCATGACCTCGAGCGCCAGCTTCTCTTTGAGTTCCAGCCACTCGCCCCAATTCGTGGTATTGGTAAAGGTGTAGATCAGAAAATCAATTGAACTGGCATTAAACGCATCAACGCGAACAAACAGCGCGGTCGATGGCGGTTTCGCAAAATCGGGGCTCTCCCAGAGATAGGCCTCGATCTCATCACGAATATATTTCAGCTGTTCTACTGTCGTGCGGTATTCCACGCCAACAGCCCATTTGATCCGCCGATGCGTCATGCGCGAAAAGTTGGTGACTGCATTATCAGACAGCTTGGAATTCGGCACATACATCGGGCTTTTGTCGAACCGGCGGATCAGCGTGGAGCGGAAATTGATTTTCTCCACTGTCCCTTCGCAAACGCCATCGACAGCGATCCATTCGCCCGGCTGAAAGCGTTTTTCAGTCAGGATCAGAATGCCCGCAATCAGGTTCTGGAACAGATCCTGCGCGCCAAGCCCAACCGCGATGCCAAACACGCCAAGGCCCGCAATGATCGGTCCGATTGGAATACCCCAGATATCCAGCACGGCTGCGACACCAATCAGCAGGAACAAGACCTGGAGTGTTTTCACTAGCCAGTCGACAATTGCGCCAGACAGCGTCTCCCGCAGCCCTGTAAACAGGAAGGAGAATGACCCAACGGCGCGATTGAATGTCCAGAAGACCGAGATCGCCACCATGGACCGCAAAATCTGGTCCGCAATTGTCTGCGCACCCTCAGGAAGATCCACGACAACAGTCGCGATATAGACGCCGACAATGATCGGAACGAGCTTCAATGGCGCGGATATGGTCGAGACCAGTGCGTCGTCCAGGCTGGTTTTCGTACCGGCCGCCGCGCGCGTAATGGCACGTACAGCGGTTCTCGCGAAAAGCCCCCGAATGATGAACGCCAACAAGATGACGCCAATTGCCGTCATGACCTCGCCATAGGAGAGGCCAAAAACACCTTCCTCCCACAAGCTCGCGACATAGCTGTAGAAATTCTGCCCCCAGTCAGGAAGCGTTTCCACCCAATCCGGAACGGTCGTAGCTGGTACCGCTTGTGTCATCTCTAGTCCCCTCAGTCGGATTACACTTCCGTTTTTTATGAGGGGTAATGAAACGTCAACCGCCTCGTGGTTTAGATTTAACCTATGAGTGTGCGTTCTTCACTTTTCCACCGGCGTGCGTCCCTGCGCCAGGTATTTAAACCGATAATGCTTCTGCTTATCGCGTGTTCGCCATTGCTGACGGCATGCACGGCGGCGCGCACAACGGCCAAGGTTGTCTCGCTCCCCGTCAAGGCAACCTATTATGCTGGTAAAGGCGTCTACCTCACCGGTAAGGGCGTCTACAAGGTTGGCGAAGGCGTTTACAAGGTCGGCTCCATCCCGGTGAAGTTTACAGGCGCAGCGCTCGACACCACGTCCGATATTCTGATCATGACGCTCATGGTGGTGAATGCCGCCGGAACCGTGTCAGAGATCACCCGCACGATTTCAACAGTTCAGCTTGAAGCCGAGCTTCTGGCCATTCAGGGCGCGACCAATATCATTGAGATTCTGGTCTCCGAGCCGATCTGAACAGCCACATCACCAAGGCTTGAGGCTAGCTTCCTATTTTGAACTTTACGAACACCATCTAAACCTCCACTATCAGGGCACACTTCTTGGGAGGAAGAATGATGATGATTCGAGCTGCAGGCTTTGCCCTGCTTCTTGGGAGTATTGCGGCATGCGGTGGTCCGGCTGAAGAGCCAGCGGCACCTGAAGCCGAAGCACCACCAGCCACAGAAACCGAAACAGCCGCAGCACCTGAAGAAGCTGCAGCGACACCAGAACCCGCCGCCGCAGCAGACTATGCTGACCAGGCGAACTGGCTCTGTCTTCCAGACAAGGCGAACGACTATTGCGACACAGCGGATCTGTCGACAACTGTCGTCGACGTCCAGGATGGCGAAGTCGTTGTCTCTACTGAAGCGTATGAAGCCGCTGCTGATCCGGCAGTCGATTGCTTCTACGTCTACCCGACCACGTCGATTGACGATGCAGGCAATTCTGACCTCATCCCTGACGAAACAGCGGAAATCTACACAACCGTCGGCCAGTTCGCGCGCTTCGGCTCTGTCTGCCGCACCTTTGCGCCAATGTATCGCTCGGTCACGCTCAAATCACTGCGTGCCAGCATGATGGGCCAGACTGTGCCAACCGACCGCGAAATGCCGATCAACGACATCAAGGCCGCATGGCAGTATTATCTTGAGAACTACAATAATGGCCGCGGTGTCATTCTTGTTGGTCACTCTCAGGGATCTGCCGTCCTTCAGACGCTGCTTGCCTCTGAAATCATCGGCAAACCGTCTCAGGATCTGATCATCTCAGCCATGCCAACAGGCATTACATATCCGACACAGGATGATGGCTCTTTCATGGGCATGCCGCCTTGTGAGACCAAAGACCAGCTTGGATGTGTCATTGCCTACTCATCTTTCCGCGCAGACGTCCCGCCATCTGCAGAAAGCTTCTTCGGTGTAAACACGCCGCGTGGTGAAGCCATGTGTGTTAACCCCGCAGAGGTATCAGGCGACAATGGCACGCTGGACACCTATCTCATTTCAGGTCCGGATCGCGCTGGTACACCAGCGACTTACGCAGAGGGCGTCGAGATCGAAACGGACTTTGTGAAAGTTCCAGGTCTTCTGACAGCTGAATGTGTGAGCACTGATCGCCACAACTATCTGGCAATCTCGATCAATGCTGACCCCGAAGACGCGCGCACAGACGAATTCTGGGGCGATATCTTCAATGCTGACGGGACCATCAACGAAGGCTGGGGCCTCCACCTTCTTGATGTGCACGCCTTCATGGGAAATCTCCTGACAATTGCCGAAGCGCAGGCTGAAGCCTGGGAAGCCGATCACAGCGAGTAAGCTTTCTCACAATTCAAACAGTCAGAGCCGCCGGAGTGACCACTCCGGCGGTTTTTCTTTGCTCTGTGCCGGAAGATAGCCTTCCCACCACGCCTGCGATATGACGGACAGGACATGAAATGAGAGGACAATCCATGAAACGACGCTCACGTCAGCCGTCAGGGACTTCCATCATTCTCGGCTCCATCATTTTCTGCCTGGCTGGCTTCTGGGTGGCGCGTATTCTGCTCTCGAAACTTATTCCCACAGGGCCGGACACCAGCAATACATGGCTGTTTCCTCTGGTATGTTTTATCAGCCTCGTTTTGCTCGTCCCGCGTCTTCGCGCGGTGATTATTTCACCCATCAGTCTGATGGCGTTTTTCCTGAGCGGTCTCTCCATTTTTGCAATTGGCGGCCATTCCGGGTCACCCCTGAAAACCTATGCGCGCCTCTCGCCGGCTTGGCGCCGTTATTGGAATGCAACCCTTGCCGCGGGCATCACCGGCGGCTGTCTTTTTGCTTCAGGCGTCGTCTCGCTTAGTGCCAATCAACCCGGCTTTGCTGTGCTCGACCTGCCTGTGTCAGAGCCTGCAAATCACGAAACCTATCTGCAGGCGGCGCGTGATTATCTGAGCTTTTATCTTCTGGACAATGTCAGCTTTGGCGCGATGGACATCTTCACTGAAGATGACGCGCGCATATCCTATCAATTGTCTTTTCTGGCCAAACTATCGGTCTGGATCATGAATCTGGTCTTTGCCGTATTCGTCTTTCAGTCGATTGTTGACGTGATCCGGGCCGTCAATTCGAAAACGATTGGTGCTGAGGGTGAACCTGTTCAGGGAACCTGAACCCGTCACAGCCGCTTCTTCTTCCTGAAGGAGCACACTATGGCCAAGCAAGACAGCTATTCCGAAGGCGATCAACTTCAATGGAATTGGGGAAATGGCACAGCGACAGGCAAGGTCGTGAAAGTCTATACCCGAAAACAAACGCTCGCCATAAAGGGAGAAGAGGTTACCCGCGAGGCCAGCGAGGATTGTCCGGCCTACCGTATCGAAACCGACGACTCCGAAGTGCTTAAAAGCCATTCAGAGGTACGTAAGGCAAGCTGATCAGGGCTCTTTCGCGCTGATCAGCTGGCCTTAGTTGATATGTCAGGCGGCGTCTTTGGAAACCGAATAGCCGCGCTTATTGATCTGGTGCATCAGCATTTTCGCTTGCTTACGAAAGCTTGCACGCTCTTCAACAGTCAGTTCCTTGAAACGTTTTTTCGGACCCTCGCCCGTGCGCTGGATCGTGTCGAACAGCGCGACAGCCATATCTTTCAGCATCTGCTTTTCAGGGGTGAGGCCTTTGTTTTTCTCAGGCGCGTCCGGCGTTAATCCTGTATCAGTCATAGCAGTCTCCATACTCCTGGAAGTTTGCGTGACTATACCACGAAACTTCCTATTAATCCCATTAGTCGACACGACAAAAGGACAGAAAATCAACAGGCTGAGAGCGACCAGAGCCAAAAAATGTCAAGCAGCATCACTGTCAGCTACTGACCTGCTCAACGAACAATCCCCCGCGCACCCGCCTGAACGTCGACATCTTAGCCGATTCCCGCGCCTGTCCTCACACTTTTGAAGTGTGCGACGCTCCTTGTCCTAAAACGCAATTGCGACACCAGTATGATGAGAATGCTTTTCTTTCCTCTTCCGAATCCCGCTGATCCCCGTTAAAGAGCGGGCATGAGCACGACATCTGACCTCTCCGCCAAAATCACCGCCCTCATGCAGGCTGAACAAAACCAGGATGATGCTGCCGGACACGGCATCAATGCTGAGGAATGGGAGCGCCTGACTTCGCGTCTGGGCCGCAACCCGAACCTTGTCGAGCTCGGCATTTATTCGGTCATGTGGTCAGAGCATTGCTCTTACAAATCCTCGCGCCGTCACCTCGGCAAATTCCCGACCAAGAACGCCTCTGTTATTCAGGGGCCGGGCGAGAATGCTGGCGTCATTGATATCGGCGATGGTCAGGCCGCGATCTTCAAAATGGAGAGCCACAACCACCCCTCATACATTGAGCCTTATCAGGGCGCTGCAACGGGCGTTGGCGGTATTTTGCGCGACGTGTTCACCATGGGGGCGCGGCCCATCGCACTCGTAAACGCCCTCCGCTTTGGTGATCCATCCCATCCCAAAACACGCAGTCTCGTGGCGGGTGTAGTTGCTGGCATTGGCGGCTATGGCAATTGCGTCGGCGTACCGACGGTTGCGGGCGAAACTCAGTTCGATGCGGGCTATAATGGCAATATCCTCGTGAACGCCATGGCTGTTGGCCTCGCCGATCAGGACAAGATTTTCTACGCGCGCGGCGCAACGCCCGGCAATCCGATCTTCTATGTCGGCTCCAAAACCGGCCGCGACGGCATTCATGGCGCGACCATGGCTTCGGCCGAATTCTCCGAAGGCGACGAGGAAAAGCGCCCTACCGTGCAGGTTGGCGACCCGTTCACCGAGAAACTCCTCATCGAAGCCTGTCTCGAGCTGATGGAAACCGACGCCATTCAGGCCATTCAGGATATGGGCGCGGCTGGCCTCACCTCGTCATCTGTCGAAATGGCTGACAAGGGCGGCATCGGCATTGAGATGGACCTCGACAAGGTCCCGCAGCGCGAAGATGGCATGACCGCCTATGAGATCATGCTATCAGAGAGCCAGGAGCGCATGCTGATGGTTCTGAAGCCCGGCAAGGAAGACATTGCCAAGGCGATCTTCGACAAATGGGACCTCGACGCAGAAGTCATCGGCATCACGACAGACACCGGTCATATGGTGCTGAAACAGTTCGGCGAAGTCGTGTGCGATATCCCTGTCCCGCCGCTCGCCGAAGACGCGCCAAATTACGACCGCCCATGGGTAGAGCCTGTCAAACGCGAACAGCTCGACTTCACCAGGTTCGCAGAACCTGAAGACTATGCTCAAACGCTGCTGAAGCTCATGTCCTGCCCGGATATGGCCTCCAAGCGCTGGGTCTGGGAACAATATGACCGCCACGTCATGGGCGACACAGTCGACAGCTCCTCATCAGGCGGCGACGCAGCAATCGTCCGCATTCACGGTACGAACAAGGCGCTCGCCATCTGTTCAGACTGTAATCCGCACTATGTGGCCTCGGACCCGTATGAAGGCGGCAAGGCCGTCGTCGCAGAGGCTTACCGCAACCTCTCAGCTGTCGGCGCCAAGCCGATTGCCATCACCGACAACCTCAATTTCGGTAATCCGGAAAAGCCGAAAACCATGGGCTATATCGTCAAGGCGATTGAGGGCATGGCCGAGGCCTGTAAAGAGCTCGATTTCCCTGTCGTCTCCGGCAATGTCTCGCTCTATAACGAGACAGACGGCGTCGCCATTCCGCCAACGCCTGTCGTGGGCGGTGTGGGCCTCATCGAAGACGTCACGAAAACTGCCACGCTGAAAGGCGCGAAAGCCGGCGACAAGCTGATCCTGATCGGCCAGACCACACCGCATATGGGCACCACGCTCTATGCCCGCGAAGTGCTTGGCCTCAAAGGCGAAGACCTCGGCGCAATTCCAGCCGTCGATCTCAAGA
The DNA here is from genome assembly GCA_002701295.1 of Ponticaulis sp. GTDB lineage: Bacteria > Pseudomonadota > Alphaproteobacteria > Caulobacterales > Hyphomonadaceae > Ponticaulis. The sequence continues at coordinate 12,409 of NZUJ01000059.1, read as the reverse complement.
AGAACAAGAAGAATTCAGACTTCGTTCGCGCGGTTATCGGGCATGGAATGGTCAACGCAGTGCACGACATTTCAGATGGCGGTGCAGCCTGTGCCGCAGCCGATATGGCGCTTGCTGGCAATGTCGGCGTTCAGATGCTCTCGACACGCAAGTCAGCACTTCTGGCCTATTTCGCTGAGAGCCATGGCCATTTCCTCGTCGCGCTTCCGGAAGACAAGATTGATGTATTCAATGGTCGTATTCGCGCGCATGGCGTGACTGCCCAGCATATTGGTGACTTCGTCGACAGCGGCACGCGCGAGCCGGGTGTCTTTCTTGGCCTCGACACGCTCGATACCGGCCACTTCATCTCTCTGGCCGACCTTCGCGCAGCCCATGAAGGCTGGATGCCGACCTACATGAAGGGCGAATAAGCTCGTCCTTTCGACGGCCGGCTTATTCCGACTGACCGCCCAGTCATCCCGAAGCAGGTCGAAATGAGCGAGCATGCAAACCTTCTCCATCACGAAAACGCGAGTGGCTGGACTCTTGCCCGCGCGTCACCTCCCCCGCATACTCATCACATAACAAGAGCGACACGCTCATAAGGGAGGATTGAAAATGAAACACACGCGTCTTGCGTGCGGCGTTGCCATGGCCGCACTTCTTGCTGTCACCACAGCCTGCGCCACCAACGAAACTGCCACGCCTGCTTCAGTCGAAACGAGCACAGGCCTGCCTATGGCAGCGCCGGAAACCCTCGGCTTTTCGTCTGAAAAACTCGCCGCGCTCGACGCGCAATATGCGCAAATGGTCGAGGATGGAAAACTCGCTGGAATAGTCTGGCTGGCCTCGCGTCATGGGAAAATCGCCACGCTGAATACGCATGGTGTCCTCAACTATGAAACTCAAGCCCCCATTCAGGCGGACAGCATTTTCCGAATTGCCTCCATGACCAAGCCGATTGCGGGCGTCGCCATGATGCAGCTCTGGGAAGACGGCAAATGGAAGCTCGACGACCCTGTTTCCAAATATATTCCTGAATTCGCTGATCTGCAGGTCAAAACCTCTGACGGCGGCACAGAGCCAATGAAAACCCCTATGACCATGGCGCAGCTCATGTCTCACTCGGCAGGTTTTGGCGTTTCGGCCGTCTATAGCGACGTTAATCTGGGCGAGACTGACCTTCAGGGCATGATCGACAAACTGGCCGCCCTGCCTCTGGAAACCCAACCGGGCACCGCCTGGGATTACGGCCCGGTCGTCAACATTCAGGGCTATATCGTCGAGAAACTCTCCGGACAGTCGCTGGATGATTACATGCAGGAAAACATCTTCGGCCCGCTCGGCATGGATGACACGGGTTTTTACGTGCCTGCAGAAAAACAATCCCGCGTCACCCGCATCTATGATTATGCCGAGGATGGCTCACTCTTCATGATGGATGAGCGCCTTCAGAATGAACCGCCGCAATTCCTGTCAGGCTCAGGTGGCCTCTTCTCCACGCCACTCGACTACTGGAAATTCACCCAGATGCTCCAGAAAGGCGGCGAGCTGAATGGCAACCGCATCATCAAAGCCTCTACAGTCGAAAAAATGCGTGAGAACGTTCTTAACGAAGGCGTGCCAGTTGACCTTTACGGCCCCGACATGCCGGGCATTGGATTCGGTATGGATTTCGCCGTAGTGATGGATGAAGACATTGCCGACGGCCAGCAGCGCACCGGCTCATACTATTGGGGCGGCTTCTTCGGTACCAGCTTCTGGATCGATCCGGTGGATGATCTCGTCTTTATTGCTTTCATCCAGAACAATAATGGGTCGAACCCTTATCGCGGCACACCGCCGATCAGAACCATCGCAACTGATGCGCTCTATGAGGCACTGGAAGACCGGACGAAATAGTCCAGACAGCTGATCTCTGATTGAGCCGATCCCGGAAAACCTCGGGATCGGCTCTTTTTTTCGCTCACAAAGCTGTCAGTTCGGGAACCAGAATGCTCTAAACTTCGTAGAGATTGCATATCAAACATTCCGGGACCTGAAAGGACACCTATGCGCGCCCACATCTCCCTCCTCAACACTATTCCTGCTTTTGCCCTTCTGGCCGCTGGCTGTGCCTTCGCCCAGGAAACCACAGGTGAAACGCTGGCGATCTCCGGCACGGATGGCTCTACCATCACCGGCACGGTTCTCGAACAATTCGGCGCCCCATGGGCCATGACGTTTCTGCCTGACGCACGATCCGTCGTAACTGAGAAAACAGGCGAGATCTGGCTTCTCAATATTGATGGTTCCAAGGCTGGCGCCATTACCAATGCGCCTTCAGTCACAGCTCAGGGACAAGGCGGACTTGGTGATTTCATTCTCGGTCCTGACTTCGCCGAAAACGGCACTGTCTATATTTCATATGTTGAACGCGACCCGGAAGACGACGATATGTCGGGCGCTGTTGTCGAGAAAGCCATGCTCACGACAACCGAGACGGGCGGCGAGCTTAGCAATCGGGAGATCATCTGGAGCCAATATCCAAAGGTCACCGGCAATGGGCACTACTCACACCGCCTCGCCGTATCACCGGATGGCTATCTCTTCGTCACCTCGGGTGATCGCCAGAAATTCACACCAGCTCAGGATATGGAGCAAAACCTCGGCAAGGTCCTGCGCCTGAACCTTGATGGCACACCCGCCGAAGGCAACCCCTTCTATGGCGAAGGCGGCGTGACAGATGAAATCTGGTCGCTCGGGCACCGTAACCTGCTCGGCATTGATTTCGACAGCGCTGGCAATCTCTGGACCCAGGAAATGGGTCCACGTCACGGTGATGAGCTGAACATCATCATCAAGGGTGAGAACTACGGCTATCCTGAAGTTTCCGATGGCGATCACTATTCCGGCGAAGAAATTCCAGATCACGATACGCGACCAGAATTCAAGGCGCCCGTGAAGTCATGGGTACCTGCGATAAGTCCCGGCGGCCTGGAGGTTTATGAAAGCGATCTGTTTTCAGACTGGACCGGCGACATCCTTATCGGAGGCCTGTCCTCCAAGGCACTCATTCGCGTGGACGTCACAGGCTCCGGCGCTGACTGGGTCGGCACTGAACCTGCCCGGTATGAGTGGGACCGTCGTATTCGCGAAGTCGAAGAAGGCCCTGACGGCGCCGTCTATGTTCTGGAAGACACGCGCAATGGTGCCCCGGGCGGTCGCCTGATCAAGCTCACGCCCGCTGACTGAATGTCTGCTTAGCTGCTCTTTGCCTTTGTCGCGAAGATGAAGGTGAAGAGCGCAAGCGATCCAAGTACAATAATCCCGGAAATCCCGAGGACAGGCCCCATTTGAGGCTCCGGCACAATGCCGCCATACATCAGGTAAAGGCCGATGCACATGATCAGACAGCCGACCTGCAGAAGCCAGAAATGTATGACCGGAAGCAGGCCTGATTTCAGTTCTGGCCAGCTCTTATAGATCAGTCCTGAAAGCCCCATACTCGCCCAGCCCACAAGCATAATGTGCGCGTGCGTTGGCATTTGTGAGTGATCCAGCGTTGCCCCCATAATATTGCCGAGCACCATGCCCACGACGGCATAAACCAACGCGATCAATACGAAATACTTGTCGATAGATTTGACCATATTTTGTCCCCCATAGTCCGGCAGAACAAATCGTCTGCCCACGGAATAATGCACCAATTTGGTCAACAATTCAATTTTTTATGAAATGGCTGAAGGTGCGTTCAGCTTGTGGGACAGTGTGAGGGATTCCGCTCCACATAAAGATAACCCCTCCAACCCGAGCTGGAGGGGCCATCTATGGGGATGTGTTGATGGGCTTAGAACTTGTAGCCTGCACCAATCATCACACCATCCGTGTCGGCATCATCAAAGGAATAGTAAGTGTAGTCGCCTTTGAGATACCAGTTGTCCGTCAGGTCATAAGACAGGCCTGCACCGATTGCCGGGCCATCTTCAGAGTCTGAAAGGGTTGTGAGAGTTGTGCCACCCGGGGTCTGCACATCGGCGTCAATGTCGATATAGGCATAGCCTGCCCGCGCATAGGCGTTCAGACGTTCCGTCAGCGGAACCTGCGCCTTACCATAAATGCCGACCAGATAGTTCAGCTCGATATCACCGGCAGCGGCAATCGTGTCTTCGAAATCACCGTCATTATTGTCGTCGAGATCAAACTCGTCTTCGTCGACGTTATAGTCGAACTCGCCATCATCTACGCCTGAAGCCAGCTCACCCTCGATCGAGAAGATGTTATTGAACTGATAACCCGCACGCGCACCGATGGCATCTGTATCAACACCTTCTTCTGCGCCCTCAGGCTCTGTGTTCAGATACTGATATCCGCCTTCAAGATAAAAGCCTCGCTCATCTGCACTCTGGGCTTGCGCCTGAGCTGAAAGAGCCAGTGCGGAAACGGCCGTTGCGGCGATAACTGTCTTAAACATTTACTCCACTCCATTTTGAGTACCGCCCGATTTGTGGGCGAGATGGAGTGTTCAACGGCGCTGAAAGACGGTTCGTTCCCCTGTTTTCGTTACAATTCTGACAGTGGTTTGAAGGCCACAAAAACGAGAATTTTTGAAAACTTTGGAACCAATTTAACGCACTGTAATACCTAAAGAAAAATCGAATTTCTGACCGATTTTTCATAGTGTTTTGCGGCCGTTAATGTTCATGAATTACCGCAATTTAATCAGCGCTTAGCGGCAAACCCTACGAGTTGCGGATGCCAGCCAATCCGATTTGCGTCGAGCGACTGCCCCTGCAACCACCTCAGAAGGATTCCCAGAAACCGCACCATATTGTCAGGGTCGTACAACCGGTAGACCGAGGGTGATCGTTCCGCACACAGCAGCCCAATCTCGTCGTAGTCATCCAGCGTACGAACCGAAACGCCTGTGCGTGCAGCCATTTGCGATACAGTCAGATATGAAGTGTTGTCTGTCATGGTCTCGTTCTGCGGCCTCACATGGCTGTAGGGTCAAGGCAAAAATTGTCGTCTGAACGCGAATTCTGGTCCTTCACGCAATATTCTGCCCCCCTTTATTAAATCTTCAGATCGCCTCCACTGCGAGCCTTGACGATGTCGTCAGACTATCGCTTCCTTCGCGCAAATGGAGATGAGTTCATGACTTTCAGATTATTGTTGGCAGGCGCGAGCGCGATGTCACTGGCCTTGATGGCGGGTTGCTCACCGGAAGCCACCACAGAGGAAACACCGGTCGCCGAAGACACCAGCACATCAGATCTGCCGACAGTCGAAGAGGCCCGCGCCTTCCTGGCCAAAGCTGATGAAGAGCTCGGCCAGCTCTCAAAGGAAACCGCGCCAGTTTATTGGGAACAGGCAACCAATATCACAGCCGAAACGAATGCTGCCGCTGCTGAGGCTGGCGCACGTGCGACGAAGATCGCTGTGAACTATGCCAACGAGACCAAGCGCTTCAAGGATGTCGACCTGCCGCCGGAACTGCGTCGCAAGATGCAGATGCTTCAGGGCGGCCTTGTCCTGCCGGCACCATCGACAGACGGCGCGGCTGAAGAGCTTTCCAAAATCACGACCGGGCTGGATGCTACTTATTCCACCGGCACCTATGCCTTTCAGAACAATGTCGAAGAAGTCGAAGCTCTGCTGACTGAGGTCAATGGCGAAGGCTCTTTTGACATCAACGCTCTCACTCTGGACCAGCTCTCCACACTGATCGAGCAATCCCGCAATCCTGAGATTCTGAAAGAAGCCTGGGAAGGCTGGCGCACAGTTTCACCACCGATGAAACCTGAATACGCCCGCATGGTGGAAATCGCCAATTCTGGCGCCACCGAGCTGGGCTATGAAGACGTCGCGAAGATGTGGCTTGGCGCTTACGACATGCCAGCCGATGAGATGGCGACAGAAGTCGAACGCCTCTGGACCCAGGTTGAACCGCTTTATGACGAACTGCACTGCTTTGTTCGCGCGGAACTCAATGAGCAGTATGGCGATGACGTTCAGCCCGCCTCCGGCCCCATCCGTGCAGACCTTCTTGGAAATATGTGGGCACAAAGCTGGGCCGGCATTTATGATGTCGTCAAACCTGAAGACCTGCCGGGACCGTCTTACGATCTGACCGAACAACTGATCGAGAATGACTACGATCCGATCAAAATGGTCGAAACCGGCGAGGCCTTCTTCTCCTCACTCGGCTTCCGCCCATTGCCAGACACGTTCTGGGAACGCTCCATGATTGTGCGCCCGCCTGCGCCGCGTGAAGTCGTGTGTCACGCATCAGCCTGGGACGTGGATGATGAGGAAGATATCCGCATCAAAATGTGCACCGAGGTGAATGCTGAGGACTTCCAGACCGTGCATCACGAGCTGGGCCACAACTATTACCAACGCGCCTACAAGGATGTGGACTTCATCTACAAAACCGGCGCGCATGACGGTTTCCATGAGGCCATTGGTGACTTTGTCGCCCTGTCCATCACGCCTTATTATCTGCAGCAGATCGGTCTGATCTCTGAAGATCAGGTCCCGGGCGCAGATGCCGACCTCGCGCTTCTGATGAACACTGCGCTCGACAAGATCGCCTTCCTGCCATTCGCCATCACGGTCGATCAGTGGCGCTGGAGTGTTCTGGACGGCTCAACCCCGCCAGCTGATTATAATGCCAAATGGTGGGAACTGCGGACGGCCAATCAGGGCATCGTACCTCCGGGACCTCGTCCCGAAGACGCATTCGATCCGGGTGCGAAATACCACATTCCGGGCAACACCCCGTACCTGCGTTACTTCCTGAGCTATATTCTGCAGTTCCAGTTCCATGAAGCAGCGTGTGAAATGGCAGGCTGGGAAGGCCCGCTCCACCGTTGTTCCATCTATGGCAATGAAGAAGTCGGTGCCAAACTGAAAGCCATGCTGGAGAAAGGGGCTTCAGAACCTTGGCCAGATGCGCTCGAAGCCTTCACTGGCACTCGCGAAATGGATGGCTCTGCCATCACCGAATACTTCGAACCTCTGATTACCTATATGAAAGAGGAAAACGAAGGCCGGTCCTGCGGTTGGAAATAATTCACAAAAATACAATTGAATTTCTGGGTGACCCGCTTCTAATGAAGCGGGTCATTTCATTTTTTCCTGAAAGAATTTTATGTCCATTGTCATTCATCACAATCCAGCCTGTGGCACATCACGCAATGTGCTGAAAACCATAGAAGCCGCCGGGTATGAGCCCGTTGTGATCGACTATCTTGCCGAAGGCTGGACCCGCCCTCAGCTTCTGGCGCTTTTCGCCGCCGCCGATCTGACGCCGCGCGCTGCTCTGCGTGAAACCAAGTCACCTGCCGAGGAGCTGGGCCTTCTGGACGACACAGTCTCAGACGAAACCATTCTTGCGGCCATGCTGGAACATCCCGTTCTGGTGAACCGTCCGATTGTCTGCTCTCCAAAGGGGGTAAGGCTTTGCCGTCCGAGCGAGGCTGTGCTTGACCTGTTGGACAAATTCCCGCCCGGCCCCTTCGCCAAGGAAGATGGCGAACTCCTGATCAATGAGAAAGGTGAGCGCGTTGGCTGAAGACACTTTCCCTGCACTGAATGAAGCGTCATTCAACCCGATTGACGAAAGCCAGCTCCTGACACCAGAGCATAAGGCTCACCCGCCGCGCATCCTTCTCCTTCATGGTTCGCTGCGAGAGCGGTCTTTCAGCCGCCTCGCAAATGAAGAAGCTGGTCGGATTTTGCGTCGCTTTGGCTGTGAAACCAAAGTCTTCGACCCGACCGGATTACCGCTGGTCGATGGCGCCGAAGATACGCATGAAAAGGTTGTCGAGCTCCGAGAACTCGCCATGTGGTCGGAAGGCATGGTCTGGTGTTCGCCTGAGCGCCATGGCGCCATGACGGGCTTGATGAAGACCCAGATTGATTGGCTGCCGCTTTCTCTGGGCGGGGTTCGCCCAACGCAGGGTAAAACACTCGCGGTCATGCAGGTCTCCGGCGGCTCCCAAAGCTTCAACGCAGTCAATCAGATGCGTATTCTGGGCCGATGGATGCGTCTTATCACCATTCCCAACCAATCTTCTGTCGCAAAGGCATGGGCTGAATTCGAAGAAGATGGCCGGATGAAACCTTCACCCTATTACAATCGGATCGTCGATGTGATGGAAGAACTCGTGAAGTTCACCCTGCTGACACGTGATCGCGCTGACTATCTGGTCGACCGTTACTCAGAACGCGTCGAAACCGCCGAAGAAACATCGCGCCGGGTTAATCAACCGAGCCTCTGACCGCAAAATTGCTCTGGCTGTTCAGTGCGGTTCAGATATAGAGGCAGCATGCTGTTTCGTATCGTCCTACCCACCGCTTTCGCCCTCTCGACTGACGCTTTCGTCGTTGCCATCGCCAAGGGTGTTCAGGCCCGGACGCGCTCGCCGACAGCGGCGCTGCGCATCGGCCTTCTCTTTGGCGGGTTTGAGGCGGGCATGTGCGCGCTGGGTTGGTCGCTCGCCTTTCTACTGGCCGACCTCATACGCACCGTTGATCACTGGGTCGCTCTGGTTCTGCTTGTCATTGTTGGTGGGAAGATGATCTGGGAAGTCGTCTCCGGCGATGATGGCGAAGAGGAAGAAGAACCAACAGACAGAAAGTCACCTCTCCTCTGGCTCCTGACCGCTATGGGGACCAGCATCGACGCGGCCGCCGTCGGCGTTGCCCTCGCCTTTTCCAGTGTGCCGATTCTTCTGGCCGCGCCCATCATCGGCCTCACCTCGGGCGGTATGAGCGCAATGGGCTATATGATTGCGCCCATGATCGGACTGCGGTTCGGCAAAACCGCCGAAGTCATTGGCGGACTGGTCCTGATCGCCATCGGCTGTTTTATCTTCTGGTCGCACACATTCGGCGGTCACGGCTGAGCGTACCCTCGCTTGCCTTTCTGCAGGCCTCAGGCATTCTTTCTCCTTCGGGGAGATAAACCATGTCTGACTTTGAGTATTCCGTACTGTTCGTGTCATATCTCGAAGCGGCCAATGTCGTGTTCGCTAACTATATGACGCTGGTTTTCGCCATGATGACGGCGTCGTTTTTCCTTGCGCGCAAACTGACCTGGGCGATGAGCGCCGTTCTGTTATTCGTCTATTCCCTGACCAGCCTCAATATGAGCATGGGCGTCTATTCCGCATTTTACGACTTTTCCGGCATCGGCATGAAAATCCGGGAAGTCGGCCAGCTACCAGATACAAATCTCGGCTGGATGGGTCCTGTCATAACCTCAGATCCGACCTTTCTCGAGCATTTGGAGCTCGTGATCGCAGTCATGCTGATTGCCGGCTATGTCTCGTCCATCGCCTTTTTCTTCATTGTGAAGTTTCACGACTTAGACGCCGCGGAAGAAAGAAAGTCCAAAGGGAAGCCTTCTGCGACTGAAGCAGAGAGTTATTCCGAAGGCGCAGGCGTTTAGTCGACCGGTCCCAGCTGTTTCGCCGGAACCTCAACAGAGCAGACATCCAGAACTTCGGGCGGCTTGCGATAGAAGAACGGGTCATCCCGTACCCGGCGCGATGTCTTGAATTCTTCAAACGCTTCTGTCTGCGTATCCATCACCTCCCAGACCGGGCGCTCCGCCTCGGGCAGGTCAGCCGCGATCGTCATTGATAGAATGGTATCCCCCTTTTCCGGGGCCTGGATGACTCCGCTCTCAATCGCCCGATCACCGCGCTTCAGCTTCTGAACATATTGCATGCCGGAAATCACGCGCCCGAAAACCGTGAGATTGCGATCAAGATAACGCTGCGGTGCCAGAACAATGTAAAATTCGGTGGAGCCTGAATCCGGATCCGTATCCCGCGCCATGGCTAGTGCGCCAGGGCAATGCAGCAGCCATTCCCGCCCCAGCGTCAGATCACGACCAACCGGAAACCCGTCGATATGACCAACTTCCGGCGCAAACAGGTCATCATTGCCGAGCGCCACAAAACGTCGATTGACTATGGGTCGGTCATTCTCGTTCTCCACTGTCGGATAAACCGCAATCCGCGCCTCATTCTCAAGTCCGCCCTGAGCCACAAAGCCATCAATCACCCGGTAGAACCGCTGGCCGTCATAAATCCCGTCGCGCACAAATTCGCGGATCTGCGCCACATGGCCCGGAGCAAAATCATCATTCAACTCGATGACGACGGTGCCGTATTCCAGCTCCATGATGAGAAGATTAGCCGGATCCACCATGCGATAGCCTTCGCTTGGAAAACTTGGCGCTTCAGCGTCCTCAGCCTGCAGAGGGAGAGCCCCAAACACGCTCAGCGCAACAAAACCGGAAACACAAAGCGATCGAAATGCGCGCATGGACAAAGCTCCTCAAATCCAGACAGCAAGTCTGCGCAGGAACAGCCAAACAGACAAGCCCGTCAGCGCAGTCGTTGGCTCAGCAGCTCTTTCCGTAGGTCCGACACTGCCAGGCAGGATAATCCACCTCCAGCAGCTCATTCGGCCAGACGCCATACCAGTTATAGCCTGTGCGCCGTTCAATATCGATCTGCTGATAATCTTCCACGCGCACGCTGTCGCGATTGGCAAGTACCACGGAATTGTCCGTCACATCATAGAACCGGCCCCAGAGCAGCGGCGCGTCGGGGTCGGTGACCAGACGGCGGTCAAAGCCGGAGGTGTGGTAGCGAAATTTGATCGGTTCAGGCAGGTCAAATTCCTCAAGACGCGTGCCGTGGATCGCATTCTGCTTGAGCCAGGACACACCACCCTCAACACTCGCAATGACGTCATCAGATGGACCGTCAATCGACATCAAATAGCGCAGCATAGACACCGACTCATCAACCGCAATCGAAGGGAGCTCAAACGTCCGCCCCATCGCTGGCTCTAACGTCACCGGGTCATACTGTCCGGCCCAGCCAGCGAGTTGATCTCCTTGCCTGACCTGCAAGCGCAGCACACACGCATCGCCCGCTTTGAGTGCCGCCGTCGCACTTGCCACGACGTCGTCAGAAAGCCTCCCAAATGGCCAGTCTCGCTCAGAAATGCTCCGCAACAACACCTGCGGTCCGGACGTCACCTCATCAGCTATGGTCAGAAGCGGGAAATAGCGCTGATCGCCATTCACCGAATGCGGCCAACCTCCACACCCGTCAATCTGGTGCTCCAGAAGATAGTCGAGCCCCTTCAGGGCGGCGGCCTTGTAGCGCTCATCGCCAACGCGCTCATACGCCCCAATCAGATAGGCAATCTGCGTGTAGATATTCCGGTTGTCGAAACTGCCAAACGCCTCACCCTTGTCAGACGTATAGCGTTCAACATCTGCGTCAGTGAGAATACGCATCGGGTCCTGATTCTGGATCCAGCCGCCATGATCGCGCTGCATCAACAGAATGTTGTCGGCAATCTCTTTCACCTGAGACAGGTCATAGCGCGGATAGGCTTCACCATATCGGTTTTGCCAATGATGGATCGCGTCTGAAAACCCATCAATCTGCAGCATTTCTGTATCTGAACCAGATGCCGCAACAGTATTCTGAACTGGCGCATCTGTGTTTGACGCACATGCCGTCGCAGCAAGTGCGACGAGCGAAACCAATCCGGCTCGAACCAACATATAAACCTCCCCTATTCTCTTTCACCCGATACTGACACCGGTGTCAGAACAATCAAGTCAAGTCTTGGGGGTTGCGCAGAAAAGCTAGAGACCAATCATGGATTTGAGCGGTGTGAACCAGATCAGCACGCCCAGCGCCACCGCTGAAATCAGATAGGCAATCAGCATCAGCGCGCCGTCTTTGGCCAGCAGCGCAACGCCGACCAGCGTAATGGCGGCCCCCGGCGCGGCCACGGCAAATGGCACGAGTTCCAGCGGGATCATGATCAGCGCCATGAGTGAGACAAGAACTGCAGCAGCATACTGTGCTGGACCGCTGGCCAGAAACGCCAGTCGCTCTGTAATCATCCGATCAACGAAAGATAGCGCCGGAGCAGCCTTATCCTCAGCCTTGGTCACCTTCTCGCCACTGATGGACAAGTTCTCGATAAACCCAGGCAACCAGATGTGCGAGCGTCCGAACAGCATCTGAACGGAGAAGAGCAACAGGACCACACCAACCGCCGCAGGCAGGCCGGGAATGGCGCCGATTGGCGGCACAACAACCACCAGCCCCAACAACACAAAGATCGGTCCGAAAGAACGCGTGCCATAAAGCTCCATCAGATCGCCAATGGACACATCTTGCCCTTCCGCCTCGTCGGCGGCTTTTTCCATCACATGTTCAAGTGGCTGGGTGTCGGCCATTGGTCCCATTTGGTTTGCTGAAATAGCTCACTGAACTTACGCACTGGCCGACAAAGTGTTCCGTCAGTCCTGTGCGTCAGGACCGGCGAGCTCTTTCAGGATGATCGACCAATGATCGAGCCCGGCATAAAACTGATCAACCAGTTTTCGTTCATT
>NZUJ01000058.1 GCA_002701295.1 Ponticaulis sp. | reverse complement strand
CGGGAACACGAATGCCGCCAGGACTATTGCACACCACAAGGCAGTCAGAATATTTCGGACGGCATTGACCATTGTGTTCAGTTACTCCGCCGCAATCGTTGCGCCCTGAACGAGCGGCTTGCCGATACGGTAATTGGTGATGCGTTCTTCGATCTCATGCCGGAAGTGACGGATCAGGCCTTGAACCGGCCATGCCGCAGCATCGCCAAGCGCGCAAATCGTGTGGCCCTCAATCTGACCCGCGACGTCCAGCAGCATGTCGATTTCCTGGTGCTCAGCCTGGCCTTTTGCCATGCGCTCAAGCACACGCCACATCCAGCCTGTCCCCTCACGACACGGCGTGCACTGTCCGCAGCTTTCATGTCGATAAAAATAGGAAATTCGCGCAATCGCCTGAATCAGGTCTGTCGACTTATCCATAACAATAACGGCTGCGGTACCGAGACCAGATTTCAGATCGCGTAGCGTATCAAAGTCCATATACGCGTCCATAATCTGTTCCGCGGGAACCATCGGCACAGAAGACCCACCAGGAATAACCGCTTTCAAATTATCCCAACCGCCACGAATGCCGCCACAGTGAGTATCAATCAGATCACGGAAGGTGATCGACATCGCCTCTTCAACGTTACACGGCTTGTTCACATGGCCTGAAATACAAAAGAGCTTGGTACCCTTGTTGTTCTCGCGACCAATGCTTGAAAACCATTCGGCACCACGACGAATAATCGTCGGCGCAACTGCAATGGATTCCACATTGTTGACCGTTGTCGGGCAGCCATAAAGGCCGGCATTTGCCGGGAAAGGCGGCTTCAGGCGCGGTTGGCCTTTCTTGCCCTCAAGGCTTTCCAGAAGTGCCGTTTCCTCACCGCAGATGTAGGCGCCAGCACCATGGTGAATATAGAGATCAAAATCCCAGCCATGGATATTGTCTTTACCGATCAGTTTGGCCTCATAAGCCTCTTTGACCGCTGCCTCCATCCGCTCGCGCTCATAAATATACTCGCCACGAAGATAGATATAGCACTTGTGAGCGCGCATCGCATAAGACGCAACAAGGCAGCCCTCGATCAGCAGATGTGGATCGTGACGCATGATCTCGCGGTCTTTACACGTGCCCGGCTCAGACTCATCCGCGTTTACGACAAGATAGTGAGGGCGTTCGCCGACCTGCTTCGGCATGAAGGTCCATTTAAGACCTGTCGGAAACCCTGCGCCACCTCGACCGCGAAGGCCGCTCGCTTTGACCTGATCACAAATCCACTCTGGTCCGCATTCAAGCATTTCACGCGTCAGGTTCCAGGCGCCACGTTTTTTGGCGGCCTCAAGAGACCAGTCTTCGCGACCGTATAGATTCGTAAAAATGCGATCCTTGTCTTCAAGCATCGTCATTCTCCTTGGATGCAGAAAACAGCTTCAAGATCAATGGAAGCGTGAATCCTGTGCCTGCGACGACACCGATAATGATCCAGATCATTTTATCGGTGATGAAATACATTGCGAGCCCGCCAAGAAAGCAAAAGGCTTCGAGCACGACTGCAATAATGAGCTGATTTCTATTCTGCTGAGACAGCCGAGCCAGAGTCATGACTTCGCCTTTTCAGCAAGTTCTTTCGCCTGCGCGATCCAGCCTTCACGAGCAACCCGCCCTTTAAAGCTGAGATAGTCATCGATCCACGCCATCTCTTTTTCACCCCAGCCAGCAATCTGGTGGTAATGGAAAATGCCAAGCGAATTCAGACGCCCTTCAAGCACCGGCCCGATACCGCTGATGACCTTAAGGTTGTCTGCCCCAGCAGATTCCGGTGCGCTCAGCGCTTCAGGACGCTTTTGAGTATCAGTCTCTGCAGGTAGCTCGTCATCTGACGCCTTCACAGCGCGCTCTGCAGCGACCTTCTCGTCTTTGACGATCTCAGCTTTCGCGACCGATTTTGGTTTTTTGCCACGCGGCTGCAGCTGAGTTTCCGGCATTTCAGACGGCAGGTTCGGCAAACTCTTGAGACCGGACGGAACAGACCCGTCAAATAGCGCGGCAGATGTCAGTGAAGTTGCTTCACCAATTGGCGCCGATTTCTGACGATCAACGAATGTACCAGGCTCAACAGCAACACCGGCATTCAACTTGTCGAGAATCTCTTCGAGCGTTTCCGGCGTGAGGTCTTCGTAATAGTAATCATTGATCTGGGCCATGGGTGCATTCACGCACGCGCCGAGGCACTCGACCTCTTCCCAGGACAGACGACCCGTATCGTTGACCTGGAAAGGCTTACCGATTTTGCTCTTGCAAACTTCCTTGAGATCATTTGCACCACGGAGCATGCACGGCGTCGTGCCACACAGCTGGACGTGATGCTTTCCGACAGGCTGAAGACGGAACATCGTGTAGAAAGTCGCGACCTCGTAGACCCGAATGTACGGCATCTCAAGACGGTCCGCGACCTCACGCATGGCGGGCTCAGAAAGCCAGCCGGCATTGTCCTTCTGGGCGAGCCAGAGCATCGGAATGACTGCAGACCGTTTCCGGTCTTCTGGATATTTACCCATCCAGAACGAGATTTTCTCTTCAGTTTCCGGAGCGAATGCAAAGGTGTCACCACCTGATTCCAAATCAAAACGCCGAACAGACATTAGCGATCGATCTCCCCGAACACGATATCCAAAGACCCAAGGATGGCCGAAACGTCTGCGAGCTGGTGGCCCTTGCACATGTAATCCATCGCATGCAGATGCGGGAATCCAGGGGCGCGGATCTTCAGACGATAAGGCCGGTTGGTTCCATCAGCGACGAGATAGACACCGAACTCACCTTTTGGCGCTTCTACAGCAGCGTAGATTTCGCCTTCAGGCACTTTAAAGCCTTCAGTGTAAAGCTTGAAGTGATGGATCAGTGCTTCCATCGAGCGCTTCATTTCACCACGACGTGGCGGAGACGCCTTTGTGCCCTCAGCAAGCACAGGCCCTGGCTCCATCAACTCGATACATTGGCGAATAATTTTGACCGACTCTTTCATCTCTTCCATGCGGCAGAGATACCGGTCATAGCAATCGCCATTCTTACCAACCGGAATCTTGAAATCGAGTTCGTTATAGCATTCGTAAGGTTGCGCACGGCGCAGATCCCAAGCCATTCCTGACCCGCGAACCATCACACCGGAGAATCCCCAGTCGAGCGCGTCCTGTACGCTCACGACACCGATGTCCGCATTGCGTTGCTTGAAAATGCGGTTGTCAGTGAGGAGGCCTTCAATGTCATCCATGACCGGCAGGAAACCGTCACACCAGGTTAGAATATCATCGAGAAGTTCCGGCGGCAGATCCTGGTGAATACCACCCGGACGGAAATAAGCAGAGTGCATACGGGAGCCACAGGCACGCTCGTAGAACACGCAAAGCTTCTCACGCTCCTCAAAGCCCCAGGTGATCGGCGTCAAAGCGCCCACATCCATCGCCTGAGTGGTGATGTTGAGGATGTGGTTCATAATCCGGCCGATCTCACTGTAGAGAACACGGATCAGACTGGCGCGACGCGGAACCTCAAGGCCGAGCAACTTTTCAACAGCAAGGCAGTAAGCGTGCTCCTGATTCATCGGCGCCACATAATCGAGGCGATCAAAATACGGCAGAGCCTGTAGATAGGTCTTGTATTCGATCAACTTCTCAGTGCCACGATGAAGGAGACCAATATGCGGATCAATCCGCTCAACGATCTCACCGTCCATCTCAACAATCATCCGCAAAACGCCATGCGCGGCAGGGTGTTGCGGCCCGAAGTTGAAGGTAAATGTGCGATCGTCCGGATCGTGAGTCTGACCGTCAGCCATGGATCTCAAGCTTCCTTGCTCGCTTTCTCATCACCCGGAATGAGCGCCTGAGCGCCCTCCCATGGCGAGAGAAAATCAAAATTTCGATACTCCTGAACCAACTTAACCGGTTCATAGACCACACGTTTTTCAAGCTCGTCATAACGAACTTCGACGTAGCCGGTCAGCGGGAAGTCTTTACGAAGCGGATGCCCCTCAAAACCATAATCAGTCAGAAGGCGGCGCAGGTCGGTATTGCCGGAGAACAGAACGCCATACATGTCGAGCGCTTCGCGTTCGAACCATTCCGAGACCGGGAAGACGCCCACAGTACTTGGCACAGGCGTTTCAGCGTCTGTCGAGACCTTCACACGAATGCGCTGGTTCATGCGCATGGACAACAGGTGATAAACAATCTCGAAGCGTTCACGACGCTCTGGATAATCTGCTCCGCAAATATCGATCAGAGTCTCAAATCGACACTGGCTGTCATCGCGAAGAAATTTGATGAGCGCCTGAATATGCTCACGCACCGCAAATATTGTCAGCTCACCATTGACGACATGCCATTTTTGAACGGCATGCGGCTCAGCATGAGCAATATGATCAGCAAGATCTTTCAGACTCTCGTCCACAGACGGCTCCTAACGCTCAATCGTGCCTTCACGGCGAATCTTTTTCTGCAATTGCAGAAGCCCATAAACCAGCGCTTCCGCTGTTGGCGGACAACCCGGCACGTAAATATCAACAGGGACGATACGATCACAGCCGCGAACAACCGCGTAGCTATAGTGATAATACCCACCACCGTTTGCGCATGACCCCATGGAGACCACATAACGTGGCTCAGGCATCTGGTCATAAACCTTGCGGAGTGCAGGCGCCATTTTGTTGGTCAGCGTGCCCGCAACGATCATTACATCCGACTGACGGGGCGACCCACGCGGCGCCATACCAAAACGCTCGAGATCATATCGCGGGTTACCCGCATGCATCATTTCCACAGCGCAGCACGCCAGACCAAAGGTCATCCACATGAGCGAACCCGTGCGCGCCCAGGTGATCAGGTCATCTGCCGCAGCAGTAAAAAAGCCCTTGTCGGCAAGCTCATCGCTGAGCCCTGCGAAGAAAGGATCATCGCCGCGAATCGGCCCAGCGCCTTCTACACCGGCGCGTCCGGCCGATAGCGCAGGGATTACAGGCTTTGTCGGAGAAGTGTCAGTCACTATTCCCACTCCAGTGCGCCAGAGCGCCACTCATAAATGAATCCAACCGTCAGCACTCCAAGGAACACCACCATCGACCAGAATCCCATGACGCCGATCGCGCCAAGCGACACCGCCCACGGAAAGAGGAAAGCAACCTCAAGATCGAAAATAATGAAAAGGATTGCGACGAGATAAAAACGCACATCGAATTTCAGACGCGCGTCGTCGAATGCCTCAAAACCGCACTCATAAGCGGACAATTTTTCCGGATCTGGCTTCGAAGGCGCCAATACGCTCGACGCCAGAAGAAATGCGGCGCATAGCGCCAGCGCGATACCCAGAAAAATGATTACTGGCAGATAATCCAGAAGGATATTTTGCAGCTCGCTCATATAAGATCAGCCCTTGCAGAGTGGGTGCTGGTTATTCAGGTTTTCCATAGGTTTCAACCGCGCAATTCGGAAACGGTATAAAATCCTGCGAAAAAGACGGAACAAAAACACAATCTGTCTGTTCATTGGCCACTGGCTTAATCCAGAATTTTCCGAATTTCCAGAACGTGCATGGATTTTTTTTCGCGCAAGAACCGATTCCGGAAAGATACTTTCGTTATTAGGGGGCAGAACGACCTCTATTGGCCTTTTGTTTCCCTCTGTTCGCTTTTTACGGCATTTCTTTCCTGTTTTTAATTACACTTTGCATCTTTTTGCCCCATATGATATTTTAGACAAAATATTTTTGGGAGTGAGACATGGCTAGTTCGAACAAGGGAATTCAAGTTCCAACACCACGGTTTCGTCCGGGTGACCGTCCAAACTTTGACCACCTCGACGTTCCGCAAGCAGGCGGACTGCCAAAACCCGCGGTCGACGCCGACTCACAAAACCTGAAAGAGTTTGCTTTCGGCCTCGTTCGTGTTCTCAACCACAATCATTGCGCAATCGGCGACTGGGACCCGCATCTGAGTTCAGGCATGTTGCTTGACGGCCTGAAAAGCATGGTTCTGACGCGCGCTTACGATAACCGCATGATGAAAATGCAACGCACCAAGCGTCTCTCATTCTATATGAAGTGCCTTGGCGAAGAAGCCGTGGCTATTGCAGGCGCAGCAGCACTTCGCGATGACGACATGCTATTCCCATCCTATCGCCAACAAGGCGCGCTGATTCATCGTGGTGCTGATCTGGTCGATATGATGTGTCATTGCATCTCGAACAGCCGTGACAATCTTCTCGGCCGTCAGCTTCCCGTGCACTACGCCCGGAAGGACCTGAATTGGTTCTCAATTTCGGGCAATCTCGGGACGCAATTTCCACAAGCCGTTGGCTGGGGCGTTGCGAGCCGGGCGAAAGGCAATGATGCCATCGCTTGCAGCTGGATTGGCGATGGCACAAGTGCGACCGGCGATTTCCACGCCGCGTGCACAATGGCGTCGACCTATAATGCGCCGGTTATTCTGAACATTGTGAACAATCAGTGGGCTATTTCGACCCACGAATCGATTGCAGCAGGGTCAGCGGAAAGTTTCGCTGCCAAGGCGATTGGATATGGCATTCCCGGCATCCGCGTTGATGGCAACGACTTCCTCGCCGTCTATGCGGTAACAAAATGGGCAGCAGAGCGGGCTCGCGCGGGTCTTGGACCAACGTTGATCGAGACCTTTACCTATCGTGGTGAAGCGCACTCAACGTCAGATGACCCTTCGAAATATCGCGCTCAGGATGAATGGAAGCTCTGGCCACTCGGCGATCCGGTGGAACGCCTGAAGTCTCACCTGATCGTCAATGGCGACTGGTCTGAAGCCGAGCACGATGACTACGAAGCGCAATGCACAGACGAAGTTACAAAGGCTTGGAAAGAGTCTGTCAGCTACGGCACACTAGAAGACGGACCGCATTCTCCTGTCGAAACGATCTTCGAAGACGTCTTCACTGAACAGCCTTGGCACTTGCGTCGCCAGCGTCAGGCGCTCGGCTACTAAGCCCGCCTGATTGCTCGACAATTAAAATAGACAAGGTGTTCGAATGGCTTCGATGACCATGATTCAGGCGCTGAATAACGCGCTTGATCTGAAACTGACTGATGATCCCTCCGTCGTCGCGTTTGGCGAAGACGTCGGCTACTTTGGCGGCGTCTTTGGCGTGACCAAAGGCCTGCAGGAAAAACACGGCTCAGGTCGGGTTTATGACTCGCCCATCAATGAAGGTGCGATTATCGCCATGGCCATGGGCATGGCCGTGAATGGCATGCGGCCAGTCGCGGAAATCCAGTTCGCCGATTATATTTTTCCGGGCTTTGACCAAATCCTGTCAGAACTATCGCGGATTCGGTACCGAAGCGCCGGACAGTACACTGCGCCCGTGACGATCCGCACCCCATGTGGCGGCGGCATTTATGGCGGCCAGACACACTCTATGAGCCCAGAAGCGTTCTTCACGCACATCCCCGGCCTGATTGTTATGATGCCGTCCAACCCCTACGACGCGAAGGGCATGCTGATCTCAGCAATGGAGAATGACGACCCGGTCATCTTCTTTGAACCGAAGCGGCTCTATAATGGTCCGTTCACTGGCGACCCGCATGTGCCCGCGAGTTCCTGGACAAAGCATCCGAAAGGTGAAGTCCCTGAAGGACATTACACAGTACCGATCGGTAAAGCTGACATCCTGAGGGAAGGCTCTGACGTCACCATGGTCGGATACGGCACCATGGTTCATGTTGCTCTTGCGGCGGCCGAAGAAGCGGGCGTTGATGCTGAGATCATCGATTTGCGCACGATCATTCCTTATGATGTAGACGCTGTGACGAACTCGGTGAAGAAAACAGGTCGATGTATTGTCCTTCATGAAGCGCCTCGTACCTCAGGTTTTGGCGCGGAACTAACAGCGCAGATACAGGAAGACTGCTTCTATTCCCTCGAAGCACCCGTCATGCGCATCACGGGTTGGGACACCCCCTACCCCCACGCACATGAGTGGAGTTACTTCCCGGGCAAATCGCGCGTTATGCAGGCGCTGAAAACCATGATGGAGACCGTCTGATGGCAGAACATGTGATTCGAATGCCAGACGTCGGCGAAGGCGTGGTCGAAGCTGAAATCGTCACATGGCATGTTAAAATCGGCGACACGATCGACGAAGATCAGGATGTCGTCGACGTCATGACCGACAAAGCCACCGTAGAAATTCCTGCACCGGTAAGTGGTCGGATTGTGCGCCTGAACGGTGAACCGGGAGAGATGATTGCTGTCGGCAGCGAAATTCTGGTGATCGAGACTGATGAGTCAGTTTCGGTCGAAGAAACCAAAAATGTCGAAGCGGAGCCTGTGAAGGATGCACCGGCACCTGCAGCTACATCACAAGCTGAACCAGCTCAAAGTTCTGCGCCTCCCGAACAGCCTGAGCCCACAAAGACTGTACCAGTCGCGGCAAACAATTCAGGCTCCAAACCACTCGCATCGCCAGCGGTTCGCCAACGCGCGCTCGAACTTGATGTCGATCTTTCGAGTGTTGTGGGATCAGGGCCAGCCGGTAGAATTCTGAGAGAAGATCTCGAAGACTTTGTTGCAGCGGGCGGCCGCCAGCTGACACGTTCTGATGGTCAGAGTTCAGGTCTTCAAAAGCTCACAGGCACTACAGAAACCAAAGTCATTGGTTTGCGACGCAAAATTGCGCGCAACATGGAAAAGGCCTGGACGACGCCCCTGATCACCTATGTCGAGGAAGTGGATGTCACAGAGGTGGAGGCCCTTCGCCAACACCTGAATGCAACAAAATCCGACGACCAGCCAAAATTGACGCTGATTCCGTTTCTGGCGAAAGCATTAATCAAAGCTCTGAAAGATATTCCGCAGGCCAATGCGCATTACTTTCCAGAGGACGACAAACTGATCCAGTTTGACGGCGTGCATCTCGGTGTCGCGGCTGCGACGGACAATGGTCTTGTCGTGCCTGTTCTCAAACATGCCGAAGCGATGTCGATTTGGGAGATGGCTGGAACACTCTCTACTCTGGCCAGTCAGGCCAAGGAGGGCAAAGCCTCTCGCGATGATCTGAGCGGCTCCACGATCACCATCACGAGCCTCGGCGCGATAGGCGGACTGGTGACAACACCAATCCTCAACCCTCCGGAAACCGCTATTATCGGCGTGAACAAGATCGCAGAAAAAGCAGTCTTTGACGGATCGGGCCGCGTGGTTCCTCGCAAATTCATGAACCTGTCGAGCAGCTTTGATCACCGGATCGTCGACGGTTACGACGCCGCAATGCTGATCCAGAAGGTCCGCGCTTTGCTCGAGCATCCGGCAACACTTTTTATCTGAGGCAACTCAATGACGAATGAGCTCACATGCGATGTTTTGGTCGTCGGCGGCGGCCCTGGCGGCTACCCAGCCGCTATTCGCGCTGGACAGCATGGCCTGAAAACAATCCTTGTCGAGGCTGATCGCCTGGGCGGCACCTGTCTGATCAGAGGCTGCCTTCCATCCAAAGCCGTTATCCACGCTGCCGAAACATTTGAGCAAGCATCACGACTGGCCAAAACACCCAAAATGGGCATTTCGCTCAGCGCTGCGCCCCATCTTTCCATGCCAGATCTCCGGAACTGGAAGGAAGGTATTGTCGACAAACTTTCTGGCGGCGTGGGCGGACTGCTCAAAGCGGCTGGAGTAACCACCATAAAAGGCTGGGCCACATTCTCAAACGCAAAGACCTGTACAGTTGAGACCGAAGACGGACCAAAAACGATCCGCGCTGAAAACGTCGTTCTGGCCACAGGGTCTACTGAAACAGAGCTGCCTCATCTGAAGTATGATGGAGACAAGATTCTCTCCTCGCGCCATGTGCTTGATCTGGATGAGCTACCATCATCCGTCGCGATTGTCGGTGCAGGCTATATCGGGATGGAGCTAGGCATAGCCCTGTCCAAACTCGGTTCAAAAGTCACCTTTATCGAAGCCGGACCAAAAGTCCTTCCCGGTTTCGACAGAGAACTCATTAAACCTGTCACTGATGCACTCAAGGCGCACGGTATTCAGGTTCTCACCAATGCAAAAGCATCAGGCGTGGATGTCACTGAAGATAGTGCGGTGCTCAGCTATGACACTGAAAATGGTTCCGACCAGATCAGCGTCGAAAAGGTCATTGTCACAGTCGGGCGAAAACCCGTTCTGGAGGGTTGGGGCTTTGAAAGCATGGGCATCGATCTTGATGGCAAATTCATCAAAATAGACAACCAGTGCCGCACCAGCATGTCCGGTGTTTATGCAATCGGCGACGTGACCGGAGAGCCAATGCTCGCGCACCGCGCCACTGCTCAAGGCGAATGCGTTGCAGATATTCTCGCTGGTCAAAAACGCGTATTTGATCCGACTGTCATTCCCGCGGTCTGTTTTACGGACCCGGAACTTGTTAGTGTCGGTCTGACACCAGACGAAGCCGAGGCAGCAGGCGAAAACATCATTGTCGGGCGCTTCCCTTTCGCCGCATCAGGTCGCGCACTCTCCATGAACGCCGCCGACACGAAGGGCTTCGTTCGCATCACCACACGCAAATCTGATCATGTCATTCTCGGCGTCCATGCCGTTGGTGCACATGTAAGCGAATTGTCGAGTGAATTTGTACTCGCCATGGAAATGGGAGCTGTGCTCGAAGACCTGAGCCACACGATCCACGTCCACCCGACGCTCTCAGAAGCCACCGCAGAAGCTGCAATGATGGCACTCGGTCACCCCATCCACATCGCAGCGCCGAAACGCTAGCCAGTTCAACTGCGCCCTGATCGTTGCAGTTCGGCTGCGACCATGTGTTTGACGAGTTCATCGAAACTGAACTCCGGCTTCCAATTGAGCTCAGATCGGGCGCGAGAAGCATCTCCGATCAAAGTCGCCGGGTCGTCAGTTCGATAGAACCGCGGATCGATCCCGACGAGCGTGCGGCCAGTCCGGCCGCACACAGCGCGCTCGTCCAGTCCTTCACCTTGCCAGTGAAAGACGAAGCCAACTTCTTGCAAAGCGATTTCGACCCAGTCGCGTACCGTGTGGGCTTGCCCTGACGCAAGAATATAACTGTTCGGCTGTTGCGCCCGGAGTGACAGGTCTGCCGCCAGCATGATGTCACGCGCGAACGACCAGTCCCGAACCGAATTCAGAGACCCGATCCGGAATGGTTCTGCATTTGGCTCGAGTAAACCAACAATTCCGCTGACAATCTTTCGGCTAACGAAGCGAGACGTCCTGAGCGGCGATTCATGGTTGTAGAGCAGCCCGGACACGGCAAAATATCCGTCATCACGGGCGTTTTCGACCAGATTGTCTGCCTCGACTTTCGCCTGCGCATAGACATTCAGAGGATTGATCGGCGTCAGTTCGGTTTGTGGCACAATGTCAGGCTTACCAAACACCTGCGCTGACGAGGCTTGAAAGAAGCGCGCCTGTGGCTGTTCAGAAAACAGTGTATCCATCATCACGCCGACTGCATCGCGATTGATTTGACGGGTCGCCATTGCGTCCGCATCAGCCTCTCCGAGCGACGTTACGCCGGCGAGGTTGAAGACTTTATCGGGTTGATGTCTTCTGATTATGTCGCCGATCTGCTCTGCGTCTGCCAGCACACACGTTTCGAGTGAGATTGCGTCTCGAACACCCAGATAATCGAGTCGCCATATATCGCTTGTACTCGTGTTCTGACATGTACCGATCAAACGACATTTTCGTTCGGACAAAATTTGAGTGAGATAGGCCCCGTCCTGTCCGGTCGCACCAAAAATCAGAACAGTTTCAGGCGTATCCACTCAAACCTCATTCATCGAGTTTTTGAATGGCCGAGATAATGGCATCCACGCTCGATTCTGCCTGCTCTTCGGAATAGGCTTCAACCATGACCCGGATAACAGGTTCGGTGCCAGATTTCCGAACGACAAGTCGGCCCTGGTCTCCCAGCTTTTCCTCAGTCTCTGTGAGCAGAGTCGCAACTCCGGGCTCATTGAGCGGGTCTTCAGACTGATAGCGCACATTTTTCAAAACCTGGGGAACAGGTTCGAAAACAGTCAAAACCTCGGATGCAGGCTTGCCTGTAAACGCAATGATTTCCAGTATCTGAAGCGCCGCTATGATCGCATCGCCGGTCGTCACGTGTTCTGTCAGAATGATGTGGCCCGACTGCTCACCTCCGACGCAGAAACCATGCTCGCGCATGCTCTCAACAACATAACGATCACCGACTTTGGTCCGTTCGAGCGCAATACCATTCTGCTTCAGCACCGCCTCAAGACCCAAATTCGACATCACCGTCGCGACGACAGTTTTTCCGGAGAGCTTTCCTTTGCGGGCATAATCGAGCGCAATCGCCCCCATAATCTGATCACCATCGACGAGTGTCCCCTTCTCATCGACAATAATGATCCGGTCCGCATCTCCATCAAAGGCGATCCCGATATTCGCGCCCTCTTGCACGACTCTCGCCTGCAGGCCTTCGGGATGGAGCGCGCCGCAATCAAGATTGATATTCTGGCCGTTTGGGTCGCTTCCTGACACTAAAACATCAGCGCCGAGCTCTGACAGGATATGCGCCGCCAGGTGGGACCCAGCCCCGTTTGCCGCGTCCAGACAGATTTTCATTCCGCGAAAATTAATGCCCGGCGGTACCGATTGTCTGGCATGCTGGATGTAGACATCTGCCAAATCAGGCCTCTCCAATGGCGTTCCCATTTCGGCGACGTCGACAGAACAATCGATCGACCGATTCTGGATCAGGCTCTCTATTTGCTCCTGCGCCTCCGAAGAGAGCTTAAACCCATCGGCACCGAAAACCTTCACACCGTTATCCTGATATTGATTGTGTGAGGCTGTAATCATGAGACCCGCGGCCATGTTGGTTTCACGAGTAAGATGTCCAACTGCAGGCGTCGGAACAATCCCGGTCCGGACGACATTCATCCCCGAATTAAACAGGCCTGCTTCGATCGCGGACTGAATCATCGCACCTGATTGACGCGTATCCCGACCGATCAGAACATCACGAGAGTCAGTTAACTGTCGCAGCACAAATCCCAGCGCTTCTCCAAACCGGACAAACATGTCGGCCCGAATTGCACCTTCATTGACGCGACCGCGTATTCCATCTGTGCCAAAAAGCGCTTCGGCCATATCAATCGTCTCGCCAGTTATTTTCCGTGTCGGACAAGAAACAGAGTCTGGAAATTATTCAACCGTGACCGATTTGGCGAGGTTTCGAGGCTGATCTACATCCGTGCCGCATTTAACGGCGGTATGATAGGCAAGCAGTTGCAGAAAAACAGAATAGGCAAAAGGAGCGATTAGTGGATCACACTCCGGTACAACCAGACTAGCCGTTGGCGCAGAGCCGGCCTCACCAATG
>NZUJ01000057.1 GCA_002701295.1 Ponticaulis sp. | reverse complement strand
TCTCCGGGGCGAGTGAATAGTCGAGTCCGACGACGACACAGCCAGCCCGGTGGGCATATTCTCGCATCAATCGATCATGAGTATTGATGCTGAACATGACCCAGCCGCCGCCGTGCAGATAGAGCATACATCCTGGCGCGGTAATAGTCTCTGGCTCGTAGACGCGGAGTTTCAGTCCGGATTCTGCCAATGTCATATCGATCACAGAGGCCATGACGGGACCGCTGCGGGAAAACTTTTCCCGCACCATTTCAGCAATCTTCCGACGGGTTGTCATGTCTTCGCCCATCAACTTCTTGAGGCGTTCTCCTTCACCTTCCAAATGGGCGACGAACTCCTGGATGGTCGGATCCAGAGGCTTGGGCAGGTTTCCGGATGTGGCGAAAGTCAAAATATATGTCCCCAAGGCTGGCCGATGCTTCGATGCAACGGCATCACAGTTTGAGGGAACTAGAGTTCACATTAGGCGCCCCGTCTTTCATTGCCGGGACAAAGGTTTTATGGTCATGGCCATACTGCGCTGAAACCTGTTGCCGTGCTGTGTTAGCGGACCGATGACGCTGGGAAATCTATCTGACATTTTGGGGGCTGATTTTCGACGTGACTTGCAGATTCTTCCGCAGCTCAAAATCCCTACGTCATGATCCGGATACCTACTTCCGGCGTGGTCGCATTGTCGGGCATCCGGAAACGGCCGAGCGATATAATGTTCTGAACAAGGCGGCTATTGCTGCGGGTTGGATAGGTGAAGACGCGCAGGACTATGGCATGGACCCAGTTCTCGCCGTCCACAGCGAAGCGTATATCGCGTTTCTCAAGAGCGCGTGGGATCGCCGGGCGGAAGTGCCGGGTGAACCGGTTGATGAGATTCTTGGAACTCATTTTTCAAAACCGCAGATGAGTCGGAAGCCAACCGGTCTGCTTGGAGAATTCGGCTATTTTACCTGCGATACGTCGACAGCGATCCGAGAGGGAACGTGGGACGCAATCTACTGGTCGGCTCAATCGGCCATTGCTGCGGCAACCGCCGCCTTGGAAGATGGCGTTTCCTACGCATTGTGTCGTCCTCCTGGACACCACGCCTTTTCGGATGCTGCTGCAGGGTTTTGTTATCTCAACAATGCTGCAATCGCTGCTGAACATTTCAGGTCGGCCACGCAGGAGAAGGTCGCCATCATTGATATTGATGTGCATCACGGCAATGGCGCGCAATCCATCTTTTATGAGCGAGCGGATGTGCTGACGACATCAATCCATTGTGACCCGTCGGACTATTATCCCTTTTTCAGTGGCTATGCTGATGAAACGGGAGAAGGTTCGGGTTTTGGATCCAATCTCAATTTGCCACTTCCGAAAGGGAGCAATGATGAGGATATGCTGGGAGCTCTGGAGGTCGCTCTTGCAGCGGTCAGAGAGTTTTCACCCAAGGCAGTTGTCATCGCGCTGGGATTGGACGCGGCAAAGGACGACCCTCTTGGTGCGTTCAATATCACAACATCCGGGTTTCAGCGTATTACCGAGCGTATCATGGAGCTGGCACTGCCCACGGTCCTGATTCAGGAGGGGGGGTATTTATGCGACGCTCTGCCTCGCAATCTCGAAGCCGTACTTCAGGTTGCTGGTGCGTCCTTCAAACGGAACTGAACTGGAGCAAGACTGTATTCTGGCTTCGCGGCAATAACTTTTTTCCCTCGCTCGAATGGTTCGCTCGCCATGAACTGAGATGATCCCGGCTGTTGCCAATATTCGGCAATGCAGTTGGGAGCAGAGCGAATGTCAGAATCACGGCCGGTCAAACCTCGTCCCAAAGGGTTGCTTTTTGCTCCCGGGTTCCTCAATCGGCCCAAAGCTGTTTCATGGCTCAAGCGTGTTCACGCCTGGACGGGATTCTGGGGCGCTCTTCTGTTTGTGTTCATCGGAGTTAGTGGCTTTCTGCTCAATCACCGATCAATCTTGTTGATTGAAGCTGGCGGGATCAAAGAAGTGAGCCAGGTTGAGCTTCCGGTTGACCCAAACTTAATTGCCGATGGTGATGCCTTGGGCGCGTGGACAAAGGACAAGTTCAGTCTCCACGGGGAAGCATTCATTCCAGCAGGCGCGGAAACGAGTTCAGCCAAAGTCCTGTTTATGGGACAGGAAGTGCAGGCTGTCGAAATTTGGGCCCGGGCTTTTCGTCACCCGAATGGCATTCTGACCGCCCGTTATGTGGCGGGCTCCACGAGCGTTGAAGTCGAGCAACAGTTTCAGAATTTCTGGGGGTTTGTGAAGGAGCTGCACAAAGGCCACGGGATTGGCGTCATTTGGGTACTCTTCATGGACGCAATGGTGGGAGCGTTGCTTGGCATGACGATGACCGGCTTTCTGCTTTGGTCACGATTGCATGGCAGTCGCTTGCTTGCTGGGGCCATCATCGGAACGAGTGCGGTCATGGGTATTGCTTCGGTGGCGCCTTATCTTCTGTAAACGGCCATCAACAATGGTGAAGGTGCCACGCATGAGGGGGCATCACTTCAACTGACAACAAAGCTATAATTGCTCCGCAGCAGAAGTCAGGTCACACGTTTGCGAATTTGAGCAGAAGCCAGGTCCAGGGCAAGGATGACGACAAAAATCAGGAGCAGGGCCGTTCCGACGCGATCGTATTCGAACAGATCGTAACGGCCTCTCAGTTCCTGGCCAATTCCACCAGCCCCCACAAGTCCGACAACCGTCGCCATCCGGATATTTCGATCCAGTATGTAAATACTCAACCCTAGCAGGGCAGGCAGGATTTGCGGAAAAACACCTAGTCGCAGGATTGTCAGGGGGCTGGCGCCCAGTGCTTTCAAAGCTTCCTGCGGTTTTGGGTCGCTGGTTTCTATCTCTTCGGCAAAGAACTTGCCAAGAAAGCCCACGCCATGCAGGCCGAGAGCGAGAATGCCTGCAACCGGCCCGAAACCAAAACACAACACCAGAAAGAGCGCGCTGATGAGTTCGGGCATGGCGCGCAGAAAGCTGACTGCGCTTCTGATAAGCAGATAAATTGCTCGGTGGGGCGCAAAATTCTGACTTCCCAGTATAGCCAGAGGCACGCTGACAAGCACCGCAAACAGTGTCGCCCAGACGCCAATTTCCACGGTTTCAAGCATTTTTTCCATCAGGAAGAAGAGGTACCCAAAATGCTCGATGAGAACCGCGTCTTCTTCTTTGAGTGTTTCGAGTTGAAGCGTGTCGGGGTTGAGCCGTGAAATTTCGCGGGACTGAATTTCCAGTGATGAAAACAGAGGCAACTCATTTTGATCAAAATCTGGAATGTCGCTGACGGGCGTCTGTTCACTGATCGCAAGCGGGAACATTTCGCCCGTAATCCTCTGGAGCGAGGCTCCAATCTGAGAGGTCTCATTCAATCCAACCATCTGCCCGGCGAACTGAGTGGCCTGCTCGAAGAATGTATCAAGCTTCATACGCTCGGCAGATGCGCCGAGCGTGATAAGAACCGCAAGGACAATCAGAATTGTCTGTGTGCTGATGATGGGTTTGGCTTTCCAATTTGCAGCGGAAGCAGAAGTCTGGGTCAAGAGAGCGCTCCTGTCTGAGAGGACAGCATTTCGACAGGAGAAGGTGGTGCGCCGAAAATCTTCTCGAGAGCTTTCGCACTTAAATCTTTCGGTGCACCGTCGAAGACGATTTTGCCATGTCTCATGCCGACAATCCTGTCAGAGAACTGGCGCGCGATTTCGATCTGATGAAGTGAGCACAGCACGCCTATGCCGCGCTGTCTTCCGAGTTGTTTGAGGAGGGTCATCACGCGGTCAGCAGTCATGGGGTCAAGGCTGGCAATCGGTTCGTCTGCCAGGAGAAACTCAGGGTCGCGCATCAATGCACGCGCGATTCCCACGCGTTGCTTTTGACCACCAGACAGGTCTCGGGCGCGTCGGTCAAAGTGCTCGGGTGACAAATCGACATCAACCAGCCGTTCGATTGCCCGACGCTGAATTGTGCGCGGATAGGCTTGCAGCATCACGCGGAAAAGGTTTGTTTCAGCTGCTACGCCTGCCATGACGTTCTGAATGACGGAAAGCCGCGGTGACAGGCCGAAATCCTGATGAATCATGGATAGCTTGCTGCGCAGCTGTTTGGGTCGTTTGCCAGATAGCACGCTGCCATTCAGGCTGATCATGCCGGACGCAGGACGAATAAGCCCGACTGCTGTCTTGATCAGTGTTGTCTTGCCTGATCCTGAGGCACCCAGCAGTACGGTAAACTCGCCTGGCGCAAGCGAAAGGTTGAGATTCTGAAGGATGGTGGGTCCGCGATCATAACGGACAGACAGGCCGGTGAATGACAGCCTGTGGTCGTTCAGATGCTTTGTCTGTTGAGAAGTGGCGTCAGGTATGGCGCTTGCGGCGGATGCGGTCATCGGGTTTGCTGATCGCGAGACAGAACGGCGCTCTTATAGTCTGAATCAATTGCAGAAATATCAGACAGGGCTTCCAAAATGGCGCCTGCGGTCAGGTCAGTTTCGTAGCGATCTACAATCTTACCGCCGTATCCACGGATCATTTTCGGGTCGACCGCGTCAGTTTCATGGATTGTCGCGAGTGCTGTGCTCAAGCGAGCTCTCACCGCAGCATCGACCCGCGGAGATATTGCGAGCGGCGGATTTGGGATGGGGCGTGATTTTTCAAGAATCCGAACGCGCGAGGGCGTAATAGAGCCTGCATTCACCGCGCGTTCGAAGGAAATGAAGGAGGCACCGGCAGAGTCGACCAGACCGGTTTCCAGAGCCATCAGACTGTTTGAATGACTGCCGGTGATCAGGATATCTGACAGATCTTCCAACGGGTCCACGCCGTTCTCGTTAAGGAGCGCAAGAGGATAAGCGAAGCTGCTGGCAGAATGCACCGACCCAAGTGCCAGGGAACGTCCCTTCATATCTGTCAGACTGTCTATTCCCGCATCGGCATTCGTAAATATTGCGGAATAATAGGTTGCGCTGCCATCGGTGACTTCAACAGCAAGAAGGTCGGCGCATTCGCGGTCATAAGCTTCCTTGAACGCGACGGGGCCGAACCAAGCAATATCTGCTACGCCCGAACACATGCCCTCAACAACTGCGGCATAGCTCTGACCTGCTTTCACATCGAAATACAGACCGGTCATCCGGGTTAGGCCATCGAACAAGGGTCTGAAGTCGGCACGTGTTCCATCGCTGGTGCCGCCATCTGCCGGGATAAGGAGGACGCGAAGTGGTTTTTCCTTCGTGCCGAGCTGCGCTGATGCAGAAGGAGGCAGAGACAGTGCGACGAGAATGGAAAACAATATCACTCTGAACATCGCAAATCCTGTCGCTGGTAGGTGAGTGCTGGCAGACATGCGCGGTGCGCCTCTTTGCAGCAGAAACTGATCAGGATTGGTTACCGGGAGAGTGTGACAACCAGATAACGAGTTTGCAGCAGATTTGCGAAAGTTAATGAGAAAAGCTCAGCGTTGGAATAGAAAATAAGAAAATCTCACTTTTGTGTGGTGACCTCTCTGCGATTCCTTCTATCTTCAATCGGAATAGTGTCCCCAGGAAGGGCGGGTTTCGATGCAGTCTGCAGGTTTGGTCTCAAACGTCATCAATAGAATTCGGGTGCGATACGATTCACTAGGTCCACGGACACAGGTTCTGGCCGACTATGTTATCCAGAATCCGCTTGAGGTTGCCGGGCTGTCGATTACTCAGCTGGCGGAAAAGACGGACATCAGTGAAGGAAGTATCATCAATTTCTGTCGGCAGCTTGGCTTGAAAGGATTTCAGCAGCTTAAGCTCAGTCTGGCGCAGGAGGTCGTCCAGCCCGTTCAGTTCATCCATGAAGATCTTCAGCCAGATGATGATACGCCCACCATCTGCCGGAAAATGTTTCATGCAGGCGAGCAGGCTCTGAAAGACACGCTGTCCATTCTGGATCCTGACGCGATTGCTGCGGCAGTTGACGTCATCCGTAGCGCAAAGCGCATCGAGATTTACGGGATCGGCTCTTCGGCGCCAATTGCCGAAGATGCGCAATACAGAATGCTCCGCATCGGGCTTGATGCGAAAGTTGTGGTGGATAGTCATATTCAGGCGATCAGTGCCTCGCGTACGGGGCCGGATGTTGCCGTACTGACAATTTCTCACTCGGGCGCAACGCACGAGACCCTTGCCGCTACGCGGCTCGCTAAGGAAGCCGGCGCAAAGGTGATTGTGGTGACCAATTTTGCGAGTTCGCCCATTCAGGCATTCGCTGATATCAAGCTTTTTACGATGTCGCGCGAAACCAAGTTTCGCACTGAAGCAATGACGAGCCGGATTGCGCAGCTCTGCGTTATCGATGCCCTGATCGCCGCACTTGCCATGCGCGATTACGACAATGCAACGTCGACCCTGCGCCAGACTTTCGATGTGCTGTCGTTAAAGCGCTTCTAAATAGTCGGCCAGTTCGTTCAGGGTTTTGCTCGGGTCTTTGCCGACCAATAGCCCGCGCATACCGACATTGTTTGCGCCTGCAATATCGGTTGCCGGGTTATCGCCGATCATCAGGGCAGCAGAGCTTGGGACACCCAGTTTGCCAAGGGCGTGTTGGAATATTTCCGACCGGGGTTTGCCGACAATTTCGATGCTGCAGGATTGAAGGTTGATGCAGGCCTGCAGAGCGGCAAGAAGTGCGCCGGTCTCAGGTTTGATGCGACCATTTTCGCCAGGGTGGGTCAGGTCAGGATTGGCGACGATCAGTCTCGCGCCAGCGGCAATGTGATTGGCGGCACGTTCGAGCCGATCATAGCTGAGAGTGACGTCTCGCATCAGGATGACAGCCTCTGCAGATTCTTCGGACACTGTCAGTCCAGTCGATTGTGCGTAGTCCAACATTGTGGGCGCTCCAAGAACGTCCACCCTCTTCAGACCTGTATCAGCGGCCAGATCAATTGCCAGAATTCCGGCCAGAATGATCCTGTCCTCAGGGAGGGTAATGCCTTCCTTCTTTAATATGGCTTCGAAGCTTGCGGGTGTGTCGGTCGAGTTGTTTGAGACAATAGCAACCCGATCCTCATTCTGTTTCAGGAAGCGTATTGCGCCCGGCAGGATTTTGTTGTCGAGCGCGCAGCAGCCATCCCAGTCGATCAGGAATCCGGAAATGGATTCAAGGACATTCGGGTTCAGGTCCGGGCTGGCCGAAAACGCAGGCCTCATATTTACCTCCAGAGAAACGGTTCGCCGGGACTGAGCATTTCTCAATTTAAAAAGCAATAGGACTATATAAAGTTCATTAAGATGTTGCGTATTCTTCACCTTACTGTCGCAATGGAGCGTTAGCACCACGCTCGAGGGTCATGCCGCCGGTGTGACGGGGCCGTCCAGAGTTGGGCGCGTCGGGACAATTGGAGAGTGTCAGATGACTAAAGGGTGCAGAAAGACAGTGTGCTGGGGAATCGGGTTGCTTATGTCGACCGTTGCATTCCCGGCACTCGCTCAGGATGGGGCAGAGCGGGCAGATGAGCGCAAACTCGACACCATTCGGGTTGAGGGGCAGAAGATCGATAGCAGCATTTCAGAGCTTGCAGTCGATTTCGCAGAGTACGGAACACAGGTTCAGCTCATCAGTGATGACGAGATCGAAACCGGGGGCTTCACAAACTTTGGTGAATTGGCATCTGGTCTGATCCGTGGCGCTAATATTGGCTACTCGCCGGATGAGGGCGAATTCACAATCCGTATTGATGGCGGCACTGACCGCGACACGCTTCTTCTTGTGGACGGTGTGCCATATTTTGACCGGTCGTCGCCTCTTGAGGACCTCTGGCCCGCGACGGCGATTGATCCGCGCATGATCAGCAGCGTGGAAGTCTATCGCGGCGGCAACAGCCTCTACTTCGGTTCGAACGGCGGTCTGGGTGTCGTCAGCGTCAATACAAAGGAGCCAGACGGTACGTTCAAGGGGCAGTTTGGTGTCTACACCGGCTCTTTTAAAACCCGCGAGATCTATGGAAATGTATCGTTTCCATTGGATGACCAAGGCAAGCATTCGCTTCTCGTTTATGGCCGGTCTTACGAAACTGATGCCCACGAAATTTTCGATGAGAGCGCCTATGGTGACAACGTGCTGGCGCTCGGTGGCCGCCATGAATTTCCGTATTCATTCAACAGCCTCGGGGCCAAATACCTCTGGCAAATTGCGCCAGACACCGCGTTTCGTCTTGGTGCTTCCTACACGACCATCGACTTTCGGGACTCATTTCCGCAAAGCACGGTGTTTCAGCCAAACTTCACTGAGTTTCCGATCTACAACGCATCTTTCGAGCACCGGTTTTCTGATCGCCTGAAGATTGATCTTGAAGCGCATTATCAGGACCCGCAGCTCAAGAATAACGAGATTGATGCGCGTATATGTCAGATACCGCGCGTCAGCGATCTGCCTGACGCTATTCAGGCTATGGCGACCGCTCAGGGGATCACGCGTTTCGAGACCGCCTCAGAGTTTGAAGCCTTTGCCGCAGGTATTGACGGCCTGCCGGCTGGCTGTGTCACCAACCCGTTCGGTTCTGCTGGCGGCGCGTATGATGATGCCAATCCGAGCACAGACCGCGCCTTCTATATTAACAATGACCCGAACAGCCCTTACTTCGGCCAGCCATATGGTACCGTAGAGAACCCATTCCCGATCGGTGCCCCGATTGGATATGTGATCCAGTCGACAGCGGGATTCGGCGATGGCGGCCCGACAAAAGGCTTCGGCACAACGGATCAGCGCGAGTCCGGATATGTCGATTATGGTCTCAATGCTCGGGCGACCTACACATTCAACGAGTATCTTGAGGTCGTCGCCGGTGTTCAGAACACCAGTTATAAAGACAATTCAGACGACTCATTCGGCGTGAAGGATGTTAAGTTGTCAAGCACAGGCGTTTATGGCGACCTGCGTGTTTCTGCTCCGGTTCTTGATGGTTTCAGCGGATCTTTCGCTGCGCGTCAGGACTTCAATGACAACTTCGCAGACCAGTCGGTTTGGAAAGTCGGGATGCGTCAGAACTTCGGCTATGGCCTGTACGCCCGCGGTTCTGGCGGAACATCTTACAGTCTTCCGAAAATTGACGAAATTGGTGCATTTGGCGCGAACGCCAATGTAAATCCGGGCCTGAAGCCGCAGGAAGTAGAAGCCTATAATGTGGGTGTTGGTATCGACGGCGAGATATTCGGCGGAACCTATAACGTCGAGCTTGGCTATTTCGACACGGAGATCGAAAACCTGTTCTCATCTGCATCAGTTGGCGCAGTCTGCCTGCAATATGCGAATGATATCGCAAATCCACTCTTCCCGACACTTCAGAACGATACGCAGACGATCGAAGCCAATCGTCAGAATATCGTGCCACCGGATGCGTTCTGTAACACAGCGGCAAGCCAGTTGATGGAAGACAATCAGTCGGTCGCAGTAAACCGCCTCCGCACGCAAGATATTCAGGGTTTTACGATCGATGTCGCCTTTGACTTCGATAAGATCCAGGCGGACTTCTCATTCACGGACATGGAATCGCTCGAGCCAAACCCGGTACAGGGTGTGATGGCGCGCCTTGATGGCACGGACACAGATCTCGGTTTTGTTGTTCCGGGCCGGGCGGGAAGTGCTGAACTCCGTCAGTCGTCTGAACGTCCTGAATGGACCCTTTCTGGTCTTGTCACCTACACGCCGAATGATCGTTGGATCTTCGCTCTGAACCCGCGTTGGCAGGGGCCAGAATGGGCTTATGCAGGCACAAGCCTTGCCCGACTTGTCGATGACAATGGCAACCGTGTTGTTGAGGATATGAACTTTGGCGACTATTTCGTGCTCAATGGCTCGGTTCAGTATTTCCTCGGAGATGAAAAGCAGCACCGCTTCCTGATCCGTGGCGTGAACCTACTCGATGAAGACTATTTCGAACGCGCATCTGGTGGTTCGGGTTACTCGCGTGACCGAGCCGTGGTGCGAGGTGAGATTGGACCGAACGACAGCGCCTATTACCGCCAGTATGGCTGGAATGGTAAGCCTCGGTCCTTCTGGATCCAGTACGAGTACAACTTCTAAAGTTGAAAAAGAGGCCAGCGTCACAAGCGTGTCGCTGGCCTTACTCATACTGGCAGTACCGATGCCGGTGAGTGGTACCCCCTCGAACTCACCGGCATCTTTCCTAACCGTTTTCAGGAGTAGAGCCCATGTTCAGCAGACGCCTCTTCCTCGCCAGCGCAAGCGCCACTCTCTGGCTGCCTGCCATGTCGCAGACCCAATCGGACAAGTATCATTTCACCCTTGGCGTTGCCTCTGGTTGCCCGCGCGATACCAGCGTCATTCTCTGGACGCGCCTTGCGCCTGAGCCGTTGAAGGGCGGAGGGATGCCGGACGGAATTTGCCACGTTCGCTATCGCGTTTGCAGAGATGACGCCATGCGCCAGGAAGTCCGTTCCGGACTCGTGCGTACCTCGCACATGAAGGCGCATTCGGTGCATCTGAGGCTGGAAGGCCTGGAGCCAGGTCGGGAATATTTCTACCAGTTCTATTATGGACAAGACGAAAGTCCTGTGGGCCGTACACGGACGACAGACCGAAGCGCGCCTTCAGCCAAACTTGCGCTCGCCAACTGTCAGGCCTGGGAAACGGGTCATTATGCGGCCTATCGGGATATGGCTGATTGGTCACCTGACGTGGTTATCCACGTCGGAGATTATATTTACGAGGGTGGCGCGGCGAAGAGCATGGGGCCGGTCACTCGCGACGTCGCGGGTTATGTGTTCGACTTCGAGATTGTTCGGCAACACAATAGTGCCGAAATCACCAGCCTGTTTGACTATCGGAACCGGTATGCGCTTTATCGCACCGATCCGCATCTGCAGGCGGCTCATGCAGCCGCGCCGTGGATTGTCGCCATGGACGATCATGAGATCGACAATAACTGGGCGGGCATGACGCCTCAGGATCCGGAAAAGCAGACGGGTGTCGAGTTTGCACTTCGTCGGCAGGCGGCTCTGCAGGCCTATTATGAGCACATGCCAATCGACTTGCCTCCGAGCCTGACTGGGGCGGGGGGCGAATTGCAAATGTATGGCGCGTATCGATTTGGCCCGGCAGCGGTCAACCTTCTGGACACACGTCAGTATCGCTCCGATCAGGCGTGCGGTGACGGCATCATACCTGTTTCGCAATGCGCCGAAGCTAGCTTCCCAGGCCGTAGCATGACCGGCGAGACACAAGAGGCCTGGTTGCTGGATCAGCTCGCCACGAGTGATGCGCGATACAATGTTCTCGCCCAGCAGACTTGGTTTGCGCCCTACAATTATAGCGACACGGAGGCGGGCGTGGCCCGGAATATGGACCAGTGGGATGGTTATCCGGTTCAGCGTCAGCGGCTGATTGATGCAATGGCTCAGGATGTGGCCAACCCGATTGTCCTTAGCGGAGATTGGCACACGGGCGGGGCACTTAACATCCACGCCAATCCGGATGACCCGACTTCGGCCCGGGTCGGCCATAACTTTGCAGCGACTTCCGTCTCCTCAATCTGTCCCTGGTATGGCCGAATGGATCAGGCGCGTGATGCCAATCCGCATCTGAAATACCTGAATGGAGAAATCCGGGGATATTTGAGGTTTACGGCAGACCAGCGCGACTGGACCTCGACGTTTCGGCACGTACAGAACCCTGCCGATCCTGCGTCCTCTGTGCTCACCGACGCCGAATTCAAACTCCAGGACATGTGATCCGACCTTGCCTTCCTGAACAGGAGACTGCCCCATGTATTTGAAAAGCCTTCCAATGATTGCCGCGACAGCTGCCGCAGTTAGTTCGCCAGCAACCGCTCATGACGACCGCCTGATAGAATTTCCGCAGACGCTTGATGGCGGATTTATCCTCGCCGCTGACCTGCACACACACAGTGTTTTTTCTGATGGTGCGGTGTGGCCGAGCATCCGTGTTGAGGAGGCGCAACGTGATGGACTAGAGCTGCTCGCAGTGACAGAGCATCTTGAGGCTCAGCCGAAAGAAGCGGACATTCCCAACCCGGATCGCAACCGATCTTATGAGGTCGCGGTTGAATCACTTGTTCGCTCGGGCGGTCAGGGGTTGATGGTTATTAATGGTGCTGAAGTCAGTCGTCGCCAACCGTATGGCCACATCAATGCTGTGTTTCTGGACGACGCCAACGCACTGCTCACAAGTGATGTCGAAGATGCGCTGAAGGCGGCTAACGATCAGAACGGCTTTGTGTTCGTCAACCACCCGAACTGGATTCCTCATCAGCCCGATGGTGTTGCCCGATTGTCAGATGAGCTGATTGAGCTGATTGAAAGCGGGTTGATCCATGGGATCGAGGTGGTGAATGGTACGCTCGACGGCCACTCTGAGGAAGCGCTGGAGCTGGCGTTTCAGTATGATCTGACCGTTCTGGGTACCTCTGACATCCACGGCCTCGTAGATTGGACGCACAATGCCGGCAGCGGCGGTCATCGCCCGATGAGCCTGATCCTGGCTGACGAGCGCACACCGGAAGCCATGAAGCAAGCGCTATTCGATGGCCACACAGTCGCATGGTCCTATGATGATCTCATGGGTGGGGCAGAGAATGTTGAGAAAGTTGTTCGGGCTTGCCTGACGCTGGAGGCAAAACCCTATCCAGAGAATACCACCGTCCTTCCGGTCGATATTGTAAATAACTGCCCGGTGAACTTCACGCTTCGCAATACGAGCGAAGAGACCTTTCAGAATGTCAGCGACGTGGTTCGCGTCGAGCGCGACGGCCGCTTCACTCTGCAGGTTCGGACAGGCGCTGAACCTGTCTCGACTCTCGACCTGAAATTTGAGGTGATGAATACGCAGGTCGGTTCGCGCAGAAGCCTGGAACTGGCGTTTTCTGCTGATGTGCCGGAATAGGTTTCAGGCCTCAGAAAACTGAATTTCATAGCCCCATGAGTTCAGCCGGTTTGGTATGGCATTAAACGCCAGACTGAGCCGGCTGCTTCCGTTATTCATAGGAACGCCATGCCGGAGGTAGCTTGGGAAGAGGATAAGGTCTCCTGCGGAGATTTTTGGAAGCTGCCATCGTGCCGCGTTATAGGGCGTTACCATGCTTTCAGCGTGAAAATTCGAAAACACGAACTCTGCACCACCTGATGGCCGATGAAATACCGGATTTGCGCTTTGGTCTGAATCAGACAGATAAAGCACCCCGGACACAAAGCTGTTCGCATGGATATGATCATGCTGAACACCGCCGTGCTCAAGGCGATTAAACCAGGCTTCCTTGATCTGCCATAAGAGGCGTTCACCGAATAGTTGTTCGCCGAAAACCCTTAGATGATCATCCAGGCCTGGAATCAGACGAGAGAGTTCTGACAGCTCATCCGCGCCGAGCATGGAAGAATGCGACAGCGCGGCATGGTGAGAATTCGATTGGAACCTGGACTTTGAGAAGCTCTCCAGAAGCTGGTCTATCATAGACGCATTCGCAAAACCCGGAATCGACATCAGGGGAATGGCGAAAAGGCTATGGATGACTGCTTTTTGTGAGGGCGTATCGGTAGTCGTCATAGCCTCTTCCTAGACGGATCCGGTAACGGTTTTGCGTCAGAACTCTATCCTGTGTTCGGCATCACGGGTTGGCGGCGAGTACAATCGCACTCGCTTCACCAATTTCTGATTGGGAACAGCGCAAACTCCTTTGTGCCGGAAACACAAAGGTCTGATCGCTCAAGAAATGCCCAGTGACGCATGGTGAGAGGTGCGTTGAGCGGCTTTCATTGCAACTGTGCATCCGGCATGTTGGAACAGAGCGGAAGCAGAGCAATCAGGAGGCCTTCATGGAAACACGCATGCTGATCGGATCGAATTTCGAAGCCGGTACAGAGTTTCTGGAGCCCATCATCAATCCTCGAAATGGCGAAATCATCTACACCCAGCCGGAAGCCAGTCCTGATCAGGTTGATCGTGCAGTTCGTTCTGCCCGAAAGGCTTTCGACAGCTGGTCAAGGACAACGCCAGGAGAACGTTCAGAGCTTCTCCTGAAAATCGCGGATGCGATGGAGGCCAAAGTTGAGGAGCTGAGCCAGCTGGAAGCGCTGAATTGCGGAAAGCCGATCAATGAAATGCGAACGATGGAAATCCCTTATACGGCAGACTGCTTTCGATTTTTCGCATCTGCCGTCCGCAACATGAAGGGAATGGTCGCCGGTAATTATCTTGAAGGTCATACCAGTATGGTGCGGCGTGATGCCATCGGTGTGGTCGCCTCGATTGCGCCCTGGAACTACCCTCTGATGATGATGGCCTGGAAGCTCGCACCTGCGCTGGCTGGCGGAAATACGGTCGTATTGAAGCCATCTGAAGGTACGCCGATGACCGCGCTGGCCTTTGGCAAAATCCTCAGCGAAATTCTGCCAGAGGGGGTGGTGAATGTTGTGGTGGGGCGCGGCGCAACCGTTGGCAGTCAACTTATCAATCATCCCGAAGTCGACATGATTTCGATTACGGGTTCCATCGGAACCGGTAAGAAAGCCATCGAGGCCGCAGAGGCAACGATCAAGCGCACGCATCTTGAACTTGGCGGCAAGGCGCCCGTGATCGTCTATGATGACGCTGATCTCGAGGCGGTCGTGACAGGGCTTAAATCACACAGCTTTTATAATGCAGGGCAAGACTGCACAGCCGCCTGCCGGATTTATGCATCAGACCGGATCTATGAAAAGTTGGTGGCTGATTTAGCGTCTGCCGCAGACAGCATTGTTTACAATGACGATGACGACACCAAAAATGAAATCCCGCCGCTGATTTCCGGTGTCCACCGTGACCGGGTCTCTGGGTTCGTCGAACGAGCTGCTGCGTCAGACCATATTGAGATTGTAACGGGTGGTTCAGCGCCCGAAGGCCCCGGTTTCTACTATAAGCCCACCATCATCGCCGGGGCACTGCAGCAGGATGAGATCGTTCGCAAGGAAGTTTTCGGGCCGGTCGTTTCGGTCACGCGGTTCACGGATGACGACCCTGTTCTGGATTGGGCAAATGACAGCCCTTACGGACTGGCTGCTTCTGTCTGGACGTCCGATGTCTCAACGGCCATGCGTGCGGCGGAAGTCCTGCGGTATGGCACCACCTGGGTGAATACGCACTTTGTCATGACGAATGAATTGCCTCATGGCGGATTGAAACAATCCGGATATGGCAAAGATCTGTCCATGTATTCGCTCGAAGATTATACCCTCGTGCGACATGTCATGATCGCATATTAGAAAGAACGCCAGCTTCCGATATCAAACCGGCTTTGCGTGGATCGTGCAGACTTCGTGAAAGATTGGGGTCTTTGCGTCAGCTGTAAGCAAATCCTGCGCTTCGCAAGCGGAGAGGTTTTGCGTCCCGTCTTCATCTGAGTAAAAGCGACAGGCGAATTCACTTTCCACGCCGGTTCCCATGAGCGCGCGTTCCAGCGCGACGAAAAAGGAAATATCGGTGCCAGCATGCTGACGCACGATCATGCTAGAGATCTTTTCGGGTTCATACCCATTGGACTTGAAGAAATCGAACAGGATATCCGTGCCAATTCTGGCTCCGAAGTTCATGATCAACTCAGCCTTCGGCGCTTCCGTTCTGACCTGACGTAGCAGTGCCTCATTCAGTCCGAGGCCCACTGAATTATAGGGATAATCATCAAACATGGCCCAGGGATAATAATGGGCGACGTGGTCTTCTGCGGGGCCCTTCCCAGTCCCTTCAGCCAATGGAGCTTTCTGAGCATTTCTGAATGCGGTGACACGGCTGTCATGCGGATCGCCGACCTGTGGCAGACAGGCGATCACGACGTCAGAGTCTTTCACAGCGGCTCTGGCCTGATCTGAGTCAATCAGGCTGACAGACCCTTTGATGGGACGAAATTGCTCAGCCTCTTTTGCAACAAGATCTTTGACGTTTTTCTCGGCGAGGTCAGGCAACCGCGCATCAAGGTCACTTCCATACACGGTTTTAGCGCCGCACATTCTTAAAAGGAAAGCGACGTTGATACCCGTACCCACGCCGACTTCATAAACCGTCTTCCCCTCAAGCTTCGCGGCTTCGAGCCCTTTCTGAAAGGTCAACGTCCAAGGGTCGGTCGGATCAAATGCGAAATCTGGCCGATCCGGCACTATTCTACCGTCTTCCTTCGCTCTGCCAGATTTGGTGGCGCTGGAGGTCTGCATGAATAGTCCTTTCCGATCGGCCCGAAGGCTGTTGTGTATTCTGAATGTGATGGATGTTTAGAATGGGGTTATTCGAGAAGCAGAACCTCTCGTACATCGCCTCTCATGCAATGACTGGACCGCATTGAAGACGCGTACCCGCCTGCGTTCAGAAGCGCGACAATATCGCCCTCATCTACAGGCGACATGGGGTGATTTTCCGCCCACTTATCAAGCGCTTCATTGACGTTGCCGACAAGTGTGTAATTGGTCCAGTCTCCTGGCTTCATCACAGCGCAAACAGGTTCGCATGGCAGGCTGTAGAAAGCGGGCTCCATGGCCAGATTGAAGCCTGCATCGAGCCCGAGATATTCGACGGATTTGCGCGTCTCCTGATAAGTCACGCTCGTCAGAAGTATGCCGGAATCTTTGACAAGAAAGTCACCAGGTTCGATGGCAATCGTGAGGTTTCGTCCCTCGAAAGCGTTGGCGATGACGCTGGCCCACTTGTCGAGATCAAGTGACTTATCGTTTGCGTTGTGGGGCACGCCCAGTCCGCCACCGATATTCACTTCCCGAACATCGGGCAGCTGATCGAGGAATTTGCGACTGACGTCGAGGACACGCGATAGCTGGCTGAGTTCGCGATCCAGATAGCCGCAACCGGCATGAAAATGAATACGAACAATCTTGAGGCCATAGGTTTTGGCGATTTCTTTCGCCTCGGCTATCCGGTCGAGATAAATGCCAAATTTTGTCGGCGCATTGCCGCTGTATTGTAGCATATCATTGCCAGCATATCCGATGCCGATGTCTGGATTGATGCGGATACCGACTTCGCTTCCGGGCTTTAGTTTGCCAATTTTCTTCAGGGCATTCAGCGAGTCCGGATTAAATGACAGGTCCGAAAATCTTGAAATCTGCTCGATATCTGTGGCGCTCAATGAGGTACCCGTAAAGGAAATCTGATCCTCCGGGAAACCGCACGAAATTGCGTGACGCATTTCTTCTGGTGAACAGACATCTGCTCCACAAAGCCCCTGGCCTGCAAGATAGGTCAGTAGTTGCACAGTCCGATTGGCTTTGATGGCGTAGTAAATGCGATGTGTGACGCCTGCAGCGTCCAGCGCTGCATGAATTTGCTTGAGCTTTTCGACGACACGCGGCGCTCTGATGACGTATGTTGGCGTCCCGAACCGACGGGCCAACGCGTCAAGATCACAAGCGCCGAGTTTCAGCCGCCCCGATTCATCATAAGAAAGGTCAGGCCGGTTCCACCAGGTCTTTGAAATCTCCTGATGGGGAGTTTCTCCCTCAAGCGAGGGAGATAGCAAATCTGTGTCAGACATGAATGGACTTCGTCTGAGAACTCATTGCGTCGATAATATGAGCTGGCACGTCGCCTTCCCCATAATTGAGGAAGCAGACCTCACAGTCATCCTTGCCGAAAACGCCGTCGAATTGACCGCAATTGCAGTTTTGGTCGACAACCACTGTCAGGCTCGGACTGTCGCACTTGCGATCGACCACTGCCTGTTTGACACGTAGAACAGTCAAAACCCCTGAAAGGCCCCGACAATCAATTGATGAGTTCGTAGAAATCATTGTTTCTCCTCTCCTCGCCGCGTACGGCCTGTCCCCGGAAATGCGAAATGCATGTCCGTTCAATCCAGCTTTCCAGCCTTCAAATCCCTTTGCGCTCTGTCGAGCGCCCCTTCGAGTATCGTCACGATCTGATCGATATCGGATTTCTCCACGATCAGAGGCGGCGACAAAATGCACAAGTTTTCGTATGGCCGAACGATCAATCCAGCTTCCTGGCAATAGGCATCAACGCGCTGCGCAAGCGCCATATTGGCCGCGTTCGGTCCTTTTTCTTCGCCCGTCCAGCATTCCACACAGGCCATCAGATGGTCACCGCGCACGGCATAGACGATTGGAAATGACCTCAACTCCTTCAGCCGTTCCATGAAGTATGGCCCAACCTCACGCACATGACCGCAAATGTCGTCACGCTGCATGATTTCGATGTTCTTGACCGCTGCTGCACATGCG
The DNA here is from genome assembly GCA_002701295.1 of Ponticaulis sp. GTDB lineage: Bacteria > Pseudomonadota > Alphaproteobacteria > Caulobacterales > Hyphomonadaceae > Ponticaulis. The sequence goes on along the minus strand of NZUJ01000057.1, from coordinate 16,597 downwards.
ACCGGATGCCCGGAATAGGTGTAGCCATTCGAAAACACTGGCTTGTTCTCAGGCGCTGCAGCACCGATCGCGTCGGTGATGCGATCGGAAATCAGAACCGCCCCAAGCGGCTGGTACCCTGAGGTGATACCCTTGGCCGTGATGATCATGTCGGGAAGAATCCCGAACCGCACTTCAGATGCGAAGAAATGTCCAAGACGGCCAAACCCGGTGACGACTTCGTCGGATACGTAGAGAATGTCGTTTTTCCGACAAATCTCCCAGGTCGCCTTTTGGTAGCCAGGCGGAGGTGTCAGAACACCTCCTGATGCCAGAATAGGTTCGGCAACAAAACAGGCGATATTCTCCGCGCCGATCTCTTCGATCGTCTCTTCGAACTCCTGAAGCAATTGATCCAGTCGTTCTTCAGCCGAGATCTCCGCAATCTCCGCGTCATATCCAGGGCTGCTCAGATGATGGATGAAATCGCTCTCATACTGAAACAGTGTTCTGTCTGCAGCCTTGCCGCAAAGTGACGCCGCCAGATACGTACTGCCGTGATAGGCATTGCGCCGTGTCAGGATATTTCGCTTTTCCGGTTTGCCCTGACACGCAAAGTAATAGTGCGCGATACGGACTGCGGAATCGATGGCGGTCGAACCGCATGTCGTGAAGTGAACCCGATTAAGATCACCTGGAGACAGTTCGGCCAGCATTTCCGCTAGCTTGACCGCGGGTTCACTGGAGACATCACCGAATGGCGTATAGTAAGCCATCTGGCGCGCTTGATCGGCGATTGCGTCTACAAGTTCGTCGCAACCATACCCAACAGTCATGCACCACATGCCACCGATAGCGTCGAGATAGGCTTTGCCCTGACTGTCACGAACACGAACGCCTTTGCCGTGTTGAACTACAAGCGCATTTTCTTCGCCGAGGCTTCCGAGGTCAGCCCAGGGATGCAAAACGTGACGCGCATCAGCAGCCAGAAGGTCTTCGTGATCCTTCTGCTCCTGTGCTTCGTTCAACGTGTCGTTCTTAGTCACCAATTGATGAGACACCTTCCGATATTGTTTTGTTTCCCTCGTGACGCAGAAGATCGTTCACACTGAACGTGTGACTTATTGAAGTGAGGCCCAACAGAACCTCAAAAGCGTCGATGTCCGGAATGCCGTTATTCAGGCTAAAAGCGCGACGGTGCGCGCGGTCCGAACAGAGGGTGCAGCTTTGCATTCAGAGAATCGCTAACTGCTCCTGTTGGTTTAGTCATAACGATGGCTGATATTATCTCCACTGAACTCTGGCAGAAAGATGGCGATTCAGTCGAATGCAAAATATTCGTGCAAATGTGATTGCTGAGTAACACTTCTGATCCTTCACGAGAGCAAGGTGGCGCTCTTTTGGGCATTGGCATGAGTTTGACCGCTGGTGTCGCAACCTGTCGGGTCGAGCGCGCGAGTTGGCTTTCCTGCGAGCAGTACGTTTGCACTGCTCGCAAGCGAAAGGTCAGGTGCAGGGCTTTGGCGCGAACCAGCGGTGAAGCGCCGGTAAGACCAGGAGCGTGAGAATGGTCGAGGTGACGAGCCCACCCATCACAACTGTCGCCAGCGGCCTCTGGACTTCAGCGCCCACACCGCTTGCAAACAACAATGGCGCGAGGCCAAGAGCGGTTGTAAGCGCCGTCATAAGTACCGGACGCGCCCGAAGACTGGCGGCATCAATGGCAAGCTGATCAAGGGGGCGCCCCTTGCGTGCAAACTCATCCATGAAGCTGACCAGCACCATGCCATTGCCGAGGGCGATACCGAAGAGGGCGATGAAGCCCACAGTGGCGGGCACGGATACCGGCAAGCCTGTTATCCAGAGCGCCATCGCGCCACCGGTCAGAGCCAATGGGATGTTCAGCAGAATCAGGAATGCGGACATCAGCCGTCCAAACGCTATCAGCAGAATAATCAGCACAATCGCCAGCGTGATCGGGATCACCACGGCAAATCGTGCATTCGCCTCCTGTTGCAGTTCAAACTGCCCGCCCCATTCAAGACGGTAACCCACAGGCAAAGATAACTCATCTTCGGTTCGTGCCTGAGCGTCCGCTACGAAAGAGCCGATATCTCGGCCGCGAACATTCAGCTGGACAGTGATGAACCGCTCTCCGTTTTCGCGGGTGATCTGTCTGGGACCGATGACCTCCTGAATCGTCGCGACATTTTCGAGAGGGACCCGCGCGCCGGTTTCACTCTTGAGAATGAGGCGGCCGATCTGGTCCGCGCTATCACGGCTGTTTTTGTCAAAACGGACGACGACCGGGAACTGACGAACGCCCTCAAATATGACGCCAGCTTCCGCGCCGCCCACCGTGGCCTGAAGCGTGTCGAGCGCGTCCTGCATGGTGAGGCCGTATCGTCCCAGTGCGGTCCGGTCTGGTGAAATGACCAATTGTGGTGCGCCGGTGATCTGGTCGGCCTGGACGTCGCTCGCACCACTAACCGCCTGAAGCAGGCGTTGAAGCGCATTGGACTGATCCAGCAATACATCACTGTCGGGCCCGAAAATCTTCACCGCCAGCTGTGCTTTGGTGCCGCTGACGAGTTCATCGACGGACATGGCAATAGGTTGACCTATATTGACGCGGACGCCCGGAAAGCTTTCGAGGTCTTCCGAAATCATGGTTCGGAGCTCGGGCGCGTTCAGACCCATTCGCCAGTCTTCGCGTGGCTTCAGGGCGACGAAGGCTTCGATATTGTTCACCGGGTCAGCATGTGCGCCCACCTCACCACGGCCGATCCGGCTGACGATGGACGAAATTTCCGGAAATCGATCCAGCAGACGCCGCTCGATGCGAGTTGCCGTCTCGCGGGCTTCACTGAGAGAGATGGACGGCGCCATTGTGACCCGCATCAGGATGTCGCCCTCCTCAAGCGCTGGAGTGAACTCTGAACCTAGGCGAGATCCAGCCAGCCCGCCGATCAACAACAGTCCTAAAGCGAGGCAAATGGCGCCAGAGCGAAACGTTACAAAGAAGCCTGATAAGGGACGGATGGCTTTCGCCAACCAGCCGTCGGACTGGCGCGTCTGTCTTGGTGGTTTCATCACGCCAAAAGCAATGGCCGGCGCAATCAGAGCCGCATAGATCAGAGACCCGGTCATGGCGAGTGCCGCTGACGCCGCCAGTGGTCGGAAGGTTTTGCCTTCCACTCCCTGCAGAGAAAAGAGCGGCAGGAATACGATGATGACCACCGCCACAGCAGCGATCAGTGGTGCGATGACTTCGGCGGTGGAGCGGGCGACCAACTGCCGGTCATTCTCAACAGAGATGCGTTGCCTGAACCCTCGGTCCACATTTTCCGTTATGACGATTGCTCCATCGACCATCATGCCAATGGCGATTGCAACACCACCAAGCGACATGAGGTTGGCGCTGATGCCAAGAACATTCATGGCAAGGAATGCAAAACCCACCGAGAAGGGAATGGAGAGAACGACCACAAGGCTTGGACGCCAGCCGCCCAAAAACACAACAACAATAACCGCGACGAGTAGTGCGCCTTGCCAGAGTGCTGTGGTCACGGTTGAGGCGGCACGTTCGACCAGTCTGCCCTGATCATAATAAGGAATGGCGCGCACGCCCTCAGGCAATGACGAGTTGATCTCATCGAAGCGTGCTTTGGTCTTTTCGATGACTTCGGAGGTGTTTGTCCCATAGAGTTTGAGGACCAGCCCAGCGACAGTTTCGCCTTCGCCATTTGCTGTGGCCAGACCTTGCCGGACGCCGCCTCCAATTTCGACACTGCCAACATCACCGAGTCGGATTGTTCTGCCGTCGACTGCCCGGATAGGCGTTTGAGCGAGGTCAGAAAGTGTTCGGGCAAGGCCCACGCCTCGTACAGTAAATTGTTCGGCGCCAACTTCGATATATTGTGCGCCGGTGGTCTGGTTCGCGCTTTCAAGTGCTTCCAGCACGTCAGAGACGTGAAGGTCGTAGGCGATCAACTGATCAGGGGCGAGATGAACCTGATATTGTTTTTCAAAGCCACCAAGTGCGAGAACCTCCGTCACGCCATCGACCGACTGGAGTGGGTATTTGATCATCCAGTCGGCAATTTCGCGGAGTTCCGTGAGAGTGTGCTGCCCGGTTTCATCGACCAGTCGGAAATAAAGAATGATGCCAAGCCCGGTAGAAATCGGACCCATTTTTGGCGTGCCAAATCCCGGCGGAATATTCTCTGAGGCTTCCGAGAGGCGTTCGCTAACAACCTGACGGGCAAAATAGACGTCTGTGCCATCATTGAAATAGACATTCACGATGGACAGACCAAAGTTCGAAACAGAGCGAACCTCTTTCACATCCGGCAGGCCCGACATGGACGTTTCGACCGGATAGGTGACATATCTCTCGACCTCTTCGGGTGACAGACCTTCGGTTTCAGTGAAGATCTGAACGAGAGACGGCGAGGGGTCTGGAAGCGCATCAACCGGTAAGGCACGGAAGGCGAATATCCCACCGATTGAAAGCGCAATCGCTGCGAGGACGGCCAGAAGGCGCCCACCAGCAAGCATGTACATTAGCTTCTGCATAGGGGGGCTCCTAGTGATTATGGCCGTCGCCAAAGGCGTCTTTTTCAAGCTGGGCTTTGAGCGTGAATGCGCCTTCGACGACCACGCTCTCGCCCGTCTCCAGCCCTGATAAAATTGCGGTGGTTTCACCTGTTGATCGCCCAGTCACGACCGGATGGGGCTCGAAACCATCATCTGTCGGCATAAAGACGACATCTCTGCCTTCAAACGCCACAATGGCACCGGATGGCAGCTGCAAAACCTGGCTTGAAGAGCCGGTAGATATTTCCGCTGTGGCGAACTGGCCAGGGCGCATCTCACCATCAGGATTGGGAATGATCATACGGGCTGTGCCGGTTCTCGAGGTTTCATCAATCACAGGCAGGACAGACTCGATCTGCCCCTCGGCTAAAACCTTCCCACTTTCGGACCGAAGCACGACCAAAGCGCCTTTGGATACGAACTCGGTATCTTGCTTGTAGACCGCGATATCAGCCCAGAGCACGCTGTCATCGAGGATGGTGAACAATGTCGGCGCGCTTGCATCTTCTGCCGATACGGCAGCACCGAGCGTGGCGTTCCGTCGGATGATGGTGCCCGCGATGGGCGCATGCAGAACGATGTTGGCCAACGTCCCATCCGGGGCTGACGACAACTTGTCGAGATCGCTGTGGGTGATGCCAAATGCGTGTAGCTGATTTTCGACAGCATCTCTTTCGGCTTCTGCCTTGGTAAAAGCGGCCTGCGCCGCGAGAAGGTCAGTCTCAGAGGTGATCCGGTCTGCGAAAAGGGTTTCTTCGCGTTTCAGAGCTTCTTCGGCCAGGTTTTCAGCGGCCATAGCCGTCAGAAACTGCGCCTTGAGATCAGCAATCTCATGGCTTGAGAGCAGAGCCAACGCACTGCCTCGTGAAACGATGTCTCCTTCGCCGGCATAAAGGCGGATGATCCGCCCGCTTACTTGCGGAGAGACCTCTGCAATGCGGTCCGCGTCAAATCGGAGTTCAGCAGGAAGTGAAAGCGTTTCCAGAAGGGGGGCTTCACTGGCTTCTCCAAGAACGATACCGGCTTCCCTCGCCTGATCAGGGGAGAGCTCGACGTGGTCACTATGCTCGCCTTCGTCATGGTTATCCTCATGCTCCTCGTGTTCATCATGGTGTCCATCTTCATCTTGATCGTCTTCATGATGATGGTCGTCCATGTTCGTCGGCTGCGACGGCTGGCATGCCGAAAGCAGAATGAGCGCCAAAAGGTACGGAAATAGGAATGGGAGTTTCATTGGACGCCTCCATCAAAAGGTGCTGCGCTGACAAGGCTGCGCAGTTTGAGGTCGTAACTGTTTCGGGTGAGTTCTGCCTGGATGACCGACAGCCGCACATTATTGAGGGCAGACCGCGCATTCAGCGTAGAGGTCAGGTCAAACCTGCCAATCTCATAGCCCCTTAGTGCCGCGTCATAAGCGCTTTCCGCTTCTGGCAGTGCCTCGTCCCGAAGAATTGAGAGTTGGGACTCCGCCGCCTTGAGTGATGCGATGGCTGATCGCTGTTCTGACAGAAGTTGTTGCTCAGTCGCTGAGTGGCTGAGTTGTGCCGCGTCGCTGCGGAACTGGCTCGCACGGGCCTGATCCTGACCTTTGTCAAATACAGGTAGCGGAACACTTACGCCAGCGATCAAGGCACTGTCACCAGTGTCTTCAAACCTGCGAATGCCCGCTGAAATCGTGACATTGGGCAGCGCAGCAGTTTTCGACAGGTCACTCTCTGCCTGCCGCCTCGATAGTTCAGCATTGGCGGCGATGAGCCGAGGGTGTTCTGACGAAGGTGTTTCGGGCGCTTCTGCCAGAGTGAGGTTTTGAGGGTTCGCAAATCGTGGATCGCTATCTCCCCACAAGGCTGCGAGTTCGTATCGGCGTGCGATGACCTGTTCCTCAGCATTGGCGAGTTCAGCCCGAGCGAGTGCTGCATCCGTTTTTGCGCGTGAAAGTTCGGGCGGTGCAGCAGCACCTGCATCCAGGCGACGCTTGACGGTATCGGCCAACTGACTAGTCAGTTCAGCGTTTTCAGCAGCAAGGTCTCGTAGCTCAATCGTGCCTGCAAGTTCGGCGAACAGAAGCCCCGCTTCGAGTTCGATCTCTCGCAGCATGACCAGGCATTCTGCTGATTGAAGGGCCGCTCTGGCGCGAGCAGCGCGCTGGCCAAGTCGACGTTTGTCTCCGAGGCGAAAAGTCTGCTCGAGCATGAGGCTTGTCTCAGCCTGATCAAAGGCTTGAGTGGCGCCCTGGCCACCAAAGTTTTCGACTTCAAGCGAGATAATGGGATTTAACTTGCGTCCGGCCTGTTCGGCTTCAGCGTTGAGAGCTCGTGCCTCGAGTTTTGCAGCCAAGGCTGCTGGCGATAGCGTGCGAACCTGTGCGATGACATCGGTCAGCGTTAAAGGGGCTGTGTCCGACAATTCGGAGACGGGCTGGTCGATTTCAGCATCGCATCCAGACGCGAAAGCCTGGTTCGACGCAAGAATACAACTCAGCGCCACACACAGGCCCTGAAATAGGGGGTTCATGGAATTTTTGCTCCAAAAGAATGATCCTGATCGGACGGTAATCGTCCGGCGAAATCGGGATCAGACTCTTGGGGGCCGAAGAAGATCGATTGGAGTGCCGTCGGAAAGATCTGCTGTCTGCGGAATGAGGCGGTTCAGTGCGATGGCAAGCTGAACACCAACTGGCTTTGAGGCGTGATCTGCATAAACGTGAATGTGACAGGTTCCGCAGCCATGCGTGTGTCCACGCGTGTGGTTGTGATGGTCGGGGTCATGTTCGTCTTGAGAAACGTCATGGTCCACTGAATGAGGCGCGTCCTCACACGTTTCCTGGGCGTTGGTGACGGGGTGTTCCGCGGTCGCAACGGGTGCCATCACGAAGGATAAAGCCATGACGAGGGTCAGGCTACATATGGCGGCAAAGCGCTTCAGCATGATTTTCCGGATAACATGTCATCCGGTTGGCTGACAATAACTGTAGTGCGTTGGGGTCCCTCTACAAACGCTTGGCCATGTGGATGGATTATCTGAGCCTATTCCGCCGCTGTCGCCTGAGCATAATCCTCACCCTGACGTTTCAGAATATAGGCTTCAGCGGACAGGGCTTTCTCCGGATCACCGTCGGGCGGCGTCACAGTGACGTCGAGACGCGGATGGTGGAAGTAAACAATTGACCTGCGCGCAGCACTCGCCTGATCGCGTGGCGGATTGGCTACGCGATGCGGATTTGCGGGAATTTTTCCACCTGTCCACAAGGTCAGCAGATCACCAATTTGCAGTAACCAGCAATCATCCGGAATGAGCACGGGAACCCAGTCTTTGCCTTCATTGATCGCGACTTCGAGGCCTCCTGGTGCGTGGTCGGCCCACAGAAGTGTGATGGCTCCGATGTCCGTATGCGGCGTCGCGCGCCACCTCCCTGCACGCGGGGCTTCAGGTTGAGCGTAGTAATGATTGGCGACAAGGTTTGAGTGCTGATCGTCTGTCCAGGCCGTCATGTCGAGGTCTTCTCGTCCTATGCCTTCAGCGATCATGATCATGATCCGGCTGGTGAGATCACGGAGCGAAAAATAACGGTTCTGCCAGCTTTCCTGAAAGTCTGGAGGATTTTGCGGCCAGAGTGGAAACGTATCTGCCCATGCAGATTGGTCTGGCGATTTCAGGTCAGGTTCCAGTCGAAGTTCAAACCGTTCCATGAGATCGGCATTTGGGCCATCTTCAGATACGGGCTGCCAGCCATACCACGGGCCTTCACCGGGCCACTTTACCTTGTCCTTTTCCGCTCGGGGAAGTTCAAAGAATGTGTCCCAGCTCGTGAGCATTTTCTGGAGGGTAGCGTCGCCCACGCCGTGTTTTTCCAGCAGCACACACGAATGTTTCGACAGAGCCTCGACGAGTTCATCTGAGGTGCAGGATGAAATATCGATCCGTGGAACTTCGAGTGTCATGAGTTGCCTTCCTTCTTGTGATGAGATGAGAAAATAAGGGCACAGATCAGTGTCACCGCGGTGAGAAAATATAGACCCGACGCGAGTTGGAGACCGAAGCGCATGCCGAACGTGTCGACGAGGCTGGAGCTCACCATCGGACTGATCGTCTGTCCGCATGCGGCGCAGAACAGGAGGAAGGTCACCACGCGTTGTGGGTGTTCGACGAGTCCTGACGCAAATGAAATGGTCAGTTTCAGAATGCCGGCATTGAACAGTCCAAGCCCGAGTGAAATCAGCGCGAGGCTTGGTGGAGCATCGGAAAGCCAGAGCCCGCAGGAGACGAAAACCGAAATGACCAGAATGCCGAACAGCAGATATCGAGCCGGGCACTTCAGGAGCAGAATGACCAGAATGATCTGGCCGATCACCATGCCGGTCCAGTACCGACTGACCGTCATCGCGCCCATATCCATGCCCGCATTAAGGCCAGTATCGATGAAATTCGGAAGCCAGATCATGATGGTGATTTGCGCGCAGAGATAAAGCGCTAGCCCTAATGCGCTGAGATAGACACTTATGGGCCAGAACCGTTTGCGGAGCGGCTCCTGTCGCTCTCGTGCGGTCAGCGGGTATTTGCCGAAGACAGCGATCACCAGAATTACGGCGCTCGCCGCTGCGAGCAGCCAGAAGCTCACATACCAGGGCGCGCCGTTATTGATGAGGGCGACACTGACCGGCGCGACGATGATGCCGGCCCCGGCGAAAAATATATCCGTCACAAGCAATGCCGCTGCCTGCTGGCGGCCAGAAAAGGAGAGGGATAGTGTTACGGCACCCGTATTCAGGCCGAGACTGCCAGAAGCGCCAATCACGAGGAAAAGCGCCGCCAGGCTTGCCCAGCTATTCATCACGCCAATTGCCAGAAGACCAACTATAAAGACGCCGTAACAAAGGAAGAGCGCCTTGCGGAGTGAGAGATATTCGAAGGCAATCAGGCTGAGAAGTGAGCCCAAGGTGATCCCCGCGCTCAGCCAGGAAAATTTGGCAGTTGCCTGGGTGAGGGGGCGCGAAAACTGATCCGCAATCAGTGCGCTCAGAGTTCCGATCTGGGAGACCAGTCCTGACAGGACAGCATAGGTGAGAAAACAGCTCAGAACCACCAGGACCAGATTGAGCTGCCTCATTGGCAGTCTGGTAGTGTTTCCAGATGATATGACTGTCCCGTCTGACATATCCCTTATCGCCCTTGACTGGTTGCCCAGCGAGTATGCAGGGCGTTTTGACGAGAGCCGATGGCCGTACCCTTGTTAAGGGAGAGGAATGGATTGTCTGCTCAGTTTCTGCGCGCAAAATCAGTGTTTTGGCGATGGATTATCCGCTTGACGGTCAGCGGATCAGCTCCCGCGATAGGTGGAGTAGCCGTAAGGCGAGATGAGGAGCGGAACGTGATAGTGGCGCGTCGTGTCCGAGACCGTGAAGTCGATCTGAACCTTGTCAAAAAATGGCGTGTCGATCTCGAGATGCGGCGCAGCTTTCAGATAGTCGCCAGCCTTGAAGACAAGCGTATATGTGCCTTCCGAAAGTGCGTTTTCGCCGAGCAGATCAGCAACTCGACCGTCCTCGTTTGTCGCAAACGCGCCAAGGGGGTTGCCCTCAAAGAGGAGGTCGATTTTCAGGTCTGAAGCGGGCTGACCTGAGACCTGATCAAGCACATGTGTCGAAAGTCCCATTATACTGTTTCTTTCTTCGCCCACTCGCTCACAAACTCTTCGACATCATAGGCGGTATAAGCCGCGAGCCAATCTTCCTTGTTGTCGAGAAAGATCTGGTCGGCAACGCTTTTTGCAAGTCGCGGTAAGGCGTAGGGGAGACCTGTCAGTGCGGATGCAGAAAGACCGAGGCTGACCAGCGTCGAATAATTGAACGCAAAAATGCCGTGAACGAAGGGCGCATCTTCCGGCTTTTTCGGGGTGAACTCAAAGCCCGGGCCGAGATAGGGGTGGATGTCGAGGAGCTTCAGCTTCACATCCTCTGGCGCGTCATAAACGTCTTCCCAGCGGGCAATCTTGTCGGCGATTTCGTCAAGTTCAGGGCGCAGGTTTACATCCGTCAGCATGCCGGTGGACAGAATGACGAAGTCATAGGTGAATTGCCCTTTCGGTGTCGTCACGACAACGCCTTCCGGAGTGTCTTCAACTTTTTGCCAGGGTGAACCGAGATGGAGGCCAAAGCCTGGCCATGCCGCGGCGCGCAGAAATGTGTCATTGGTTGGCGGCTGATTGTGCTTGATGAAGGCTGAAATCACCTCGTATTTCAGATCGTCTGTCAGCGCGGCAAAGCGCGGAACAACGCCTGTTTGCTCCATGAAGCGGATCGGATTGATGCGCGGCATTTCTTTGCGGCGCATGAAAACATCGACCTTGGACACACCGAGCCCAAGTGCGTGTTGGGCGTTATCGAAAGCGGAGGCGCCGCCCCCAAGAATGCCAACGCGTTTGCCTTTCAACGCCTCGAAGTCCACGGCTTCAGAGGTGTGCGCATAACGAGATTTCGGCAGGGCTTCACTGATAAAGTCCGGCGTGTGCCATTCGCCACCACCTTGAATGCCGGTCGCGAGGATGACTTTTTTGGCCTTCAAGGTTTTCGGGCCATCTGGCGTGGTGACCTGCAGTGTATGAATGCCTTCGCCATCCGGGATGATCCGGGTGAGCTTTGTCTCATTCTGTATAGGAAGGTTCAGAACTGATCTGTACCAGCGCAGATAGTCCATCCAGTCCTGACGCGGGATCTTGTCGATCTCCTGCCAGCTTTGTTCGCCATGTTTTGCGACCCAGTATTCACGGAATGTGAGGGAAGGAATGCCGGCATCAATGGAAAGGAGTTCCTTAGGTGTGCGAAGGGTGATCATGCGCGCATAAGTGACCCAGGGACCTTCCAGGCCTTCCGGATTCTCGTCGATTATGAGCACATTCGTGATGCGCTCCTTTCGGAGCGCAAGGGCTGCGCCCATGCCGCTTTGTCCGCCGCCGACGATGACCACGTCATAAACGTCTTCCACCGGTTCTACCCAGGTCGGTGCATTCAGGCAGAGGGCTTCGAGGTCGTATCTGACCCGCTCATTATGTGCCTTCAATCCCGTCATGACATGATCTCCCCCAATCTGATCCCGACAATTTTTGACACTTCATCAAGTGCCGTCTGAAATTCTGTGTCGCGGGAATGTTCAAGTCGCTGCCGCATGGCGCGCAGGATTCCCGGCTTGTCCGTCAACCGGACACAAATGATGAATGGAAAATCAAAGCGCTCGCGATAGGCCGCGTTCAACGTGTGAAATTCCTCGTATTCCGCTGGTGTCATCCGATCCAGACCCGCAGAGGCCTGCTCGGCAGTGGATGCACCTGTCAATGTTTTGTCCAAAGCCGCTTTGCCCGCGAGTTCCGGGTGAGCGCGCAGAAGGGCGAGCTGTTTCTCCTCGCCCGCGCGCTCGACAATGCCAGTCATAGCGCTTTGCAGATGCGCTCGATCGCTGAATGGGCCGAGACCAGCTGTCTCGGCGACGATCCAGGGTGTGTGCTCGTAAAGGTCGCCAAACGCCTCGATGAATTCATCTTCCGTGAGCGCGTTGACCTCATCCATTGTCATGAAGTTGTGCCTTCAATGGAAACATGTGCCGACACCACTTTCCAGCCGTCGGGAAAGCGGACCCAGGACTGGCTTTGACGTCCGCGTTTGTCTGAGCCTTCACGAAAGAATTCTGCATTGGCGGTTGCGAAATCATCGCCATAGGTGGCAATGGCGACGCGACCGAGCTTGCGCTGTGGTGAGCCGCCTCTTCCACGGCGGAATTCGGCGATCTCATCAAAGCCATACAGCACTTCGCCCACGCCATAGCGAACTGTTTCAGGCGCCTGGCAGAAGATGTCGTCCATTTCGGCGATATCATCTGTCATCAGGGCTTTCTCATACCGATAGAATGCTGCGGTGACTTCTTCGACGATCTTCGGGTCGTTTACTTTCATGCCGGATGCTCCTTCAGCCAGTGTCGTGCAATATCGATCCGGCGAGCGACCCAGACGTCGTCTTTTGCCAGGATGTGATCAAGAAAACGGGAAATGGCGAGCGCGCGTCCAGGGCGTCCGGCAATGCGGCCATGAAGGCCGATGGACATCATGCGTCCGCCCTCGGTATGCAGCATGTTGAAAGTGTCACGCAGGTATCGAAAGAACTCTTCGCCCTCGCTGAAGCCGTTATAGGCGACAATCTTCATGTCATTTACATCGAGCGTGTAAGGGACAATGAGCTGCGTCTTGCCGTAGCGCTTGTCGTAGTAGGGCAGGTCATCAGCATAGCTGTCGGCGTCATAGAGAAAGCCGCCCTCTTCGACGACGAGGCGCGCCGTGTTGGGGCTTGTTCGGCCCTGATACCAGCCAAGCGGGCGCTCGCCGGTGAGACGGGTGTGAAGGTCGATTGCTTCCTCGATATGCGCGCGCTCAGTCGCCTCGTCGACATACTGATAGTCGATCCATTTGAGGCCGTGACTGGCAATTTCCCAGTCGGCCTTAAGCATGGCTTCGACCGCTTCAGGGTTCATTTCCATGGCCTTCGCAACACCGAACACGGTGACCGGCAAGCCGCGTGAGGTGAACAGCCGGTGCAGCCGCCAGAAGCCCGCACGAGAGCCGTATTCATAAAGGCTTTCCATGGCCATCGCGCGCTTGCCGGTATGGGAACTCGCGCCCACCATTTCAGAGAGGAAAGCCTCTGAGCCGTCATCGCCGTTGAGGACGTTGTTTTCTGCGCCTTCCTCATAATTCACGACGAACTGGACTGCCGTCCGCGCGCCGCCGGGCCAGTTGGCCGGAGGTGGGGTGGCGCCATATCCGACAAGGTCCCGATTCATGCGCCCCAGGCCTCCATGGCCGCGTCGACTGCCGCGCCTGATGGCAGGCTGAAGCCTTCGGTCCGAAGGACCGCTTCAAGCGCGCCGAGCGTAATCAGCACCTTATGCTTCATGGCGTTATAGCCCATGGCACCGATGCGCCAGATGCGCCCCTGAAGTGGGCCGAAGCTTGTGCCGATCTCGATCTCGAATTCTTCGCGCATGCGTGTGCGCACGCGTTCGCCCTCAATGCCATCCGGGATATAAACGCCCGTGACATTGGTCATACGATAGGTGTCGTCACCGAAGACTGTGAGCCCCATTGCGCGCAGACCGGCCGTCATCGCTTTTCCGGCTTTGGCGTGACGGGCAAATCGATTTGGAAGCCCTTCCTCAAGACAGATGCAGGCACACTCACGCGCTGCGTAGAGCATGCTGGTGGCCTCAGTATGGTGGTTGAGTCTTTTCTCCGACCAGTAATCCATGACCATGGCCAGGTCGAAATAGTTGGATCCGATCCGGGCGCCGCTACCCTGTTCAAGATCGTCGCGCTGAATGCCAAGCTCAGTGTGGCGGCGTGAGAAGATATGTTCGGCGGCACGGTTGGAGATGGTTATCGGCGCGGAACCAGAGGGGCCACCAAGACACTTCTGCAGGCCGCCAGTCACGACATCGACGCCCCAGCGGTCAGCCGCGATTTCCATTCCGCCGATTGTTGCCGTCGCATCCACATAAGAAAGCGCCCCGGCCTGTCGGCAGATGTCACCAAATCCGTCGAGCGGTTGGGCCATCGTGGTGGAGGTATCACCGTGCACGGTGGCGACGACTTTGGGTTCAAACGCTGCGATTGCCGCAGACAATTCGTCCAGAGGAACGGTCTTCCCCCATTCAGCGTCGACGGTTCTGATCTCAGCGCCGATGCGGGTCAGGATTTCGGTGAGCAAAAGGCCAAACCGCCCGAAGTTCACCACCAGAACGCGATCACCGGGTTTGACGAGTGAAATGAGAGAGGCCTCAATGGCGGATCGCGCCGTGCCATCAATGAGGAAGGTCCAGCGGTTTTCTGTGCCGAAGACAGGGCGATAAAGGCCCATCACTTCATTCATATAGGCTGTGAATTCCGGATCATACTGGCCAAGAAGATCAGCGGACATGGCACGCAGCACGCGCGGATGGGCGTTAACAGGGCCGGGGCCCATGAGCAGCCTTTGCGGCGGGTCAATCTGCCTGAATGAGCTGGTCATTCGCCCGTGCCTCCATGAGTTCCAGAAATTTCAACATGACTTTAAGCGCGTCATCAGCGTCCTGTGGCTCAACCCGTTCGAGTGGGTTGTGGCTGATCCCGCCATCACACCGGATGAAGAGCATCACAGTCGGGCAGATTTCAGCAAGGATCATCGCGTCATGGCCTGCGCCACTGACAAGCGTGCGCCGTTTATGGCCCGTCTCTTCCAGCGCGTCTTCCATTGTGGTGAGAAGCTTTGGGTCAGACGGAGACGCAGCGAGGTCCTGAAGTTTTTCAGACGAGAAGATCAGTTTGCGAGCGTCGCAAACCTCGGCAGCGCGGGCGAGAATCTTGTCCGCCAGAGCATCTCGTCGGACTTGTTCGCCAGCGCGAACATCCAGAAAAAATGCCACCTCACCAGGCACCACATTCGCCGCGCCGGGCAGAGCCTCAATGCGGCCGACCGTGGCCACCTCGTCCGGCTCACCCGCATTGGCCAGGCGTTCAATCTCGACCATGATCTCTGCTGCGCCTGCGAGGGGATCACGGCGTAAATGCATCTGGTTTGTGCCCGCATGTCCGGCCTCACCCTTGATACGGAATTCGTATCGTAGCTGGGCGGCGATGCCTGACACCGCGCCTACCGAAAGCTGTTCAGATTCCAGTGCCGGGCCCTGCTCGATATGAGCTTCGACGAAGGCGAGAATGTCGCCCGGATTTCGGCGGGCTGCGCCAAAACTGCCTTCAGGAATCGTAAGGTCAATCTGGTGCTCAAACTGATCAAGCGCTTCTGCAAGCGAGACGCCGTCTCTATCCTGCATGTCAGATGCGCCCATCACAAGCTCACCGATGACGGCCTTCGAACACATCATGGCGACCGGGAAGCGCGAGCCTTCTTCATCGCCGAAGGCAATCACTTCGATCGCGAAAGGCAGCCGTTTTCCGGTGTTGTTCAGATGCGCCACGCATTCAATACCCAGCATCACCCCGAGAGGACCGTCATACCGACCACCATTGCGGACTGAATCGATATGCGAGCCGATCAACAGGGTCTTGAGACCGTCTTCCACGGCTTCATACCGGCCGATCAGATTGGCGGCAGCATCCATCCGGACACTCATGCCAGCGTCCTGCATCCATCGAGCCGTCTGGTTCACAGCTTCAGCATGTGCTGAACTTAAATAGCCGCGATATAGAAAATCAGGTGATGTCGAATAAGGGGTTGCGCCTAAGGCGTCGCATCTGGCGACGGCGCGATGGCCGGAAGCAGCTACCATGCGGCAACCCTCCCATCGCTTCGCGGGTCTGTGGCGCCGTCCAGCTTGCCGTCAGGACTTCGGCAGATTGCGCCCGCATGACCCATGGTTGAGGTGAAGTCGTCAAGGATTTCGACGTCGTGCCCGGCAGTTTTCAATTGGTCGACCAGTTTCTCGTCGAAGCGGCCTTCGAGTTTTAGCGTCACGCTTTCTTCGCCCCAGGTGCGGCCAAGCAGCCAACGTGGCGCACTCACCGCGTCCTGCAGAGGAATGCCAAACCGGGCATATCGAGAGAAAATCGCGGCCTGAGTTTGCGGCTGTCCTTCACCACCCATAGTGCCATAGGCGAGCACCCGGCCATCGTGAAATTTCGCCAGTGCCGGGTTCAAAGTATGGAAGGGTTTGCGACCCGGTTTGAGCGTGTTCCAACCATCCCCGGCAAGGACAAAGCTTGCCCCGCGATTTTGCCAGGTAATGCCGGTTCTGGGCAAAACCACGCCAGAGCCAAATTCAAAATACGTGGACTGAATGCAGCTGACGACCCGTCCTTCGTTATCAGCTGCGGCAAACCAGGTGGTATCTCCGGTCTGCATGGGCTGTGGCCAGGGTAGGGCTTTCTCAGGATTGATCGCAGCTGACATGCCGTCGAGCGCGCTTGCGTCATCAAGCAGGTCTTGCGCATTGCCTGTCATATAGTTCGGGTCACCAAGGCCGATGGCTTTATAGCCCATGAAGG
>NZUJ01000056.1 GCA_002701295.1 Ponticaulis sp. | reverse complement strand
TGTCTCGACAGGTGTGCGCCATCCTGTCCGGTGATGCCGGTAATGAATGCCGTTTTCTGAGACATGGCCGTCTTCTTTGCGAATTGATCCAGATAATTTAACCAATTCGGTAGCGAAGAAAGATTACCCGACCCTTACGCTGACAAAACCTCAACGAGTGCAGAAGTCTGACTTCCCCCGCGTTCAAGCGCTCCGCCGATGGCGTAAATGCGGTTATCAAGGGTGAGCCCGCCAAGTCCATGGCGAGGGGATTTCATGTCAGGTCCCTTATCCCAGGCATCGGTTTGCGGGTCATACACCCAGCACTGAGGGTAAACACCGCCACCATTGTCGAAGTATTCGCCGCCAAAAGCGTAGAGCTTCCCATTGATCACACCAGAGGCCAGACCGCCCTGCCCTTGTGGCAGAGGCGCAAGACGTGTCCATTGATCGCTGACCGGGTCATAGGCTTCATGCGCAGTGGAATTTCCGCCGGTGACAGTCCGTCCACCGACGACATAAAGAACACCATTGATGACTTCAGCGGTCGCTGAGTTCCGAGGCGTTGGAAGCGGCGCAGCCGTATCCCAGGTTTCACCGCTCAGCACGAAGTGGTGCCCCGTGTCTGCGTGATCTGCCCATGTGCCGTTCGCGCTGGCTTTTGGTTTGCGCCCACCGACGAAATGGAGCCCAGTCGGCAGACTTGCCGTCACGGCCTCGCCAATGGGTTCAGGCGCATCTGGCAGAATATTCCAGCCATCGGCATCAAGCCGCCAGCCACCAGATTGCATGACCCACATCTGATCTGCCGATGCTGGCTCGAACCCGCCCACCGCATAGAGTTTGCCATCATGACTGTGGAGGTGCGGATGATGACGCGGATTGGGTATGCCCGGTCCATCGCGCCAGCTGTTCTCCGCCGGATTGTAAATCACGGTCTCATTTGTCGGTCCGACAATTTCGCCGTCCTTGGCGACAAATCCGCCGCTCAACCACAGCTCCCCTTCATGAACCGCCGGGTAAATTTCCTGTTTGGCACGTGGAAGCGACGCCGCATCAGACCATTTAACCGGGTTCGTCACCGCAATCGCAATCGGAGCAACAGCACCGGACGTCGTCTTGCAGCCCGTGGCCAGAAAGCCTCCTGTCATCAGGAGAAGAGTTCGACGGTTCATATATTTTGCCTCCCTAAAACGCGCACTCCTCAAACACTTGGGTCACGTCACCGTTCCAGACTTCATGGTAACGGCGCAGGAGGAGGTCTGCAGGAGAATGCCCTGTTTCGGCAATCTGATCGAGCTCTGAAAGGAAACCAGTCTCATCATCGCCCGACGTCGACAGCATACCTCGCGCCTTGAGACCATAACGAGACATTTTCAGAACTTCCTGAGCCAATGTCTGAAGCGTGCCTTTGCCGCCCGGCAATGGCGTCCGCATGCCGAGAACAGGCGCAGCAAGGCGCAAGGCTTCACGTTCTTCAGCTGTCCAGTTTTTCACGAGGTCCCAGGCGCCATCGAGCGAATGGGAATCATATAGAAGCCCGACCCAGAAGGCTGGCAGAGCGCAAATCTGATCCCATGGACCGGAATCCGATCCCCGCATCTCAAGGAAAGTCTTGAGCCGTACCTCAGGGAAGATTGTCGAGATATGGTCTTTGAAGTCTTCCAGTGTCGGCAGATCGCGCGGGCGAGCCGGAAGTTTGCCGTCCATGAAGTCACGGAAGGACATACCGGAACAATCCAGATACCCTCCATCGCGACGAATAAAATACATCGGCACATCAAGCGCGTAGTCGACATACTGCTCGAACCCGAAACCGTCATCAAACACGAATGGTAGCATGCCCGTGCGATCCGGATCGGTATCTGTCCACACATGAGACCGGTAAGACAGGAAACCGTTCGTACGACCTTCGGCAAATGGCGAATTCGCAAACAGCGCCGTACCAAGTGGCTGTAAGGCCAGGCTGGTTTTGAACTTTTTCACCATGTCGGCTTCGCTTGAGAAGTCGAGATTGGTCTGCACAGTACACGACCGGAACATCATCTGATGACCAAGCCTGCCCACTTTGCGCATATAATCGCGCATGATCTTGTAGCGACCCTTGGGCATAAGCGGCGTTTCTTCCAGCGACCAGAGCGGTGAAAAACCAAGCCCCAGAAACGCTACGCCCAGCTTGTCAGAAATCTGTTTCACCTCTGAAAGGTGACGGCCAACCTCAGAACATGTCTCGTGAATATGCTCCAGCGGCGCACCCGACAGTTCGAACTGGCCACCCGGTTCAAGGCTGATGCTGGCGCCATCTTTCTGAAGGCCGATGACATGCTCGCCCTCATGAATTGGCGCCCAGCCGAACTCGCTCACAAAGCCTTCCAGTACAGCTCGCACTGAAGCTTCGCCATCATAGGGAAGCGGCTTTAAACCATCTTTGATGAAACCGAATTTTTCGTGCTCGGTGCCAATACGCCATTCTGATTCCGGCTTGTTGCCAGATTCCAGATAGGTCACGAATTCGGATTTATCCTGAATGCGCGGGGCGTTTTCGTCGATATCTGCCGTTGGCGTCGTCATAGGTATCCTTCCCGCCAGAGCGGCTTTTTATACTTCGCAAATAGGCAATTCGGCAGATTTCCCAAGCGAAAAAATCTAATTTCATCGCATTGTGAAACTACAAAACCTCTGAAGATCGGGTGTATGAAATCTCTGTCATGTCTGCTGAAGGCTTTGGAATCTCCGAATTTCTGCCCCATTTGAACAATATGCCCATCACAGATCCCGCTTGTTATTCAGCACCAGCGTCCCGAGAAAACAATTTATCGGAGACGCAAATTACGATCAAATATGACCAGACAAATGCTGCACAGAAAGGCCAACTCGTTTGACTGTACACCCTGTTTTCGCACTGATTCTCGCTTCATTAATTCAGGCGAACGATTCCGAGACAAGCACACTATCCGCTATTGCATCACCCGCCCCGGTCGCATCAGAACTGAAAGCCAGTTCGTCTATGCGCGTCGGCTTCACGATCGAGGTGGAAGGCTACCGGTCTGACCTGTCCGTCTTTTCAACCAGCGTCATGCCCGGCGGAGATGTTCACATCAAAGCCGACGCGAATCTGATTTCTGAAACTGGTGACGCGCGCGAAGAGAACGGCATGTGGACCTGGACTGCACCGGATACGCCAGGACATCACGAAATTTTTCTGACGCGGAATGACGAAACCATTCGTCTGAATGTCTTTGTCCTCACGCCATTCAGCAATGGTCAGATGGATAGTATCAACGGCTATCGAGTGGGCGCATACAACCCCCAGCCCTTACGCGGTCTCGACAATTATCTGCCGCCAACAGGCTTCATCGACATGCAGCCGGGTATGGAAGACATTCAGATCGCACCAAATTTCAAGCTTGGTCAGTTCATCTGCAAACAACAGCCCGGACATGATCCGACCTATTTGCTGGTTGAGCCGGGAATGCTTCTGAAGCTTCAGGCTCTGCTCGAAGCGGCAAATGAGAAAGGCTGGGAAGCCGACACCTTCTTTATCATGTCTGGTTTCCGCACGCCGTTCTACAATGCGGCCATTGGCAATACGACGACTTCTTCACGACACCTCTTTGGCGACGCGTCTGATATCTATATTGACCATGACCGGGATGGCGTGATGGACGACCTGAATGGCGATAACAAGATTACCAAGGCCGATGCCGTGGCTCTGGCAGAACTCGCGCGTGAAGTCGCTGAAGCCGACAAAACCAACTGGCCGAGCGGCGGAATTGGCATTTATGACGCCAACGCCGTGCACGGCCCGTTTGTGCATATTGATGCGCGCGGCTACCCCGCTCGATGGGGGTAGCCTTTCAAACTATCTGATAGTCTGAATTTTGGTTTCGACGGACGCGATCTCTTGATTGACAGGAGGTTGCGTCTGTTCACTTGGCGTATATGGCGTCGCCATATCGGTTTCCATGGTGATGCCATCTTCGCGATTATAAATGTCGCGCCAGAAATAGCCTTTGCCATCATCACCAACCGTGACCGTGAAATAGGTCAGGTGAACAGGCGTCGTCTCTTCGAATGTCACCTTGCGGTTCCGACCCGTTTCGAGCGCGGCATTGATGGTTTCCTCAACCTCTTCGCCAGACGTTTCTTCAGCCAGCCAGCGTGCCATCGCGGCAGGGTCTTCCAGACGCACACAGCCTGAAGAGAAAGCCCGCTCGGCACGATCGAAAAGATAGGTCGTCGGCGTACCATGCAGATAGACGGCATGCTTGTTCGGGAAAATGATCTTCAACTCACCCAGCGCATTACCGGATCCGGCAGCCTGAACGAACTGGTAATCACTTGCAGATGACGGATCGCTCCAGTCCACAGTTTGCGCTGACACGGCATCACCGGTTGAACGATCATAAATCGTATAGCCGTTACGTGCAGCATAAGACGGATCTTTCTGAAGTTTTGGCAGCTTGTCGCGAGCGACAATGCTGACCGGCGCATACCAACGCGGATTGGCCACTGTGTATTCAATCTCGTCTGAGAAGACTGGCGTCGCGCGCGAAGGCAGGCCGACAATCGACTTCATGTCAATTTCACGCTGGCCGTCGGCCCAACCTTCCACCTGATAGGATGGAATATTGGCCCAGACATAGCGATCACCCATATCTCCCTGCGAACGCCACTTCTCGAGCGAGTTTTCTACACGGAGGATTTTCGATTCGACGCTCTCATTGAGCGCGGCGAGCGTTTTGCGTCCAAGGACTCCATCAGAATCCAGCCCATGATGGCTTTGGAAGGACTTGAGCGCTTTTTCCAGGCCCTCATCAAAAGTGAGAAGCCAGGATTCGAGTGGGGTGTAGGTGTTTTCGCTGTTTTCAGCATTTTCTGCAGTCTCCTCAGACACAGTCGCCGAAAGCGCCTTCACGATTTCCGTGATTTTCGGCCCGGCATAATAACCTTCAGCAATCAAACGTCCGCGGAGCGCGGGAACGCGTGGGTCCATCTGACCCGGCTCCAGCGAGTCGTCCGACGCAGGAATTGCCTTCCAACCACCATCCTTGGCGATTTGCTGATAAGACTCCAAAAGCTTCTTCAGCTTCTGATATTGTGGCTGTTCCGGTTCGACAGCTTCGATCGTCTGGTCTGCAGCGCCAGAACCTGACTTAATCAAAAGAGCCACAAGTTCAGATCGCGCGGGACCAGCTTCGGGTGAAGACTTCGCTGCGCCGATGTCATTGAGATCACCGCTAACGCGCGACGCAATTTCCAACCATGCCGCTGTCAGGCGAATGTCGGCATCAGCCTTTTCAGAGGTTTTCCCAGAAAAGCGTTTGTTGATCAGTCGGTCCAGTTTCACATGTTCGAACGTGTCAGCTGGCAAGCCGTATTCGGTTGGATCCGCATAGGCTTCAGCGAGTGACTGCGCGCCTTCACGGGTCCAGATCGGCTCGAATACGCGCTCCGCATAAGCAAGACGCGCCGCCAGAATGACGTCCGGTGAAAAATTCCGCTCTTTCAGCGTTTCTTCGAACTGCTTGTTTTCGAACTGCGCCTGAACGGCATCGGCAAGGCGCGTATCTGTCGCCACACCAAGATTCTCAGACGCAATCCGGACTTCTGTAGCCGAAGCCGTCAGATACTCGGCGTGTTGAGCTTGGGCGCTCATGGCAAGCGTGGCTGCCAAAGCGATGCCGCTTACGCCGGCGGTGAAGACTTTCCTGAAACCAACAAAACTCGACATTACTGAGACGCCTCCGTCTCATCCTTACGACGCGTATGCGTGACGCCAGAGATAAGTCCAATACCTGCGAGTACTATAGCGCCAACAGCAATCCATTGTGCCGGAACACCAATCATTGCCGCCGCGTAAGAAAGGCCGGCAATCACGATAATGAAACCAATTGTATAAAGGGCAAAAGATGACATGATTACACTCCTGTTACGCAGAAAATAACGGCAGGCGTGCGGGTTTGTTCCCGTGATTATTTATCTCTTGCAGTTCGGAACTTAATCGTCAGAAATGTGTTTTACCGCCCCGATAACGCAGGGCATCCCCGTGCCACATACTCTGAAACGGCATCAGGCATCCACTCTCTGAAGTTTTCAGCACGACGTTCTGAAGACGGGTGGGTCGACAAAAACTCAGGGGGTTTCTGCCCCTGCCCCAATGTTCCCATTCGCTCCCACAGCTCCGGCGCTTCGCGCGGGTCATAGCAGGCGCGCACCAGCAGCTCGAGCCCGATCTTGTCAGCTTCCGCCTCATGTTGACGAGAGAAAGGCAGGAGCACACCCGTTTGCGCCGCCAAACCGAACGCCTCCATGATGCGCTGATCGCCGCCAGCGACCCCAACGGCTATCTGACCCACCTGCAAAATCTTGCCCTGGCTCATGCGTTCGCCGCCATGTCGCGCGAGTGCGTGGGCAATCTCATGGCCCATCATGACGGCCAGCTTGTCGAGGTCCACGACATCTTCAACGGTCACTTCGCCGTCGAAATTGCCCGTCACATCCAGAATGCCCGTATAAATGGCGACATAGCCACCCGGCAGGCAGAACGCGTTCGGCTGGTCAGACTGAATAACATTGAAGGTCCATTCGAAATCACGCGCCTTGGGTTCGACTGGCTCGCCCGAGGCGATGAGCTCATCTTCATAAGCGATTGCTGCCAGACGCAGATCTTCACCGATTGCCTGAACCCGTTCCAGAATTTCACGCTCAAGCGACGAACAACTGGACGCATTGCCACTGCAGACGACATTCTCGCCTTCCTGGCTCAGAATCTGCGCATAGGCTTGGAGCCCGAGCTCATTTTCCTGTTCAATCGTTGTGGTGAGAACCTGCCGTCGGTCTGTATATCCGACAGGCTTCTGACTAACGAACCAATAGATTGCGAGGCCTGCCATCGCGAGCAATATGAGAATAAGCCTGAATTTTAGACGGTTCCACATTGTCCGGCCCCTCTTCACTGCCGACAGATTCCTCTTTAGACCAGCTTTTGAAGAAGGCGAAGAGGACAATATATGTCTGACCTCGCAAGACCAGCATCCGGAGAGATTTGATGAACGCCCGCACAGAACCAACCCTGAAGGTCTCCATCATTCCCGTGACCCCTTTCCAGCAGAATTGTTCACTGCTCTGGGATACGACAACAATGAAGGGCGTGTTCGTCGATCCGGGCGGCGAGGCTGAAAAGCTGATGGCGGCGGCCAAACAGGTTGGCGTCGACATCGTGGAAGTCTGGCTGACCCATGGCCATCTTGATCATGCTGGCGCCGCTGACGAAATCCGCGAGATTACAGGCGCCCCTGTGATCGGCCCGCACAAGGATGACCAATGGCTGATGGATGACATTGTTACCCAGTGGAAGAAATACGGCATCACTGAAGGCCCGCGAAACGTGGTCCCAACGCGTTATCTGGAAGATGGCGACACGCTGAAGCTCGGCGACTATGAATTTCACGTCGTCCATACGCCGGGCCACACCCCGGGCCATGTCTGCATCTATAACTCAGACATAAAGCTCGCCTTTGTTGGTGATGTCCTTTTTCAGGGAAGCATTGGCCGGACAGATTTCCCGAAGGGCAATTTCAAGCAGCTGGTTACATCCATCACGACGAAGCTCTGGCCACTGGGCGGCGACATGACCTTCATTCCGGGTCATAATCAGGTCAGCACATTCGGTCATGAGCGCCAGACAAATGGCTTTGTCTCTGATGCTGCCATCGAAGAACTCAAACGTCGGGGCGAACTGACCTGATCCGGTTTTGAAACCAAGCATTCAAAAATTAGTGCGCATTTTCCATTCCGTCCTGTAGGGTGAGTCAATCAGGTATCGGGCATGGAAAAAATTATGAGAAACAATGGTTGGCAGGAAACGCTCCTGAATTTGAGTCGTGGCAGCTTCACACAGCACGTGTCGCCATTTCTGAGCTTTGACGACGTCGATATTTCGCAGCCCGTATTTGATCCTGCGACCTCTTTTGGCTCCACTGATTTCGCACCAGCGGGCGCGTCCTTCAAACAGGCATCTCAGCCCGCTGACCCTTCGATTTCAAGCACTATTCCCGGCGATCCGTCGTCGACCGAGACAATTTCTGTCGGCGGAACAGTCAATGAAACGATCGACTTCTCCGGCGACACAGACTGGTTTCGCGTTAGTCTGGAAGAAGGTGTCACCTACACCATCAACCTCACCTCTAATGACATCACCAATGGCGACACCGTGCTCGGGCTCTATACAGAAAGTGGCGCACAAATCGCCCTTGACGATCAGGGCGGTGCAGGAAATGCCGCTCGTATCTCGTTCACAGCTAGCGCAGATCAGGATTATTTCATCGAAGCTGCTGCCTATCTGAACCTGACGGGCGACTATACGCTCTCGGTGAGCGAGCGCCCGTCCGACTCAGTTGCCAATGGCATTTTCAACAATCCGGTCATCACAGTCGATGGCGCGTCTGTTTTTGGCGATCTGGACTATGTCACGGATCAGGACTGGTATGCCGTGGAGCTTGTGGCCGGCGAGTCTTATTCCTTTGTCCTGAACGGCAAAGGCAATGCCGTTAATCCGCTCAATGACCCGTTTCTCTATCTGTATAACAGCGACGGTGAACTGATCGCCTATAATGATGACCGCTCAGACGCTTCGCTGAACTCCCTGATTAGCTTTGATGCGACAGAAACAGGTACCTATTATCTGGCTGCTGCGGCCTATACCGGCACAAATGCCGATGCGCTCGGAACCTATCTTTTGAAGGCGACATCTGACGGGGGCATACCGCTTCCACCCCCTCCTCCTCCGCCGCCTCCTCCACCGCCTCAGCCAGATAACATCCTCGATTCACTCGACTGGGGATCTCAGCTCGGTTCGAATACGGTGACGGTTTACTTCGCTGAGGTAGGTGAACGGTTCGCCGGGGTTACTTCCGAAGCCTGGGAACAGTTCGAAATTGACGCCGCAATGGATGCTCTGGGCATGTTCACCGACTATGTGAACCTCACCTTCGAACAGGTGAATTCATCTGCGGGCGCCACGTTCAAGCTTGTCAAAGATACGATTGGTGGCGGAACACTCGGCTAC
>NZUJ01000055.1 GCA_002701295.1 Ponticaulis sp. | reverse complement strand
GTTTCGCGATGGGTCGGGCTCAGGGCTGCGCGCTTTTCTCGAACGCCAGTGCTGGCCACCTCACAATCAAAGCGCAGGCGCAGCACCACCGATACGCAGTCTCGGAAATGGGTGCGAGCAAACAGAAAACGCAGCCTTGAGCACGCTTCATGTGAGCGAAGCGATACGGAAGCAAATACTCAGACTATGCCGCCAGTTCGCGCACCTTACGTACGCCAGGCGCCGACTTCAGCGCCTGAGCTGCCGCCGTCCCGACAGCGTATTTCCCCGGCAGGCTGACAATCGCAATTCCGCCGCCCTCAACAGGCACTTCGAGCCGGATTTCACCACGCTCATGAGTTTGCAGATTGACCAGATGTTTCGACACTTCGACGAGTGGCTCCAGCGCCGAATTGGGCGACAGGCTCACCACCAGACCTTTCGGCGCGCCCAGTGCTGCCTTCTCCAGAGGGATAACGCCATCAACCGTCAGGCGGATGTCATCTTCCTTGATGCGAACGCGGATGCGCGCCACGACAGACGCGCCCGGCTCGATCAGCTCCCGGATCTCCATCAGGGTTTCCGGCATGACCATGGCTTCGAATTCGCCAGTCGGGTCCGAGAAGGTGACAAAGGCAAACTTCCCACCCGATTGGGCGGGCCGTTCACTCCGCGCACGAATAATGCCCATCATCTCGAGCGTGGACTTCTCTCGCGCGGCTGTTTGCAGATCCATTGCCAGCGTGATCCGGTCTCTCGCGCCGGCGAGCAGCAATCCATCCAGCGGGTGACCGGAGAGATAGAATCCGATGGCCTTGAACTCATGGTCGAGCAGCTGCGCCTGGCTCCACATCGGCGTTTTGGGAATCGGCGCGCGAGTCTGGGTCTTGTCATCACCGAAGAGCGAATTCTGGTTCGCAGCGCGGTCGTCTGCCGCTGAAGAGGCTGTGGCAACCAGGACATCCACTGCCTTCAACGCCCGGGCGCGGTTCGGCTCAAGCGTATCAAACGCCCCTGCCCGCGCCAGAGATTCGAGGCATTTCCGGTTGATCAGTCGCGGATCAACGCGCTCTGCGAAATCGTGCAGACTATCGAACGGGCGCTCTTTGCGAATTTCGCAGACATGGCGCATGGCTTCCATGCCGACGCCTTTAATCGCGCCGAGTGCATAAATGATCGCGCCATCTCGAACATCGAAGTCGTCATTGCTGGTGTTGATATCCGGCGCTTTGACTTCGATCTTGAGGCGTCTCGCTTCCTGGAAGAAGGCCGCCAGCTTGTCTGTGTTCTGGATATCGAGGCTCATCGAGGCGGCAAGGAACTCGATCGGGTGGTTCGCTTTCAGATATCCGGTCTGATAGGAAATCGCCGCATAGGCCGCCGCGTGAGATTTGTTGAAGCCGTATCCAGCAAACTTCTCCATCACGTCGAAGATATGGCTGGCCTGTTTCTCGGGGACATCCTTTTCCGCAGCGCCTTCAATGAAGCGTTTGCGCTGCTTGATCATCTCCTCGACTTTTTTCTTACCCATGGCGCGGCGGAGCATATCGGCCTCGCCGAGCGAATACCCGGCCAGTTCCTGCGCCATCCGCATCACCTGTTCCTGATAGACCGGCACGCCGTAAGTCTCTTCCAGGATGGGCTTCAGGAGCGGATGATAATAGTCCGCTTCAACCCGGCCGAACTTCACGTCAACGAACTGGGGGATGTTGTCCATCGGCCCGGGACGATAGAGCGAGATGATCGCGATCACGTCCTCCATCGAGCCCGGCTGTACCTTGCGGAGCGTATCACGCATGCCCGCGCCCTCGAGCTGGAACACGCCGAGTGTGTCGCCGACAGACATGAGCTGGTAAGTTTCAGCGTCGTTATAGAGGCGCCAGGATTCCGGCATACTCTCATGGGTCTGCTCAAGGAAGTTGAGCGCGCGCTGGACCACAGTCAGCGTTTTGAGGCCGAGGAAGTCGAACTTCACCAGACCGGCTAGTTCGGCCCATTTCATGTTGAGTTGCGTCGCCGGCAGGTCTGAGCGCGGATCTCGATAAAGCGGGGTCAGCTGAACAAGCGGCCGGTCGCCAATCACAACACCCGCCGCGTGCGTGCCTGCGTTCCGGTAAAGCCCTTCCAGCGCGAGGGCGGTATCGAGCATCTCGCCGACGAGGGGATCACGATCCTTCTCTTCATCGAATTTTGGTTCGTCGAGGATCGCGTCTTTTAGTTTCGGCGGCTTGGCCGGGTTGAACGGGATCAACTTGGACAGACGATCCACCTGACCGTATGGCATCTGCATTACGCGGCCAACATCGCGAACGACAGCCTTCGCCTGCAGCGTGCCAAAGGTGATGATCGACGACACACTTTCTTCGCCGTATTTATCACGAACGTAGCGGATCACTTCGCCGCGCCGTTCCTGACAGAAGTCGACGTCGAAGTCCGGCATGGAAATCCGTTCCGGGTTCAGGAAGCGCTCGAACAGCAATCCGAAACGAAGCGGATCAAGGTCGGTAATCAGGAGCACCCAGGCGACCAGCGAACCCGCGCCCGAGCCCCTACCCGGCCCTACGGGAATTCCGTGTTCCTTCGCCCATTTGATGAAGTCCGAGACGATCAGGAAGTAGCCCGGAAATCCCATATTCTCAATGACGCTCAGCTCATATCGAAGGCGTTCTTCGTATTCCTCAACGGTGCCGTAGAGTTTCTCAGCCGCCGCCAGTCGCGCTTTAAGGCCCTCTTCCGATTGAGCGCGCAGCTCTTCAATTTCGGTCCGGCCCTCGACGCCATCAAAACGAGGCAGGATCGGCTTTCGCATTCGCGGACGAACGGCGCACCGCTGCGCAACCTCGACGGTATTCTCCAGCGCCTCCGGTAAGTCTGCAAACAAAAGACGCATCTCGTCGACAGTCTTGAGATAATGCTCGTCCGTAATCCGATAGCGTTCAGTCTGCCCGACATAGTTGCCGTTGCGAATACACATGAGTGCATCATGCGCCGCGTGGTCTTCGCGTTTGAGAAAGCGTGCATCCTGCACGGCGACCAGCGGCAGATCGAGTTCATAGGCTGCGTCAATCAAATAAGGTTCCGTCGCCAGTTCTTCCGGCTCAGAATGGCGCTGAATTTCGACATAGCATCGCCCCGGATAAGCGTTCTTAAGACGAACCAGAGCATCTTTGACCTGATCTGTTTTGCCCCGTTGCGCCGCTTGTCCTGCCTGCCCCCAGGCCCCGCCGGAAAACACAATCAGCCCATCCGTCTGATCAAACACATGTTGTTCAGCGAGCACCGGCACGCCGTCGGGACTCTCCAGATATGAGAAAGACGATAGCGCCATGAGCCGCTCATATCCCGTCTCATCCTGCGCATAGATGGTGAGTTTATAGGGAACGACATCATGACCCGGCGGCATGACATCAAAACTGACGCCCAGGATAGGCTGAACGCCATTTCCGGCCAGTGCTTCTGAAATCTCCAGCGCACCAAACAGGTTGTTGTGATCAGTTACCGCAATCGCCGGAACACAATGATCCTGTGTCCATTTCGACAGCGCGGAGGTCGTAATCATGCTTTCCAGCAGTGAAAACGCAGACCGGACGCCGAGGTGTACAAATGGGATCTCAGCATATGGGTCAGACATGACGTGCTCCTTATCGGAACGCAGCATGACCGAGCCTATGGCAGGATAGAAGCCTTGGAGACATCAAAATCTGTGAGTTGTCCGTCCTCAAGCGTCAGAACGCGGTCCATGTATCGCGTGAGTGCCAGATTGTGCGTCGCGATCAACATGGCGAGGCCTTCTGTCCGCCCAACCTCGATCAGCTGCTGAAAAACAGCTTCTGTGGTGTTGGTGTCGAGGTTTCCAGTCGGCTCATCCGCAATCATCACTGCCGGGCGGTTTGCCAGTGCTCGCGCAATCGCCACGCGTTGCTGCTCACCACCCGACATTTCCATCGGCTGGTGGTTCATTCGGTGTGCAAGGCCCATTCGTTCAAGCAGATCTTCGGCTCGTGCTCGTGCCTCTTTCTTGCTGACGCCCGACAGATAAAGCGGCGTTGCCACATTATCGATCGCAGAAAATTCTGGAAGCAGATGGTGGAACTGGTAGACAAATCCCAGCCGGGTTCGGCGAAGCAGCGTGCGCTCCCGATCCGACAAACTCAGGCAATCAGAACCGGCAAATTCAACATCACCAGATTGCGGTCGTTCAAGCAGTCCAGCCGTATGCAGCAGCGTAGATTTGCCACTACCTGAAGGACCAACCAGTCCAACCAGTTCACCGCGGCTCAGTGTCAGGTTGACGCCCTTGAGCACATCCACACTCAACTTGCCGGTTTTGTAGGTCCGGACGACGTTTCGAAGTTCGAGTACAACCGTCATTGCTATTCAGACCTCAGCGCTTCAACAGGGTCGAGACGGGCTGCATTCCAAGCTGGCAAAAGCGCCACTATCACAGAGACGAACAAGGCATAGAACGACGCAAACCCGACTTCGAACCAATCGATAAGTGCCGGAATGTACGGCAGTCCATAGACATCCGGGTTCCAGATTGCACCACCCGTCACAAGATTCAGGAAGTCCTGGATCGGTTCAATGAAGAAACAAACGAGCAGTCCCAGAGCCAAGCCAATAGCGAGACCCAGTGTTCCGAGTATTGCGCCCACCATCAGAAAGACACGCAATACCGTTGAGCGCGTTGCGCCCATAGTCCGGAGGATCGCCACATCTCTAGCCTTGTTCTTTACGAGCATGACGATACCCGTAATGATATTCAACGCGGTAATGGTGATGAGAACTGCGAAGATCAATCGCATCATGCTACGTTCGACTTCCAACGCGCCGACAATTCCTTGATAGAGTTCTTTCCAGGTTTGCGTCGGAATTCCCGGAGGAAGAACAGTCCGACGCAGTTCCTGAAGCTCGACATCCACGTGTTGTGGATCTGTCAGCTTGACTTCCAAAATCGGATAGCGATCGCGAAAATTGAAAAACAGCTGAGACTGTTCTAGCGGCATGATGATCAACACATCATCCAGAGGATTAGCATTCCCGGCGAACACCTGAAACACACCTTGAACGGTATAGACTTTCCGGCGCGGCAAGACCCCACCCATAGTCGAGGCACCTTCAGGCGCCACGAGGGTGATCTCATCTCCTGATCCGATATAAAGGCTGCGCGCCAGACGTTCTGATACCAGCACGCCATTACCGCCGAACTTCCCTTCACCGAAGCCTTCAACTGTTCCGGAATAAAGGTCGGATTGAAGATATGGCAATTTCGCTGCGTCTTCTGGTTTTAGCCCTCTCACGAACGCCGCACGAGCGAGACCTGAATTCGTGGTCAGCACATAGCCTTCCACGACCGGCATTGCTGACTGGACATTCGGACGCCCCTCAAGAGCCGTGATAACCTGTTCGACTTCATCGAGAGGATATTGTCCGCTGACAATCCGGATATGCCCTGAATTGCCAAGCACGCGATCTACCAGTTCGGCTCGAAAGCCGTTCATGATCGACATGACGATGATTAGAGCCGCGACAGCAAGCGCAATTCCGACAAGCGACAGAATCGACACGATCGCCACGCCGCCATGCTCTCGTTTAGCGCGCAGATAACGAAATGACAGAGACCGCTCATAAGACCCAAAGGGTCTGTCTTTCAAAGCTGACGGATCGATTTCTTTCACGAGTCGGCCTTGAGTTTTTCGAGCGCGGCTTCAAGAGACATTTCTTCAGACGTTCCTGTGGCCCGATCCTTCACCTCAACGACCCCATCCTCGAAACCCTTAGGACCAATAGCGATAACTGTTGGCAAACCGATAAGTTCAAAGGTGGAGAATTTAACGCCCGGACTTGCGTCGCGATCATCATAGAGAACATCAAACCCAGCAGCTGACAGCTTGTCATAAGCATCCTGGCCCGCGGCCTGAATCTTTTCGTCTTTGGCTTTGATTGTCACGATTCCAATATCAAACGGCGCAACGGATTTAGGCCATACAATGCCCTTGTCATCGTGACAGGCTTCGATGATCCCGCCAACGAGTCGGGAAACACCAACGCCGTACGATCCCATCTGAACGGGGACAGACTTGCCCTCTGCATTCATGATTTCAGCCTTTAACGGCGCTGAGTATTTATCACCAAAATAAAAGATGTGGCCAACCTCGATGCCGCGTGCAGAGACCTGACGGTCTGTGGGCACCTTCGCGAACTCTTCCTCGTCATGCATTTCTTCGGTCGCCGCATAATACTGCGTACGCTTTTGGAGTTCAGACTCCAGATCACCATCGAAATCGAAGTCGAGGCCAGGAGCAGGAAGGTCCAGAAGGGTCTTGTCGCAGAAGACCGCGCTCTCGCCCGTATCAGCCAGAATGATGAATTCGTGGCTGAGATCGCCACCAATCGGACCGGTATCTGCTTTCATCGGAATAGCCGTCAGACCCAGGCGATCAAATGTGTTGAGATAAGCACAAAACATTTTCTGATAGGACCGACGGGCGCTCTCGGCGTCGACATCGAATGAGTACGCATCTTTCATAAGAAATTCTCGACCACGCATCACGCCAAATCGCGGACGAATCTCATCACGGAATTTCCATTGAATATGATAAAGGTTCATTGGCAGCTGTTTATAACTGCGGACAAATGACCGGAAGATGTCTGTGATCATCTCTTCATTCGTCGGACCATAAAGCATATCGCGATCGTGACGGTCGACGATCCGAAGCATCTCCTTGCCGTAATCATCATAGCGTCCGGACTCTTGCCAGAGCTCTGCCGGCTGAATGGTCGGCATCAGCACTTCGACCGCGCCGGCACGATTCATCTCTTCGCGAACGATGGTTTCGATTTTCCGCAGAACCTTCAGGCCCAACGGAAGCCAGGTGTAAATACCGGCACCATTCTGGCGAACCATTCCGGCACGCAGCATGAGCTGGTGGGACGCAATTGTCGCCTCTGAAGGGGTTTCTTTCAGGACGGGAAGAAAATAGTTCGACAGTTTCATCTGATCTTACACTGACTATTGAGCGAACCTGCTCTAACGCCGGGCCTGTTGCGGCGCAATGGGCAATTCTACCAGTTCACTTCGGGGGGCTGAATGAGGCCGGAATTGGCAACGACATAAGCGATCAATGTGACAGCAATCGCACCGCATGTCGTCCAGATCGCCTTTTTCTTGAGGCCTGTCACCTGGGGTGCGCCCGGGTCTGTGCCATCTGTTGGCGTATAGTCTTCATGTTGCCCTCTGACACCGATCGGCAAGAGGGCCAGAAGGATCATCCACCAGGAGATCACAAACACCACAATGGCGGAGAACCAGTTCATTAGTGCTTCGGACTTTCCATCAGCTCAATGAGAACACCATTTGAGTTCTTTGGATGAACGAAAATGATGAGCGTGCCGTGTGCGCCGATGCGCGGCTCATTGAGGATAGTCGCGCCTTTGGCTTCCATCTCTTTTTTGGCTGCGTGAATATCGTCGACCTCAAAGCAGACATGGTGCTGGCCGCCTTTTGGATTCTTCTTGAGAAAATTCTCAATTGGCGAGTTCTCACCATACGGCTCAATGAGCTCGATCTGGCTGTTCGGCAGATTTACGAAACAGAAACGCACGCCTTGTTCGGCCATCGCGCCGGGCTCAGTGATATCGGTTGCACCGTACAGGTCACGATAGGTCTGAGCAGCCTCTTCGATAGACGGCACAGCAATGCCAACATGGTTCAATGGACCGATCATTCTACTTCCCTCAGCTTTCAACAAACCTATTCACGCAAGACCGCCACATCGATCAACGGTCGCTTTCCGAGTTCGCGTTCGCAGACTTTGCGTAGACCACGGATCAATGCGCGCTCGACAGCATCGTCGTCAAGACGGACTTTCCGCTTCATTTCGTCGACAAGCTTTTCCGCCGCCTCGTCGAGAACATCAATCGTCTCATCCAAAGCTCGACCGTCGGCCTCGGAGTAACCACGAACGAGTGTCACGGGCCCATCAATCAGATCGCCATCATCATCAAATGTCAGGGCAACCAGAAGATGGCCGCCATAAGCTAGCTTACGGCGCTCTCCAATTCCTTGCGAATGTTCAGGGATCAGACGATTTCCATCCAGCAGAAGTCGGCCGGTTGGAACTTCATCGACAGTTTTGGGCTTACCGGGCGCCAATCTGATGACATCACCGTTCTTGGGCGTCACGGCCTCCGGCACCTGAAGAGATTTCGCATATTCGGCATGCTCGAGAATATGACGTCGCTCGCCATGCACGGGTACAGAAATTTTGGGGCGCACCCATTGATACATGCGGCGCAACTCATCCCGGCAAGGGTGTCCTGAGACGTGGATTGGCCTCATCCTATCTGTGATCAGGCGGATACCACGCTCTGCGAGCGCATTCTGGAGGTCGTAAATACCCCGCTCATTTCCCGGGATAACGCGCGATGAGAAGATGACGGTGTCACCTTCCCGAAGTGACACGTTCGGATGACTTCCTTGCGCAATACGCGAAAGCGCCGCGCGCGGCTCGCCCTGAGACCCCGTGCAGAGATAGAGAATATTTTCAGGCGGCAGGAAGCCAGCATCTTTCTCATCAACGAACTCAGCGACGTCTGCCAGCAAACCGACCGCTTTCGCTGCTGAAGTAATTCGGTGCATGGAACGACCGACAAGACAAACATGACGACCATTGGCTTCCGCAGCCCGGACAACGCTGTCCACGCGCGCAACATTCGACGCAAATGCGGTTACGGCTACTCTTCCGGTTTGCTCTCCGATCAGTTTGATCAGCTCATCCCGGCAACCGAGCTCAGATCCCGACTCGCCCTCTTCAAAGACATTTGTGGAATCACACAACATCGCCAGCACACCTTCATCCCCCATTTTCTGAAGATGACTGCCATCAAATGGCTCGCCGATCAGCGGGTCAGGATCAATTTTCCAGTCACCTGTGTGCAGCAACAACCCAAGCGGCGTGCGGATCGCAAGACCGTTCGGCTCAGGAATGGAATGGGTGAGCGTCACGTATTCGATACCGAAAGGACCAACATCAAATTTGCTCCCCAACGGAACGACATTCAGGTGATCGATCGCTTCAGCCAGATTGGCATCGTGAAGCTTTCCTTTGATCAGCTCTGCGGTAAACGGCGTCGCATACATAGGTTTGCGGAACCGTTGCCAGAGATGCCCAACTGCACCGATGTGATCCTCGTGCGCATGGGTAAAGATGATGGCTTCAATGTCATCCTTATGATCTTCAATGAAGCTTGGATCAGGGCAAATCACATCAATGCCAGGGGTACGATCATCGCCAAATGAGACGCCCATATCGACAATGATCCAGCGTTTTTTGTGTGGCGGACCATAGGCATAGGCATTGAAGTTCAGACCAATTTCATTGCACCCGCCGAGTGGCAGAAACAGCAGTTCATTTTCATCATTCATTATGTAGCTGTCTTGTTTCTTTTGAAAATTTCATAAAGTCCGCGGATGGTTATATCCGGATCAAACACATTTATTTCTTCGCTCTCGCCCTCAAACAGAGAGGCGACGCCACCTGTGCCAATAACAGTCATCGGTTGCCCATACTCAGCCTTGATCCGACGGATCAGACCATCAATCAGATTCAGGTATCCCAGAAACACCCCGGACTGCATGGCAGAAACCGTATCCTGACCAATAACCTGGGGAGGCCGTTGAATTGCAATTCTCGGAAGGCTCGCAGCGGCATCGTGAAGTGCCCTCATCGAGAGGTTTATACCGGGCGCAATCACGCCACCTTCAAAGCCACCATCCGCGCCTACAATGTCGAATGTTGTTGCGGTACCGCTATCCACGACGATCAGAGGGCCGGTATGCTGTTTATGCGCGCCGACCGCATTCACCAGTCTGTCTGCTCCGACTTGCTCTGGCCTGCTGATACGAATTGGAACGCCAAGCGATACATCTGGCTCGCCAATGAACATTGGTTCCGCATTGAGATATCTGCGACCAAGATTTCGGAAATTAAATTTGGCTTGCGGCACCACGGTCGAAATTACACAGTCTGAAATCGCTCCAAATGAGAGGCCTTCGAGCCGACAAAGTTGAGTAAGCCAGACGGCATAGTCATCGGCTGTCTTGGTTGAGTCAGTCGCGCTACGCCACTGCGCCACCCAGGTTTCACCATCATGCAAACCAAAAACGGTATTGGTGTTACCGACATCAATAGCCAGAAGCATTCGCGTCGCTTTCCTTAACTTGTACGACTTCACCTGCAGCGACTGAGAATGTGTCACCGGTCTCTGTTTTCAAGCACATTTGGCCGCTGGCGTCCAAGCCCGCAAATTCACCCACCACATCTTTGCCATTGATGACGACTTTATAGCGCAAACCAAACTGATCCGTTGCCGCTGTCCAATCGTCAATCACAGAAGACAAACCGTTCTTCAAATGATTGTCCAAACGATGTCGCAGCTGATTGTCGAGAACCGTCAGAACATCTTCAGGCGAAAACCGAAATGCTGGCGAGAAATCTAACAGGCAGCATGTTTCATACGTTCCGAGGTCCGGCGCATGAGCAATGTTGAGGCCAATACCGATAGACAGCCAGATTCCCGTGTGGGCGGACTGGCCACTTTCCAACAAGATGCCACAAAGTTTTCGTCCATCCACACGAACATCGTTCGGCCACTTCAGCCCGGGAATGACCTGCCCCTGAGTGAGTTCTATGACGCAATCGCGAACCGCGAGCCCGCACGACAGAGACAAACTCGCGACATCAGGAGACAGCTTATCAAGCGGAAAAATGGCTGTCGTGTAGAGATTGCCTGGCTCGGAAACCCATTTGCGGCCCAGACGCCCTCGACCACCATTCTGTGACCTGGCAGCTAGCCAAACAGGCCCCAAATCCCCGTTCGCGGCTCGTCGGCTGGCTTCAAGGCTCGTGCTGTCTATCTCATCCCACCATAAAGCTGGCCAGGGAGACATCATGAGTTTGGAGCTGAACATTTAGCGCTGGGATCAACCAAATGGCAGACCAAACTGTCCACCAGCCGTCGCCATCATCCAGCCGATCAGGATAACAAATACAGGGAAGACCAGAAGTGTCGCCGCCGTCACTGTGAATGTGACCGTGCCAGATGTTCCCTGGAATGCCGGCATTTTCTCGCCGCCCCAGATGAGCATGATGATCTTCAGATAGTATCCCAGAGACACCACTGACGACAAAATACCGATCACAACGATTGGCCACAATCCGGCTTCAACACCAGCCTGGAAAACAACGAGCTTGCCGAAGAAACCACCCAGTGGCGGGATGCCAGCGACTGAGAAAACAAGCGCAGTCATACAGACGGCGAGCCAAGGCATGGACGTCGACAGCCCTGAAAGCTCAGAGATGTCTTCAACCATTCCGCCTCGACGACGCATGGACAGGATCACTCCAAAAATGCCGAGCTGGGAGAACGCATAGATCGCCATATAGACCAGTAACGCCGCAGCACCTTTTTCCTGCCCGGCCGCGAGCGCAATCAGGGCGTAGCCCATGTTGCCAATCGACGAATAGGCGAAAAGTCGCTTGATATTGGTCTGACGAAGCGCGCCAAAAGCACCAATAATCATGGAAGCGCCAGCAATGATGGAAACGACATCCTGCCATTGATCGAGTACCGAGCCGAAGGCTTCAAACAGGAGCGTGGCGAACATCACCATGGCAGCGACTTTTGGCGCGGATGCAAAGAAGGTCACGACTGGCGTTGGTGCGCCCTGATAAACATCTGGTGTCCAGACATGCAGCGGCGCAGCGGACACTTTGAAGGCAAGGCCGGTAATCAAAAGCACCAGGCCAAACATGACGCCAAGATTAAAGTCTGAAAGCGCAATCACGTCGTAATTGGTTGAGCCGCTGAAGCCATACACCAGAGATGCGCCATAGAGGATGATGCCCGATGCGAGAGATCCCAGGACAAAATACTTCAGACCCGCTTCTGACGAACGCTGACTATCGCGATTGAAAGCCGCAAGAACATAAGAAGACAGGCCAAGAGTCTCGATACCTAGATAAAGAGTCATCAGATCGTTAGCAGCCAGCGCAATGCCCATGCCCAGATTGGCAAAAATCACGAGGATCGCATACTCGAACCGGATCAGCTTTTCGCTGACGAGATACTGGCTCGCCATTCGAAGCGCGATGGCCGAACAGAAATAGCAAACCGCTTTGGCGAGGTTGGTGTACGGATCTGTTTCCCAGAGACCGCCAAACGCCAATCCGCCTTCTATTTTTACGAGCGACAGAATACCCGCAACGACAAGCACAACAGCAACAGCATCGAGCGAGATACGCGCGAACGCATCTTTGTAGATCGCGCCTACGACAACTGCCAACAACCCTGCAAACGCTAGCAAGAGCTCAGGTGAAGCTGCGGCGATGATCGAATTCCAATCCATACTAACCTACCCGCCAAGCGATGCGAAAACTGAAAGAATTGGCTCAACACTCATATGAGCCATGTCGAAAATTGGTTGAGGATACACACCGAGAACAATGGTCGCGACAACCAGAGGCGCAAACACGATCATTTCGGTCCGTGTGAGATCCGAGATCCCCTCGAGCTTTTCATTGGTAATCACGCCGAACACTGTCCGTCTGTAGAGCGTCAGCATGTAAACTGCAGAGAAAATCACGCCTAGCGCAGCACCGGCAGCAGCCCAGGTTGCAGCCTGGTAACCGCCAATCATTGTAAGAATCTCACCGATGAACCCACTGGTTCCCGGCAGCCCGACATTTGCCATTGTGAAGAGCATGAACACAGTTGCGTAGATCGGCATACGAGAGACCAGACCACCGTAGAATGAGATTTCCCGTGTGTGCATCCGATCATAGATCACACCGACGATCAGGAAGAGCGCACCTGAGATCACGCCGTGCGAAATCATCTGGAAGATTGCGCCCTGAACACCGGTTTCAGTGAAGGAGAAAATACCGAGCGTCACGAAACCCATGTGAGCGACAGACGAATAAGCAATCAGCTTTTTCATGTCTGTCTGACGGAAGGCCACGATCGATGCGTACACAATCGCGATTACGCTGAGCGCAAACACCATAGGCTGGAAGTAGACACTCGCTTCCGGGAACATCGGCAGGGAGAACCGCAGAAAGCCATAGCCGCCCATTTTCAGCAGGACACCGGCTAGAATCACCGACCCCGCTGTCGGCGCCTGAACGTGTGCGTCCGGCAGCCATGTATGCACAGGCCACATAGGCAACTTCACCGCAAATGATGCGAAGAATGCCAACCAGAGCAGATGTTGTACGCCAAACTTTCCGTCATCCACAGCAAACAGCTTTGGCATGACGTCCTGAAGCACCGCAATGTCAGACGTTCCTGCCTGCAAATACATCGCGATGATCGCGATCAGCATGAAAAGTGAGCCAAGCAGCGTGTAAAGGAAGAATTTGAACGATGCATAAATCCGCTCAGCGCCACCCCAGATACCGATGATGATGAACATCGGAATCAGGCCGCC
Organism: Ponticaulis sp.; assembly: GCA_002701295.1. GTDB lineage: Bacteria > Pseudomonadota > Alphaproteobacteria > Caulobacterales > Hyphomonadaceae > Ponticaulis. Next base: position 1,036 of record NZUJ01000055.1, on the reverse strand, counting down.
CTCGAAGAAAACGTAGAACAGCATGAGGTCGAGCGAACAGAATACGCCGAGCATCAAGGATTCGAGTATCAGGAAGGCGGCAACATATTCGGTTACGCGATGCTTGATACTGCTCCAGCTTGCCAGGAAGCACAGCGGCGTAAGAAAGGTCGTCAGCAAGACGAGAAGGATCGACAAGCCATCAACGCCGAGTTTGTAGCGAATTCCACCTGTCATCGTACCGTCTTCGTTGAGAGCACCCCCAAACCAGTGGATGTCTTCGAGAAGCTGATAGCCTTCAATCGACGGATTGAAATAGGCCAGCGCAATCAACGACAGAATAAACGTCATGGCGCTCACAACGATACCCGTAGAGAACGCAATCCGACTTTCGTGACTTACGTCGTCCTCACTACCTGAAGCAGCGACCTTTCTGATCGACAGAAGCAGGATCGCGCCGAGAAGCGGGAAGAAAATCGTGAACGATAGGAGGGCAAACTCACCCATCTAACTCACTCCCATCGAATTGATCAGCATGACGGCGCCGAAGACCGCAGCGGCTGCAAGAATGACAAAGGCATAGTGATAAAGATAACCGGTGTGCATTGCGGAAAGACGCGACGCGCTCCAGCGAGCCAGTCCCGACAGGCCATCCGGGCCAAGACCATCGATAATCTTCTTGTCACCTGTTTTCCAGAAGAAGTCGCCAAGGACCTTCGTACCGCGAACGAATGTCGCCTGATAGATCTCGTCGAAATACCATTTGTTGTAGAACAGCGAATGGAGCGGACCACCCGTTTTGGCAATTTTCGCCCCGACACCCCGGTTGAACAGATAGGTGAAGGTGGCAATCAGGAAACCGATGATCGTCACGACTAACGGCGCATAGAACACCCAGCCAGGAACGATACCGCCGTGATGCACGTCATACTTGTCTTTTAGAACAGTATTGTCCGCGGCAGAGTACACAGCGCCATTCCAGAACGCTTCCTGATGGTGGCCGACAAATGAGTCGTAGAAGAAAAATCCTGCCAGAACCGCGCCAACGCTCAAAACG